>VBHC01000123.1 GCA_005889535.1 Chloroflexota bacterium
TCGAACGCCGGGGTGACGCCGTGCTGCTGCGCCAGGATCATTGCATCGGCATAGGAGCTGGAGGTCAGATATCCAATGCCGGTCCAATCGTGGTAGTAGGTCGGCAGGCCCAGCGTCGCCTTCTCCGGCGGCACCCCCTGCATCGAGAACTCCAGGGCCTGACGCATCCATGGGGTTCCGGAGACGGCGCCAGGGGGTGTCACACCGTTGTGCTCGTCATACGTCATAAAGGACAGAAAGTCGGCCGCCTTCGCCAGCGCGGCGAAATCGTACGCGCCCGACCATTGACGGAAGTAGTTGAGCAATGACCCGGTTGCACTGTCGTCGCCGGGCATCCGTGGAATGACCGCGATGGAGAGGTTGAGACCGGCCGGATGGAAGGCGCTGGCGCAATCCTTGACCAGCCCCGTGAGCAGGTCGCGATCGGTCCAGGGAATCTGCTCGAAGTCGAGCTGGAAGCCGGCATAGCCAAAGGCCTTTGCCTCCTTGACGAGGTTGCCGCACAATGCGGTGCGAAGATTGGGATCGGCAAGGATCGCATGACCGACGCCAGGATCAACATCTTTATTGACGATCAGCGGGATGATGGCGACTCGGCTCGCATGTGCGGCGTCGATGACGTCCCGCCTTGCATAACCGGTGATGCTGCCGTCGGCGTTTGCGTCGTACCAGGCGGGGCTGAGCACATCGATCTGACCCAGGTGGGCCATGAGTGAGGCGCGGCCGTCATCCGTGTTGACGTAGTACATCTGGACCATGTGACCGGGCACTACCTGAGTGAGCGTCGAAGGAATGGAGAGGCCGGCGCTCTGGAACTTGCGGCTGCGCGTCCCATCCGCGGCATTGATACCAGGGTCGATCATGACGACGGCGTGGTCGTTTAGACCGAAGCCGGTGGACACCACGTCGACCGTCTGCGCATCGCGCCAGGTGAACGTCGGATTGCCCGTGACCGTGACGTGCGCCTGCGCCTGCGCCTGATCGGCGACCGCCCGAGAGAAACGAATGGTTGCCGCCACGCTGACCTGGGAATCGGCCTGAAGATGAAAGAGGTGCATCGACACCGCGGCGCTGAGCGGTGGCACAACCTGGAAGGCGGCGCGAATCTGCATGGCGCCGGCCGCCAGCTGCATCGTGTGGCGGCTGCCGAGTGCCAGGGGGCCGGGAATCGCGACGCGCAACACGGCGCCCCCCGCGGTGGCGGAGAGAGCAACCGGGCGCCCGTCCATAACCAGGTGCCAGTCACCGGGTTTCAGCGGACGGCTGACCCTGACGACCAGCTTTGGATGCGGCGACACCTGCGGCAGCGGCGCCGAGAGCACCGACGTCCCGTCGAGCTCCATGGCGTCGACATTGACGACCGGCATTGGATTCAGCTCGGTCGCCAGGAGGCCCCCCAGCAACAAGATTCCGGTGGTCATCGCCCCGGCGCCCACAAAGACCGGGAGGCGCATGCGGCGCGAGTATCGCTGGCTGCCAGCACCCCGGCAAACGCTCGCTGTAGCACCAACTGAGGCTCAACCGTTAGGCGCTTACACCGGGACGCCGTTATCAGCTTTGCTGATTTGGTTCGCCAGCGCCGGGGTAGAAAAAAATCGTGGACGTGCTTGATATCCTCCGGCGACAGGCGGGTCGTTTCCAGTGCCCCAAGTGTGGGCAGAGCCTGGCCGAGTGCCAGCTCGAGATGGTGACTCACCACGATGACCAGTCACTCGTCAAGGTGACGTGTGCCCACTGCCAGGACACTCGGCTGATCGCGGTCGCGTTCGCGGCCGAAACCGAAACCGAGGCGCCGGCAATTGACGTTCGGGACGAGCCTGCCGAGGACCTCGGTGTTGCCATCAGCGCCGACGACGTCCTGGATGCCCGCCTGGCGCTGGCCGGCCACGCCGGCGATCTCGAGAGCCTACTTCGCTGATGCGACCTGTCACCAACCGGTAACAATCCAAAGCCGACAGCGCCTGTGCTGGACTTGACCCAACCTCGACCGTAAGATGACGCCGTGGAGAGGGGTCGGCGCCGCGCGCTGGCGGCAACCG
This sequence comes from Chloroflexota bacterium, assembly GCA_005889535.1. Taxonomy (GTDB): domain Bacteria; phylum Chloroflexota; class Dormibacteria; order CF-121; family CF-121; genus CF-13. The sequence continues at coordinate 2,040 of VBHC01000123.1, forward strand.
TGCTTGCCGTCGCGGCCTGGGTGACGGGGAGCCTTGGGGCATCCGCCGGCCCGGCCGTGCCAACCTTCAGTCAACGATCGATGCAGTGGTCCCGGGAGGCCCTGGGCAGCGACCGGCTGGACACGATCGGGTCATCCGGCTGCGCGCTGACGGCGGTCACGATGGTGACGGCCGCCTACGGTTACCCCACCAACCCGGGGACGCTGAACCGCTGGCTTACCGCAAACGGCGGCTACCTCGAGAATGACCTGCTGCTCTGGCGTCAGGCAGCGGCCGCGACCCAGGGATCGGTGCGCTGGAAGTGGCTGCACGTCCCGGGCATGGTGTCGCAGCTGCGCACCGACGACCAGGACATCGAAGACCTACCGCCGCAATCCGTGGTGGAGGCCCAACTCGATGCTGGTCGCCTGGTCGTCGCCGAGGTGCGGCTCTACGGCGGCATGCACTTTGTGGTGATCACCGGCCATCGCGGCCAAACCCTCTACATCAACGACCCCTGGTACGGCGACCGCACCACTTTGCAGGCTCGCTACGGGAACTACCGGCAAGCGGTGCACTCGGCACAGGTCTACTACCGCAGTTAGCGGCCCGGCGAGTCAGGCTGCGGCAAGTTCCTCGTCGTAACTGGCCGCGCCCCATTGGCGAGTCCGCTGGGCAATGGCGGCGGACAGGGTGGCAAACGTATCCGCGCGAAACAAGGCGCGATCCAATTTCAGGACCTGGCTGCCGGCCGCGATTTCGAGATGGCCACCCTGGCGGGTGATGACCTCGTTCATCCCCTGGACCCGGTCCCAGGGAACCAGCTGGGGCCGGCGATTGAGCCAGGCGTGGCCGACCGGGCGCAGCGCAATGCCTTCCCGCGTGACCGTCACCTCCATCCACTCGATGAAGAAGCTGTGGAAGAGCAACCCGACGCTGAACGCCAGACCGCAGCCCATCGCGATCGCGAGTGCAGCGAAGGACCCATTGTGGGTCTCCGAGACTTCGACGACGGCCAGCACGAACCCCAGGGCGCAGGCGGCGATCGGGACACCGGGCCAGAGGATGACGAGCCGGTTCAGCGGGCTATCCGGCCGAAAGCTCATGCGTGCTCATAAACTATCGAGCGCAATCAAAGACAACATTTCGGCCATCGCATCGCTGCAGAGATGTTTCGCGGGTGTGACGAGCGCTTCCCGTCGCCGCCAAGCGCCGTTCCGGCCGGGGACTCTCTGCTTAGACGTCCAGCTCTTTGACGTCGAGCTCGCGCAGCTCCGCCGGAGCCTGCAGCCCGTTGTCCACCAGGATCCGGAGTAAACGCAACACGTAGCGGGCGCCGTTGAGATTGACGCCATGCTGGCGGGTCAGGGTCTGAATCGCCTGAAGTTTGCGGATGTCGCGCTGCGAAAAGCGACGGCGGTTGGTGGAGGTTCGCTTGGGGACGACGAGGCCCAGATGCTCGTACATCATCAGTGTTCGAGGATGGGTCTGCAAAATCTCCGAGGCCACGCTGATGGTGTAGATCGGTTTGTCCAGCGAGAGGCTGGTGTCCGACGGTGCGCGGCGGGTTACTCCTTTAGCCAATCCTCAATCCCCTCGGACAGACTGGTGGGCGTTGTGCGCGCCTTGATGAGGTACTCGTGGGCCCCCAGCCGCAACCCGCGCGCAACCAGATCCTCTTCATCGTAATTAGAGAGGATGATAACCGGAATATCCCGCGTCTTCTCCTGCGCCCGCAATTTCCTCAACACTTCGAGCCCGTCCATTTTGGGGAGGCGGATGTCGAGGAAGATGATGTCGGGGGTCAGGTCGCCTGCTTTCTTCAGGCCGTCCTCGCCGTCGAGGGCGGTATTCACGCGATAACCATCGAGCTCCAACTTGAGGCGGTACATCTCCAGGACCGAGGGATCGTCTTCCACCAGGAGAACGTCGACCAGGTCCTCGTCGGTCTGGGTCGCCCGGCTCGCGCCGGCGCTGCGGCGCGTCTTACTTTCCATAACACTCCCCTTGGCGCGAAGCAGTATAGACGAAGTCGGTGAATCTCGCCGCCCTTATGGAAAGGAATACGGTCCGATTACCCCGAGGCATACGACCGATCGCGTGGACATCCCCCAGAAAAGTTAAGGCCCTCCGAAGGGAGGGCCCGAAGAGGGGGGCAAGAGAACTAATGCGGATTATAGGAAGGCCCGCGAGTCTTGTCAACAGGAGCACAGTCAGTAATTGTCCCGAGCCGACTGTCCCTAAACCCCGAACCCGGCGCATAACGATCCGCAAAAACGGTGAGCCAGGAAACCGGCAGCCCGCGGGATCCGCTCGGGCGCTAGACGTCGAGCTGCGACACGTCGATATCGCGAAGCTCGACCGGCGCGGAAAGCTGGTTCTCGTGCAGGAGCTTGAGCAGCTTCATGATGTAGCGCACGCCCGCGAGGTTGACCGAATGCTGCCGAGTCAGCTTCTGGATGGTCTGCAGCTTCATCACGTCGCGCTGCGAGAAGCGCCGGCGATTCGTCGATGTCCGCTTCGGCACGACCAGGCCGAGATGCTCGTACATCATCAGCGTCCTTGGATGAGTCTCCAGGATCTCCGACGCCACGCTGATGGTATAGATCGGCTTGTCGAGGGAGATGTTCGTGTCACGTCGGGTCTCACGCTTGACGGCGGTTACCATGCGGCCTCCAGTGCTTTTGTGCTTCCTGTATTGATAGCGTCCGCCGCGTGGACTCCGACGGCGAAATCGTGCTGAGTATAGGGGCGCAACGTGAGTAGGCTCAACGTAGGATTCGTAAATAGATGTGAACTCAGTTGAACGCCCACCCCCGGGCTAACGATATGGACAGAACATCAGTGTGCTGCTATCATATTTGCTAACAGCGCCTTGTGGCGCTAAATCTACAGGAGGTGCCGCGTGGGCGAGTTTGGCGACAAGGCGGAAGGCGAAATGAAGGATGCCGGCGGGAAGCTGACCGGCGACAAGAAGATGGAATGGGAAGGCAAGGCGCAGAAGGTGAAGGGCGATGTCGAAGGCGCGGGGCGTGAGATGACCGAAGGCGAGCCTGCGACGGACAAGCCGGTCGAGGGCGAGAAGGGCGTCTAGAGGCGAGGATCGCGCAAACCGGCCTTCGGGCCGGTTTTTTTATCGGGGAGTGGCCGGTGGGCGAGTACCGCCCGGTGGGGATGATTCCGCGGTCGCGGCTTCGGTGGAAACCTCGGGTCCCGCCCGCCGTCCCGCCTGGTAGCGGCCCGCGGGTCCCGCCTCGGGAGTGGATGGCCCGCCCCCACGCGGCCGAATATGGCTCAGGGTGGATTCCCGCAAGATCAAGAAGAGCAAGAGGGCAACCGACCCCAGGAGGAAATTCACGCTCAGCCACGCGCTTCCGATGGCAGGGGTAAAAAATCCGAGCACGAAACCGATCAGTGCCATGAAGAAGGCCGCGATGCTACCGATGTGCATGAACTCGTCCTGGAGGTGATGCCGCGGAAACAGCTGCTGCAGACGGTCTTCCAGGGCGGACCGCGACCTGCCGCCCGATGGCAGGCCGGACGATCGAACCGGGCCGCTCGGCGGATCCGCTTGCGATTTCCCGCAGAACCGGCAAAACCGGGCACCCGCCTCAATGGGCTTGCCGCACTCCCGGCAAAAGATGGTTGCGCTCTTTTCGGCTGAGGCCGCGGCTGACAAAGCTGCCCCATTATAGGTTGGCGCTCTCCAGTTCGCGGCCACCTCCCGGAGGGCGTAACCAAAGTCCCGGCGGGGCCGTTCGACAGAGGCAACCGGAACATTCTCGGACCCATCCCGTACAGAGGAGCTCCGCTTAGGTTACAATGGCTAAGTCAGATTTCCGTAGAGCAGTTACGGTACGTTTTAGGGGCCTGAAATGATCAACATCCGGCATGCGACCCACTCAGTCACCGCAGATGGCCTCTCGTCCCTCGCCGCTCGCCGACGGCAGATCCGGCGTCAGCGCCGGTCTACGGCGCGGGCGCTGGCGAGCGGACTGGGGTGGGGAGCGGTTATGCTCCTCTCTCTGTGGCTCCTGCTTTCGGGGATCTCCGGGTTTCTGAGCGCCTAGCGGCTCGCCGGCGCACACAACGCCACGTAGACCGGTGGCGAAAGCGCAGCCGTGCCGACTTCCGTCGCACCGTGATCCTTGGTGTCGTGGTGGTGTTGCTCCTGCCCCTGATGGGCATCCCCGCGATCACCGCCCAGGCCGTTGGACCCTTGCCCGCCGTCAGCGGCCTGTCGTCCAACAAGCTCCAGCAGGACACGCTGATCTACGACCGCCATGGGCAGCTGCTCGCCGACGTCGGCAAGGAGGGCAATCACCGGATCGTCGTGCCCCTCAACTACGTCTCGCCCTGGGTCGTGAAGGCGACCCTGGCCACCGAGGACCGCACCTTCTACAGCAACAGCGGCATCGACGTCGGCGGCATTCTTCGGGCCGCGATCGCGAACTACCAGCACCATCACATTCAGCAGGGCGGGAGCACCATCAGCCAGCAGTTGATCAAGCAGGTCTACATCGGAAGCAACGCTCCAAACGACATCCAGCGCAAGATGAAGGAAGCGATCCTTGCCATCGAGCTGAACCGCGAATACAGCAAGAATCAGATCCTGGAGATGTATCTCAACACCATCTTCTACGGGAGCCAGACCTATGGGATCGAGGCGGCAGCACGCAGCTACTTCCAGACCAACGCCCACGATGTGTCGCTGGCCCAGGCCGCCATGCTGGCCGGCCTCCCTCAGGCGCCGACGCGATACAACCCGGTCGTCAACTTCGCGTCCGCCAAACAGCGCCAGGCGCAGGTGCTGGCCGCCATGGTTGGCGAGAAGTTCATCACGGCGGCCGACGCCCAGGCTGCCTATGCCGTCAAGCTCCAGGTCTTCTCTCCCGTCACCAAGTTCGAGGCGCCCTACTTCGTCGACTACGTCTTGAAGACGCTCGCCAAGGACCACGGCATCAACTCCAGCGATCAGCGGGGCTATCGCGTCTACACCAGCCTCGACCTGAATCTCCAGCACATGGCGGAGAAAGTGGTGCGCGACCAGGTGGCGCAGAAGGGCGGTTTCTACAACTTCCATGATGCGGCGCTGGTCAGCATGGACCCGAAAACCGGCCAGGTGCTCGCCATGGTCGGCGGCGTCGACTACAACCGACCCGGAGGCCAATTCAACTTCGCCTACGACGTCCCGCGCCCGCCCGGCTCGAGTTTCAAGATCTTCACCTACACGGCCGCCATCGAGAGCCGGAAAGTAAACATGCTGAGTCCGGTGCTCGACGCCCCGATGGTCTTCCCCACCGGTGGCGATGGTCCCGGCTACATGAGCGGATATGCGAAGTACATTCCGCAGAACTATGACCGCCGCTTTCACGGCACGCTGCCGCTCAAAATGGTGATGGGTAACTCGTTGAACATCCCCGCGCTGAAGGTTGAGCTGCGCACGGGCATCCCCGCGGTGGTCGACATGGCACACCGACTTGGCCTGACCTGTCTGGGCGAACCCTGCGACCGAAAACCCGCTGACTACGGCATGAGCCTGACGCTGGGCGCCTACCCCGTACGGCTGGCGGACATGGCGACCGCGGCCTCAACGCTGGCGACGCTCGGCGTCCGCCACCGCGAAGCGCCAATCCTCAGCATCAAGGACGGACTGGGCCGCGCCGTCTACACATATGACCCGAAAACCGTGGAGTACCGGGCGGTCGACCCGGGCGTGGCCTTCATCATCGCGTCCATCATGTCCGACGACCGCAACCGTTGCCTTGAATTCGGCTGTGGCGGCGACCTTACCCTGGCTGGGCGCCACGTCGCCGCCAAGACCGGCACCACCAACGATTTCAAAGACAACTGGACGGTCGGTTTTACACCGAGCCTGGCGACCGCCGTGTGGGTGGGAAACCCTGACAACAAGCCGCTCAGTCACAACTCGACCGGGATCGTCGGCGCCGCTCCCATCTGGCACAAGTTCATGACACAGGCACTCGCCGGCAAACCGGATGAGTGGTACGGCGCAGTCCCGGCAGGCATCGACCAGATCGGGCAGAACTACTTCCTGACCGGCACCGAAAACCTGCCGAAGACGCTGGCGCAGCCGTGGCCGCAATGCAAGCTCCCCGCGAACTACAGTCCCTACAGCCTGAGCTATTCGCAGATCACGGTGGATGGCGTCTACTGCGTCATCAACGCGCCCAAGCCGCCGCCGGCGCCGACGCCTTCACCCGCGCCCAGCCCAACGCCTGACTGCCTGCCGGGTCTACCGCTTCCGCCCGGTCAGTGCAAGCCACATGACTAGCGCCCCGACCGCTTCCCTGAGAGCGGCCTAGGCGATCCCCGGCTGGTCGGTGGAGGCTTTTTCGCCGCGGCCCTGCTCGCCGTCGCCGAAGGGCATCCGCTGGGCGAGCTCGCCGGCACGGTCACGGAGCTCGATGCCGCGCTGCATCAGGTCGTCTCGCATTTCCTCGCCGGTCTTGGGAGCGAGCAGTAAGGCGAGCCCGAAGCCGACAGCGACCCCGATCAACAGCCCGGTAACGAACCGCTCGACGCCGGCGTCTTCGTCCTGCGTGAGGCGGGTGCGCCGCAAGGCCGCCACCGCGTCCGTCAAACGGTCTTTCACCTCGAAATCCTGGGCCGCCTTGTTCGCGCGATCGAGCAGGTCGCTCAATCGGTCGATCGTCTTCTCCACGGTCTGATCCATCCTCATCCTCCTATGGGCGCCTGGCCCGGCTTTCTATTCCTGGAGCGCCCCGCCGAGGGAGGCGTAACCGGCGAAGCCGACCCGGCCCCGCCACTGTTGGCAGCCATCATGTCCTCCGCCTGACCCAGTAGGCGCGACACCCGCTGCCGGGTGCGCAGCCCGGACTCGGGCGCATAGAGCAACCCCAGGATGGCGCCCGCGATCGCGCCATGGGTCAGACCTCGCAAATATCCCATCTGGAAAACACGCTCCTCCCGCGCCAACCCCGCCCGGTACCGCCAAACGCTACGGCCATCGTACCACTTGCGTTTTTGCCGACCGACGCCGGTTTGGCGGCACGAAATTTCGGAATCTTGGGTGAACTTGGTTATACTTACCACCGGTGGAAAGGGGGGAAAGGTGACAGACGCGATGTTGACTTTCGCGATACGGCGTCCAAGGAGGGGACATGAGTGAAGTGGTCGATGAGGACGTTAACGTCCTCTTCATCGAAGATGACCCGGCCGTCGCCGAGATGTACAAGCTCAAGCTGGAGCTCGACGGCTACCGGGTTACCGTAGCCAAGTCCGGTGAGGAGGGCCTCGACCACGCCAAGAACCAGGTGCCGGACATCGTGTTTCTCGACATCCGCCTTCCCAAGATGGATGGTTTTGCCGTCCTGGAGAATCTGCGCTCCGACAACGTGACCAAGAACATCCCGGTCATCATCCTCTCCAACTACGGCGAAAAGGAGTTGGTCGACCGCGGTCTCAAGCTGGGCGCGCTCGACTACCTGATCAAGTCAGAGACCACGCCGGCAAGCCTCAGCCGTGGCGTACAGGATTGGGTCAAGGAATAGCGTTGGTCCCGAATCGCGACCCGCGGATCGCCGGGGCGTTTGACCTCGACAAGCCCCTCTACACCATCAGTGTTGCGTCGGAGATCCTCGAAACCCACCCCCGTACCCTGATGATGTATGAGGACCTGGGGCTGATCGAGCCCTACCGGACGGCCACCAACCGGCGGCGCTACTCGCAACGCAACGTGCGCAAGTTGCAGGTCATCCAGCAACTGACCCGGGAGAAAGGGGTTAACCTCGCCGGCGTCAAGTACATTCTGATGCTGCTGGAATCACTCAAGCGCGGCGCGGTCAAACCGCCGGAAGACCTCAAGCAGGTCTACGACCTGTACGAAGAGATTATCTAGCTTGCGGCGATCGGGGGGTCGGCGTCCCGGTCGCCGGCCGATCCGGCAGACGAGTCCTCCCAGTCATGGGCTTCGGCGGCGGCGATCCGCGCGGCCACCCCCGACTCCTGGACTTTCGGCAAGGTGACAGTGGCCGGCTCGATCGCCTCTTCTTCGAGCAGCAGGCGGTCGAGTTCGTCGCCGTCGATCGTTTCCACCAGCTGTAAGTGCTCGGCAATCCGCACCAGCGTGGCTCGGCGCGTGTGGCAGATGTCGTATGCCTGACGATAGGCCGCATCGGTCAGCGCCTTCACCTCCGCGTCGACATCAGCGGCCGTCAACTCGGAGAAGAACAGGCTGTCGCCCTCACCCCGGCGGTGCAATGTGACCAGACCAAGCCGCTCGCTCATGCCAAACTCGCAGACCATCTGGCGGGCGATGCTGGTGGCCTGTTCGATATCCTGCTTCGCGCCGGTTGTGACATCGCCAAAGATGATCTCCTCAGCGGCCCGGCCACCCATCGCCGACGCCATGCGGCTCATCAGCTCAGACTTCGAGGTCAGGTACCGATCCTTCAACGGCAGCTGGATGGTGACACCCAGCGCCTGGCCGCGTGACACCACCGAGACTTTGTGTACCGGGTCGCTCTTCGCAATCGATTTCATCACCAGGGCGTGGCCGACCTCGTGGTAGGCGATGATTGACTTCTCCTCCGGCGTGATCATCCGGCTTCGCTTCTCGGGTCCGGCCATCACCCGAAGGCTCGCCTCGTCCAGCTCCTGCCTGCCAATCGCGACCTTCTTGTTCCGGGCGGCGAGGATGGCCGCCTCGTTAAGAAGGTTCGCCAGGTCGGCACCGGTAAAGCCCGGCGTCTGCCTGGCGACCAGATCGAGGTCGATATTTTCGGCCAGCGGCTTGTGCGCCGCATAGAGACTCAGGATCGCGCGCCGGCCATTGAGGTCGGGCGCGTCGATCGCCACCCGCCGATCGAAACGGCCGGAGCGAAGCAGCGCGGGATCGAGGACGTCCGGACGGTTCGTAGCCGCGATCACGACCACGGCGCAGTCCGTGTTGAACCCGTCCATCTCCACGAGCAGCTGGTTGAGGGTTTGCTCACGCTCTTCATTAGTACGGATCTGCGCACCGCCACGCTTGCGCCCGAGGGCATCGATCTCGTCGAGAAAGACGAGGCAGGGGGCATTTTTCTTCGCGTGCCGGAAGAGATCGCGGACGCGCGCCGCGCCCACACCGACGAACATCTCGACGAAGTCGGACCCGCTCAACGAGAAATACGGGACCTTCGCCTCACCGGCGACCGCCCGAGAGAGCAGCGTCTTGCCGGTGCCGGGTGGACCGACCAGCAGGATGCCACGCGGCATGCGCGCACCAAGCTTGCCGAAGCTGCTCGGCGCTTTGAGGAATTCGACAACCTCTTCCAGCTCGTGCTTGGCTTCGTCGACACCGACCACCTGGGAGAAGGTGACCTGGTCGGCGTCGCCAGTACGGGCCTCGGCGAGATGCTTTGTCATGGCGCCCATCGGATTGCCCAGCAGGTTGGACCGCCTGAGCAGGATGAACAGCAACGCCAGCAGGACAAGCAGTCCCAGCAGGTTCGGCAGCACGGCCGCGAACGAGGTTTCGTCGGTCGACTGAACCGCGACTTTGACGTTGTGGCTCCGCAGGTACTGCTCGGTCGTGCCCATGGAGGATTCTTTTTCGATCGTCCACGACTGATGACCGGCCGTGTCCGTCAATACGATGCGCTGACCAGTGATGCTGGCGCCCAGGATCTCGCCGCGGTCGACGCGGTCGAGCACATCGCTGATCGGAACGCTGGGCTGGTTCCAGACGGAGTTGGCGCCGGCATGTCCGAGAAACCACAGACCACCGGTAACGAGAAGGACCAGGGCCAGGAGCGCGGGCACGAGCATCCATCGACGACGCAGCCCCGACAAGGCGCGAAGACGGCGAACAAGCCATTTCATTGGTTCCTCAACCCCTCTCCTTAGTACGCAACCGGCTGGTCAGGTAGCGCGATCAGAGCCGTGCCGGCGATGCCGCCCGCGCGGTACCGCTGCCAGAACGGGTACGCGGTGATCGCCTGTTGCTCTTCCCCGGTCACCCCGTTGTCCGCATTCGCCAGCCGGTAGTAAGACCAGCTGATCCCGCCCTGGGCGCGTGTCTCATCCATCGAGGTGACGATCTCATCCCCGGGTGGGGCACCGGGCGTGCCATACTCGGGCGCGGCATCATAGGCTTGCGCCGTGATCGTCAGCGGGCGCTTGAACGGATTGACGCCCGGGTCGCGGAACTGTTGGAACACCTGGTCGACGTAGGCCCGAGCTCCGCCCGCACCGCTGTACTGCGGCAGGCCGGTGGCTCGCCAGTACACCATCGGGGCAAAGACCTGGCAATAGCGCGACATGGTCGCGTAGGCGTAACCGGGGTGGTCATAGGGGGTTGGCAGGGTGCTCGCAATCAGCAGGTAGCGATCGCCGAGACCGTTCATGCCCTGGATCCCGCCGCGGATTCCCGACAGGTACTGGCCCACATTCGGGTCGGACGTGCTGTTCCCCTCGATCGTCAGCGCCAGGCCATCCAGGCGCTGGCCCTGCTCTTCGAACTGCGCCGCTGCCAGGGCATCGGCAGTGTCGGCGTTCGGGTCATCGAGCATGGGCTCGATCCAACCGATGATGCTGAGCCCATGCTGATGCGCGATGGGCAAGAGGTCCTGGAGGGCCGAAGCGCCGTAGAAGTGGTACCGCGAGTCGGCGATCCTTATATATAGGTGGCTGAGGTCAGCCCGGACGGCGGCATCGACGATGGCCGCGGCCCGGTCGGCATCGGGATCGTTCCAATCACCGTTGAAGATCATCAGCCAGGCGCCTTTGCCCTTGACGCCGTCGAGCGGTGAGCGCGGCGCCTGGGCGAACGGCCGCGCCGTTACCGGCAGCTGGACGATCGCCGCGGTCGGGCGGCCGAAGCTGACGATCACGTGGCTGGCCTGTGCCTGCTCCTGGGCTCGAGCCTCCAGGTAGGCGCGCAGACCGAAAGGGGGCGTGAGGAGAGCGAATAGCGTCACTCCCAGCACAACCCTCCCTCCAAAGACCGTGACTTGCCGTAAGATGCGCGACATGCTCCAAGGAACGGCTGCGACGCCGTTCGGGCGTGACACTAGCGGCAAGCTCGAGCGTGTTCAAGCGAGCGTCACGACGGCTAAGGTGATACGCCCCCGTACAGCCAATGGGTAGGCTTTTCCGGATCGTCACGCTGCGCACAGCGACGCCACAATTGACGCAAACGACGGCGGCCTTCGCTGTTTATCACAAATCCTGACATGTGGGCTATAATTGTTTACAGCTTTCCATCCGGGAGGGCCGCAATTGGCAATGCCGCATAAGTCCAGCGAAGTCTCCGACATGTTCGATATCGAGCCCCGTACGCTTTTCGTCTACGAAAGCGAGAATCTGATCGCCCCCGAGCGAACGCCGACACAGCGGCGGCGTTACTCGCGCCGCGACATCGAGCGGATCCGGCTCATTCGCGAATTGACCACGGTGCATGGCATCAACCTTGCCGGTGTCAAAGTCATTTTTTCTCTGATGGAGGCAGCGGTACAAAGCCGGCTGCAGATCCCAGAGAACGAATTTCCGGAGCTTGCCGGCGCCCGCCACCTCTGGGCCTGAGCCCTAGAGCGTTCCCTCGCGTCCGACCGGGAGTGTTTCCTCGCGGGCGGCTTCAGGATGCCGGGCGGCGAGGGGCTCCACCAGGTCCCGGATATCCTGCAGCTGCGCCGAGATCCAGCGGGCCACATCATTCTGCTGCACCACGGCCCGCATTTTCTCGGCGCGCCCGTGGCGTTCCACTGGGTCCATCAGCAGGGCGTGCTGCAGGGCCTGAGCAGTCGCGTCGACGTCAAATGGATTGATCGTGATGGCCCACTCGCCAAGCTCCTCGTGGGTGCCGGCATTCTCGGAGAGCACCAGCGCACCGCCCCGGCGGTTCACCGTGATCCCCTCTTTCGCAACCAGGTTCATGCCGTCGTAGATCGGATTGACCAGGAGCACGTCGAACTGCTTGTAACCCGCCACCGCCCGGTTCATATCCTCACGAAGCTCGAGCCGAATAGGCTGCCAGTCATCGGACGCGAGGCGGCTATTGATCACCCTGGCCACCTGGAGGACCTGACGCGCGTATTCGCGGTATTCCGGCACGTTCTGGCGCGTCTTCTGCAGCATCGCCCAGAAGATGACCCGCCGCCGCCATTCCGGATGGGCTTGAAGCAGCCGCTCGTAGGCATAAAACCCGCGCACGATGTTCTTCGACAGGTCCATGCGGTCGACCCGATAGATCAGCTGCTCGGGACGCCAGCGTAGGATCTCCCGCTCGGCGCGCTCGACTCCCGGGCTGCCGGCGCTGCGCTCGAATTCCCGTACATCGATCGAGATGGGATAGCGACGCACCCATACCGTCCGGCCGCGATAGAAGGCGGTCTGTTGGCGGAAGTCGACGGGCAGCCCCATGTTCTCTTCGCACGTCAGCAAGAAATTGCGAACGTCCGAATGCGTCTGTAGACCGATGATGTCGGCCGCCAGCAGGCCGTCCATGATCTCGTCCCGCATGTATTGCGGCAGCACCTTCCAGTACTGCGGGGTGGGCCAGGGGATGTGAACGAAATGCTGTATCACCGCATCCGCCAGCTCGCGGCGCACCAACCGCGGCACGAGGTACAGGTGGTAATCATGCGACAGCACAAGCGGCCGCTTGCGACCGCGCCGCGCTTCGCGCACCACTTGCTGGGCGAACAGCTGGTTGACACGGCGGTAGCCTTCGTTCCAGGCCCGGTGCGTGCTGTCATCGAGAACGGGCGCTTCCGCCAGGTTCCAGAGGTAATGCTGGACGAACCAGAGCAGCGGGTTCGCAATCGCGTTGTAGTACAGGTCGTAGGCGAGGCGCGGTGGATTGACCCAGCTGACCTGGAAGCGGGCACCGTCCGCGGTCTCGACCACCATCGGCTCTCCGCCGCTCCCCAGGTCGAGCTCGCCTTCGAATCCATCCCGCGCCGAGGCCACCCACACCGCCCCGGTGGCCTGGGCAAGGCCCGAGAGCCCCGTCACGAGCCCGCCAGATCCCCGAACAAAGCGTTCTCGGTCGCCGGCGTCGGGCGCGAGGTCAACCGGCGGGCGGTTGGCTGCCACGATCGGATGAAAATCCTTGAGAAGGCGGCGGGTGTACTGCTCGATCGCCAGCATCGCTTGGTCTAACTCTACGCGGCATGCTCGAATGGCCCGGCTTCGGAAGCCGGGGCTTGCGCCGATTGGCAATAAGTGATATCGTGGGTATAAAGTTACGGCTAAGCGGGGCCGGGGAATGCTCCGCGCTGGGGTGACATGGGAAAACGAAAGCGAATGCCGGCGATTGCCCCGGGTCGGGCTGTCTTCACGCCCAGCATCGCTAGCGAGATCCTCAACCTCCACCCGCGCACGTTGATGATTTACGAGAGCGAGAACCTGATCAAGCCGCAGCGCACGGCCACGAACCGTCGGCGGTACTCGGAAGACGATATCCGGCGAGTTCGCGTGATTCAGTTCCTCACCCGCCAGAAGGGTGTGAACCTCGCGGGGGTGAAGTACGTCCTGCATCTGCTGCAATCCCTGGGGAACCAGGGCCTCGACCTCAACCAGGTCCGCGAGCTCGACACGCTACAGGAGGTCTCCGGGAACGGCCTCTCGGCTTGAGTTCTAGCACTCTCCGTGAAAGTGCTTGACAGGGCTTGTGGACTATGTAACAGTGCATGTATCATCTTTCGTGGATCATGAACTCGGTACATTCGCGTTAGTGAAGGGAGCAGGTAGATGCTGAGCGACGCGATCGAGGAGATTCATCGTGAGTTTCAGGCGGCGGCCGACCGGCGGGACCAAGAGCTTCGCCGACGGGCGGACGTGCGACGGGTCGACGACTTCCTTCTCGCGATCGAAGACATCATCGAGAACCAGCGCGGGGCCGTCCCGGCCCCGCTGATGGACGAGATCACCCGGTTTGTCCGGCCGCTGAGCCGTAAGCTGCTGCGGGCGCTCAACCGCAACGTGACCCGTGATCCGGTACGCGTGCTGGACGTCCTCTTCGACGTGCAGCAACTGCTCCTGCCGCGGTTGATGGTGGCATAGTCCGGAGCGAGGGGGGATCCTCCGGCTAGAAAACCGATAGGCGGCGCGCTCAATAAGCCGGATAGCCGTTGCAGTTGAATCCGGACTGTGCGTCAAATAGCCTGTGCGGCCGGTCGAATTGATCCTATTGAGGTTGCCCTGATGCCACAAGTAGCGGCCCGCAGCGGCGGGCTGGGCGCGAGGTTCCGTCGTCGCTGGTGGGTCCTCCCCATCGTTTTGCTGCTGGTTGCCGCCGGGCTGGTGCTGCGCGCCTTGACCACCCCGCTGGCCGTCAGCGCCAGTGTGGCCGACGGCGATCATGCCGTGGTCCGCGGTTCGGCGGTCATCCTGACCTTCAGTCAGGACATGGACGTGGCATCGGTCAAGCATGGCTTCCGGATCACGCCGTCCGTTCCTTACACGGTGCTGGTCAAGGACCCGCACACCTTCGAATTCCATGCTCAGCTCCAGGCCGACACCGGCTATCGAATCCAGGTCGCTGGCGCCCGCAAAGCCATCGGCTTCGGGAGCCAGAACTACGGCGTCGCGTTTCACACGGAGCCGGCACCGAAGGTGACCGGAGCCAGCTTCAACGATGCCGCGCTGGCCGATGGCCAGCAGGCGGTCGCCCTGCATGGCACCCTCAAGGTCACCTTCTCGCAGCCCATGGATCCGGCCCGGACGCCGTTCTTGCTCGACGGCGCTCCGCTGGAGCCCAAGACGATCACCTGGGACAAGAGCAGCCTGACGGCGAGCGCCCTTCTTTCGCTCACTCACAGCCGGACCCACACCCTGCTGGTGCCAAAGAGCGCGGCCAATCGCAAGCGAGATTCGGCGCTGGCCGATTGGAAGCTCAGTTTTACCACCATGGTGCAGGTGCCGTCGGCGGGCTCGACAGCCCGGATCGGCAGCTCGGGCGCACCGATCATCGTCCAGATCGAAAACAGCACGCAGACCACGGTTCGGCCCCAGACCGGCATGCAGCAGGCGGACATGATTTACGAGTACATCAGCGAGTTCGGGATACCGCGGCTTTCCGCGATCTACTGGCACCCACCGTCGAGTCTCATCGGTCCGGTCCGGAGCTGCCGCTTGATCACGGTCCAGCTGGAGCAGATGTACCGGGGCATGATCTATTGCTCCGGCGCCAACAACTACGTGCTCGGGCAAGTTTGGAAATGGCCGAACGTCGTCTACGACTACGCGTACATGTACGCCTATATGTACCGGGCTTCTGACCGCTACGCCCCGCACAACGTGATCGCCCGGCCTGACCAAATTACGGCGCACACGGCGGGAGCCAACTTGCCCGCCCTGAGTTATGACATCGCTGCAGCGCACCCTGACGTGCCGCTGCCTGGCGCAATCCCGGCAACCTCTGTGACCATCAAGCAGCACAGTGCCGTGTGGCGCTACGATGCCAACCGTCACGAGTACTTGAAGTGGCAGGATGGAGTACCCTTCACCAACGTTGGGACCGGGCAGGTGCACGCCAAAAATTTGATCATCGAGCGTGTGCCCTCGTATATCGATCGGAACCCTGCTAACACCGGGGTCCACGGCACCTACAACACGGAGTACTACGAACTGGCGGGTGAAGGCACGGCCGACATCTACTCGGATGGCGGGATGATCCATGCGACGTGGAAGCATCCCAACCGAGACCTACCGGTGGTTTACTACGATGCCAGCGGCAACCCGATCGACCTCAACACCGGGTTGACCTGGGTTCACGTCATAGGGAGTGATCAATGACCTGGATGCAAACACTACGTCAACGCTGGTGGCTGGCACCGATCGCCATCCTCCTGGTCGCGGCGGCCATCGTGATTCGCATCATCACCACGCCGCTCGAGGTCAACGCCAACGTCAACGACGGTGACCAGGCGGTCCCCCGGACGGCCACGATCGACCTTCGCTTCAACCAGGACATGAAATCGGACTCGGTGCAGCATGCCTTCAGCATCAGCCCTGGCGTGCTGGTCGGCTTCAAGGCCGTAAGCGCCCGCGAGTTCCAATTCCGGCCGAAGATGGCGCCGAACACCTCCTACCACGTCAGCATCAAGGACGCCAAGAACACGTCGGGCCGGGGCGTCAGCAGTGGCTTTCGTTTCAAGACCGAGCCCGCGCCGGGCATTGCGAATGTCAAGGTCAACAACGAGAGCGTGAGCGACGGCCAGCAGGGGCTGAAGCCGACCGGTGCCATCCAGATCGGCTTCTCACAGCCGATGGACGGTGCCAAGACGCCGATCGCCGTGAACGGCAAGGCGTTCGACAGCAAGAAGGTCAGTTGGTCCCACGACGGCAAGGCGGCGACGCTGGATTTGAAGCTCGGGCACAGCCACCCCTATCAGTTGTCGATTCCGCAGACGGCGGTCAATCGCAAGCAGGACCCGCTGGCAGCGGACTGGAAGTTCTCCTTCACGACAGTGATCGAGGTGCCGTCGCAGGGCGACCCGGCCAGGATCGGGGCAGGAGCCCCGACCATCATCCAGATCGAGAACAGCAGCGATGCGCGTCCACAGGCCGGCATGCAGCAAGCCGACATGGTCTACGAGTACATCAGCGAGGGCTCGATCCCGCGGCTCAGTGTGATCTACTGGCACCCGCTGCCCGACCTGGTTGGTCCGGTGCGGAGCTGCCGCCTGATCACCATCAGATTGGAGTTGATGTACAAGGGGATGATTTATTGCTCCGGGGCGAACGATTATGTCCTGGGGATGGTCTGGAAATACCCCAACCTGGTCAATGACTACAGCCGCGGCGCGGGAAACGTGTTTTATCGCGCCTCAGACCGGTATGCCCCGCACAACGTCATGATGCACGGCAACAACGTCACCGCCTTCACCGCCAGCAAGAACGTCGCGGCACCCACCTATGACATCGCGCCCAAACATCCTGACGGAACCTTCACTGGTGACGCCGCTCCCCAAATCTCGGTCCCCGACCACGGAGCGACCTGGCAGTACGATCCCAATTCGAAGCAGTACTTCAAATCGCAGGACGGGCGGGCCTTCAACAACGTGGGCACCGGTCGGGTCCACGCCAAAACCGTGATCGTCGAATATGTCAACTCCTTCCTCGACACCAACCCGGCAAACAGTTTCCACGGCTATTTCACGGAGGCCTATGAGTTGACCGGCGACGGCCGGGCCGACATCTTCGTCGACGGCATGGTGGTCCACGCCACCTGGCACCATCCGGATCCAAATGTCCCGGCGGTCTACCTGGACGCGAACGGAAACCCGATCGAGCTGGACAACGGGTTGACCTGGGTCCATGTGATCGGCTCCCAGAAGTGGCACGGCGGCATCTAAGCTAGCGGTGCGCTGACAGACAGAACCGTCTACGTCGTCCCGCATACGCACTGGGACCGCGAGTGGTACGAGACGTTTGCGACCTTCCGCACGCAGCTCGTCGAGCTCTGGGACCAACTGCTTGCCCTGACGGAGGCGGACCCTGACTTCCGCTTCCTGATGGACGGCCAGACGGTGGTCATCGACGATTACCTGGAAGTCCGCCCGGAAGCGAAGGCGCGGCTGGAGAGCGCGGTGGCTCGCGGCCAGATCCAGGTTGGGCCCTGGTACACGCTCCCCGATGAATTCCTCGTGTCCGGCGAAACGCTGGTTCGCGATTTGCAGCGAGGCATCGCCTCAGCCGAAACCCATGGAGGCTCGATGCGGGTCGGCTATCTTCCGGACTCGTTCGGCCACGCGGCCCAGATGCCGCAGCTCTACCGCCAGCTCGGATTTCGGCACGCGGCGGTCTGGCGCGGTGTTCCACTGGCCGTCGACCGAGTCGCCTTCATCTGGGAGGCACCAGATGGTAGCCGGATTCTCACCGCCTACATGGGCAACTCCTACTCGCATGGGGTGGATCTACCGACGGAGGCGGACCGCCTGGCCAGCCGGATCGCCGACGCGCTGCAGGCCATCGAACCATTTGGTCCTACCGCCGATGTCCTGCTGATGAACGGGAACGACCACGTCCTCCCCCAGCGGGCCCTGAGCGCCGCGGTCCGCGGCGCGAGCGGGCGTCTGAACGGGACCCGGATCCGACTCGCCCGCCTTGACGATTATCTCGCCACCCTGCCGAAAGAGGGATGGCCGCTGTGGCGCGGGGAATTGCGCTCCTCCGCGCGAGCCAACGTGCTGATGGGGACGCTCTCCGTCCGGGTCCGTGAGAAACAGCTCCACGCGCGGGCGACCCGGATGCTGGAGCGGCTGGCCGAGCCGATCGCCGCCCTGTCTCGGATCGATGTCGCTGAGGCACTGGATCAGGCCTGGACACTGTTGCTGCAGAACGCGGCCCACGACACTGCATGCGGCTCCGGGATCGACGCCGTCGCCGAGGAGTCTGGACAGCGGAGCCTCTCCGCCCTTCGGATTGCCGGTGGCGCCGTCGACCGCGGGCTTGCCGGGCTGGCCGGTGACGGCCAGGTCTGGAATCCGAGCCCGTTCGCACGACAAGGCCTGGTCGAGGCCGATGGCGCGCTGATCAGAACGCCGATGATTGCTGGCTGCTCCGTCGGCTCCCTTCTGAGCAGCCGCCCTCGGGTCCCGGCCAGTGGCCGGTCGATGCGCCTTGAAAACGCGCTCCTGGCGTGTGAGCTGACGCCGGATGGCACGTTCAGCGTGGTCGACCGGCAAACGGGTACACGCTACCCGGCCCTCCACCGGCTGGTCGACGAGGGCGATGCCGGCGATGAATACAACTTCTCGCCGGTGGCGGCCAACCTACCGCCGCCCAATCCGGTGCGCAATTTCACCAGCGTCGTCACGGAAGCGGGTCCGCTCCGCGCCCGTCTCGAGGCCCGCTTCGACTATGTGGTCCACAGTGGGCTCAGCCGAAACCGCCGGCGCCGGGCGGACATCGACACCACGCTGCCGGTTCGGCTTGTGCTCTCGCTCGAGGCCGAGGAGCCGCGGCTCGACATCGAGCTGGCTGTCGTCAACCGGGCGACCGATTATCGGCTCCGGGTCCATTTTCCCCTCCCCTTTTCCGCCACAGAATCGGCCGCGGACACGCCGTTCCATGTGACTCGGCGCCCCGTGGTCGGCGCCCGCCGCGACCCGGGGTCACCCGAGCTGGAGCTGCCGACCTATCCGATGTGGTCCTTCGTGGACGTCAGCGACGGCCGGGTTGGACTGGCCCTGATCACCGACGGCCTGCACGAATACGAAGTGCTGCCCGGCGCCCGACCGGAGCTGGCGCTGACCCTGCTGCGCGCGGTCGGCTGGCTCTCGCGAGAGGACCTGACCACCCGCACCGGGCACGCCGGCCCGGCGCTCGAGACACCGGGCGCCCAGGTGCTCGGCGAACACCGGTTCCGTTACAGCCTCTTTTTCCATTCGGGCGATTGGGAACGCGGGGCCGTCTGGCGGGCGGCCGAGACCGCGTTGACCCCGATGCTGACGGGTCGCGGCCAAGCGGTTACGACGCTGGGTCCGGGCATCGAGCTGGAACCGGACTGCATCCAGATGACCGCCTGCATTCCACGCCCGAACGGTTTCGATCTTCGGCTCTTGAATGCCTCCGACCAGCCACGCGTCGCGTTGGTTCGGCACGATGTCCGCCCCGCCGATGTCGCCTGGATCACGCTGGGCGGCGATCCCGGCGACGGCGTGATGCGGTTATCGTTGCGCCCCTGGCAGATCGCGACGCTGCGGATCAACCGGTAGACGGCGGCGGGTGGATTGGCCCGCTACGCCGCGGCGAACGCTTTCTCGCGGTTCATCCAGCGAGGCAGCGCGCTGAGCAACGCGGGGCCCTCGACCTGCGTCTTGATGACGTACTCCAGGGCGCCCAACTGGATCGCGCGCTTGATCAGGGTGGGCTCGCTGAAGTTCGACATCACGACGACCGGCGTGTTCTTTGTCTCATCGGAGGCGCGCAAGGTCTGAAGCACAAGAATCCCATTCTGGCGCGGCATCATGACATCCAGCAGGATGACCTGCGGTTGCACCCGGGTGCAGAGGTCAACGCCTGACACCCCGTCGTTCGCGACTTCGACCTGGTAACCGTTGCCCTTGAAGAGCGTCGCGTAGTAGCTGGCGGCGGTGTGGTCGTCCTCGATGATCACGATGGTCCCGGCGCTGGGTCGATCACCGTTTTCGTCGGTGGGCGTTTCGGGGACGCCGGCGTCAGGCGCTTCCGCGGTCTCGCTGCTCGTGACAGGTACCGCTTCCTCAGATTCCGCCGGCGACGTCGGCCTCCACGCATCATATGCCTCGGCCACAGCAGGTTCCGTGGTGAGTTCGGCTGGCGGCGTGGTTTCAGCTGGCTCCTCGCCCGCCGTCTGCGCTGGCTCCTCGGAGGCCGCGCCGTCTTCGGCTCGTCCCCACGGTTCCGACCGCCAGGTCGAATCGGATGACGTCGCCTCGGGCTCGGCGGTTGACGTCTCCGCTGCCGCCGGCTCCTCGCCCCTGCTGGATTCCTCGCCCTTGTTGGATTCCTCGCCGAACATCATCGCCCGCATCGACCGGCGTGCGTCTGGTTTCCGCTCGGTCTCCGGCTCCGATCCCCGTACCCCGGCTGCCTCCGGCTCGGGCGTAAAGCCATGAGCCTCGGGTTCGCTGCTGGCCGTCTCCGAGACGTCCTCCACGCTCTCCGTCTTCTCCGATTCTCCAGCCGCGTCGACGTCGGCCGGCTCTTCAGCGGCAGGTGGGCCGAACTGCAGGGGCAGTGACTCTTCCTTCGCGGGAGCTGTTCTTGGCGGCGCGGTTGGGTCCGCTGCGGGCGTGGCCGGCTGCCAAGGCCCGGTCGACGCCTCGGCGGGTGGCGAGCCAGCCGCTGGCGTTACGGGTGACGTGACCGGCGCGCCGCTCGATGGGGCTGGAGGCGTCCAGCCCGTCGGGGGGAGCGGCTCCACTTTCTGCTGGACCATTTTCTCGAGGCTCTCGAGAACGTTGAAATTGAATCGCCGCCGTTTCGGCTTTCCCCGACGTCCGCCATCCTGGGCAGGCGACTCGCCCATGGCGGGCTCGACCGCGGTTGGATTGCCGAAGGCCGGCATTCCCCCCGGCATGGCCGGAATACCGGGTGGCGCCATGGACGGCGGGGATGCCGAAGGTCCGCTGGAGGCCGCCGGCAAGCCCGGTTGTCCGAACGGCGCAGGTGGCCCGTACAGGCCGGGCGCGAACGGCGGGGGCATGGCTGAGGGGGCCGGACCCATCGGTTGCGATGGCGCCGATTGCGGCTGGTAGAACGGGACCTGGCCGGGTGGCCCGCCCGGCATGGGTCGCCCGGCGGCGGCGGGGAAGCCCCAGGGCGCCGGCGGCGGCGGCGCGGCCCACGGGGCGTTCGGTGTGGCGTACGGCGATGCCATCCCCGGTTGAGGGTGAGGTTGTGGAGGTCCGGCCTGCAGCGGATTCGTGTTCGGCGCCCAGCCGGCCGGCGTGGGCGGTGAGTAGATTTGCGGACCGGACATCCCGGCCTTTTGCAGCGCTGTGCCGAGGTTTCGCGCGTAGGTTCGGCCCCCCTTCACCGGCGGCAACGCTCCGCCTTCGGCGTGTCCTTCGTCGACGGGTGCGGCCGCCGCGTAACGCCGGCCGCCCTGAGGCGACCCACCTGACTTGGCGGCCGACAGGTCACGCTCCAGCCGCTCGTTCCGCCAGCGCGTGATCAGAAGCTGGATAGTGAACCAGCCGAGCAGCGCCGCGAGCAGGACGATGACTTTGTCCCGGTTCGCGAAGACGAGGTGACTGAAGGGCGTCAGGAACTCTTGAAGGCCGCTCATTCGACGGTTCCGCCTGCGGAAATGCGGCAGCTGATCGCATGGCAGGGGCGCTGGCTGGCCGCGGGCACGTTAATAGAACGGTGAGTGGCAGAAAGGCTGTCACTCGACGGAAGTGGACGTTACCGGACCGTCACGTCGAGGCGCCGGTCCGCTCGGCGAGCCGGAGATACCCCTCCTGCAAGCGCGGCAGCAACTGTGCAAAATTCACGGCCCATCCGATGCCAACCACCCGGTCGGTAAAGACGCGGCGATCAGCCGGATTCCAGTAGGCGTCCTTGAACCGCTTGAGCGTCGGAAAGCGGAAGTCGTAGGGGACCCCGCCGACCCGACCGTGCCAGCTCCGCTCGCCCTCCGGCTTGCTCAGCTCTTGGGCGACGGCAGCCAGCGTGAGGAAGAGAGCCGCGGCCCGAAGCAGACGACCGAGACGCACCGGTCAGCCGGCCTTGCGACCCTGGAATCCCAGGTTCGGAAGATCATCGCGAAGATTCTCCATGGACTTCGCGTAGACCCAGTAGTCGAGCGCAGCCTTCGAAAAGACAACGCGTTCGCCGACTTTGGTGAATGGGATCTGATGCTTGCTGACCATGTCGTCGATCACGTCGGAGGGAACCCCCAGGTAGCTGGCGGCCTGGAGGGTGTTCATGACGTAGTTGACGCCAGTTGGATCGTAGATCACGATCGAGTCCTCCAATGCTGAATTTTCGCTACCTATAATAGGGTTCGCTGCCGAGGCCTCAAGGCCCGTTCGTCTAGCTGGTCCAGGACGCTGCCCTCTCAAGGCAGAAATCAGCGGTTCGAATCCGCTACGGGCTACCACTCAACTGGACACTCTGCGGCTGTGCTTCCCGCTGAGGTTCTCCATCCCGACATTGGCGCTTGCCCGCAAGGTAACGTCGGTCATCGAGATTTAGCAGTCACAACACCGTCGTGTCTTACCCCACGCGACCCGAAGAAGATCAGGAGCGGACGCGGATCCAATTAGGCTGCGCCCTAGCGGCCGCCATTGGGATCGCTTTCCTGTTGCTTGTCCTCTTCGGAATCGTCTATTTGTTTTTCGTCGCTCTTGGGCATGTGACGATCGCTGCCGCAGCGGTTGAACAGACATCGCCTGGACTGGCGCCAAATTCGATTGTTCGATTAGTGTCCGCCACGGGCTATAAAACCAATTTCGGATAGGTTCGGGCTATGCCTGCTGCGACACGTAGGCTTTGCCGCCCCCGGAGTCAGCTCCCAGGCCCAGCAACCGGCCCGAGAGAATTCGCGATCTGCCAGAACTCGGCTTCCGCGAAGCCCTCGGTGGAGAGGAAGTACGGGACGCCATACTCCGGCTTGATCTGGAGGTTCGGGCTGGCCGTGCCGGGCTCTCCCCAGTCAATGAACCTCCGGCTGGTGGGCGGCGACTGGCTATCGACCTGGTAAAGGGCCGTAACCCCGCGGAAACGCGGGTATGACTGGGTACCGTCTGGCTGCGGCGGCGGCGGTTGGGCTATCCCGAGCTCGAAGAAGATACGCCGCGAGCCGTCCACGCTGGCATAGGTGACCTGAAAGTCATCGGCCGACACTGTCACCTGGGCGGTGTATCCGACAGGAATTGCTTTAGGCAGAAGCACCGGCCGCGACCCGGTCACTGTCCGCCCGATCAGGGCCGCTGCCTCGTCCAACGAGAGGGTGCGCGGCATCGTGGCCGGGGTGGGGGAAGTCGGGGTCGTGTTGGTCGCCCGAGAGATATGTTGGGCCCCGCCGCACGCGCTGAGAATGAGGGTCGCCGCAATGGCGAGGCCGGAACCCGCGCGGGCTAGCTTGCGCACCTTCTAGCTGTGTTAACGATCGCCGCTCCGGAAAGTTCCTCGGGCTCTGCAGCAAGGTACCAAAGTGCACGCTTTAGACTCGCAGATGGGGAGTCGGCAGACGCCCTAGAGGCTGGGCAACCTGTCATTGAATAGGCTCCCGGGGGTCTCCTGCTCCCCTCGCTTAAGCTCCCGGTGTCCTTGACACTGCCTCGCGGTGCCCACTTAAACTACGGGTCTGCTGGGACCGACCCAATTAAATTGTTCGATTAGTGTCCGCTGGGGCTACCGCCGAACTCCGGTTCCATGGCCGACGCGCCTGCGCCGAATGTGTAATCCCGTGCGGATCTGGTCGTGCCGCCGAGCCACCCGCTTACCATAAGGGCGCTAACAGGACATGAGAGGTGAGCCATGGAGCAGGTGCTAACGATCTCGACAACCTGGGGAACGAACGACCCAACGAAGGCAACGATCCCATTCCATCTAGCCCGCGGCGCCAAGCAGACCGGCATTGATGTCCGGATTGTTCTCGCGGGCGACTCGACAGACCTGATCCGCTCGGGCGTTGCGGAGACGGTACGAGGCAAGGGCGTACCGCCGCTTGCTGAAGTTCTGGACTTCGCGCGCGAAAACAAAATCCCAGTGCATGTCTGAAAGGGTTGCGCCGAGGCCCGTGGGGTCTCTCAGGCTGAGGTCGATGCCATCGGCGGATCGTGGATCGATCCAAAAGGTTGGACGCGCTTGATCATTGAGGGACGTAACATCGCGTTCTAATTAGACGGTCGTGCCTGACGGCGACGAGTCGCCAAAGCCGTGTCCGATTAGTGTCCGCCACGGGCTATGACTACCCCAACTCTTGAATAGGCCGAGCTATCGAGTGATGTTGGTCTTGGCCCTCGCCGCACTGGCTAAGCGCCCGGCGCTGCGCCTGCGCCATAGGACGATACCGCCAATTCCAGCTGCGATCAGAACCAGCGCCGCGACCTCGGGCAGGAGCTCGATCGGCGACCACGGCGACCGGCCCATCGCCCAGACGGTCAAACCGCTCGGCATGGTTGAGCATTGGACCTCGCCTTTGCTGCTGTAGCGCGTCGGAGGCAATCCATCATCGGCGCTCCGTGTCAGGTGGGCCCAGAGACCGCCTCTGTTAGCGTTGGTAAAGGTGACGTCAAGCGAGTTCAGCACGAGATGTTCGTGTTGCCGATGTCGCGCCGCGAAATAGGCCATCAAGTTCTCCCGGTCGTACGCTTCCGCGTTGAGACGCTGTCCAGGGGCATCCGTTGCATACCAGACAAACTGCTGCTGGGATACGAGTCGGTCCAGTTGGGCGATGTCGCCCCGGTTGAAGGCATCAATGAAGCGCTCGACGACCTGGCGGACTCCTTGGGGCGTGCATTGATTTGGAGTACCGGGCGAGCCCGATGCAGCTCCCACCTGGCAACCGGCCAGAAGGACGAGCTGCGTGCAGCTCGCCACGATTAGCCAGAGACGTCTGCCCATCGCCAGAACGACGCGGGCCTTGCCCATTCCCCTGCGGCGCAGCCTACCCCACGCCGACGGCTTACGACGGGTCTTTGGAGACCGGCCAATTCAATTGTTCGATTAGTGTCCGCCACGGGCTACTCGCTGAAATCTGAGCGCCACACCGGACAGTCAGCATTCGCGATCCGGCCGCAGTACTTAATCGCGGACCTCGCGAAATCCGGCTGCTGTGAAATCGCCGTCAAAAGCCAGCGCTTCCCGGATTCGTAGCGATCGCATGAGAGCAAAGCTCGTCGCGTCCACGAAGGAATATTCGCGCTCGTCATGACGGCGCAGCCAACGTAGCGCCGCCGTCTCTAAATCGGCAGATACAACAACCAGTCGAAGCCGCGGCGACCGGTCGATTGAATCGAGAAAATCAACTGCCGATCGGTGCCCGGCGCGCCGCCGGAGGAATGTCCACGTCTCCCCGCGGACGTGATTGCTGGTGACCAGTGGCTCCGCGGCGTGGCTTGCCAGAAGGCTTCGTGCCAGGTCGTGAGAATTGTCGCGGCGGTTACGAAGCGCCACCCAGAACGACGTATCGACAAAGATCACCGATAGACGACATCGTCGATCGCGGCGGGCTCGAAGTCATCAGCACCGGCCATCCGTCCGATGGGGTCGGCCGACAGTGGGGGGAGCGGCTTAAGGCGCTCGCGAACGTAGAGCCGGATCAAAGCGGCCTTCGACGTACGGGCCTCGAGCGCGGCCCTCTCTAGTTCCGCGTCGACGTCCTCTTCGATCATGATCTGGAGCCGTTTCATGGTTGGAGTATACATCACTTCTTTGATGTTGATGTAAGAATAGGTTCGCGGCTAGATAC
Organism: Chloroflexota bacterium; assembly: GCA_005889535.1. Classification (GTDB taxonomy): domain Bacteria; phylum Chloroflexota; class Dormibacteria; order CF-121; family CF-121; genus CF-13. The sequence continues at coordinate 27,898 of VBHC01000123.1, forward strand.
TCTTCCTGCGTCGGGGCCTGACCCTTGACTGCCGGATCGCCCTCCTCGATGCTTCGACTGTGGGAGGTGCCTCGGGGCGGATAACGGTTCGGGAACGGATCCATCCCGAGATCACGGCCACGCTTTTTGCCAACTACCGGTCTTCGGCGGACACGCTGATGGAGCTGATCGACAACGCTTTGGATTCGCGCCGATCTGGAGAGCCAATGAAGGTGGAGGTCGCCATTCACGGTGAAGGGATCACGGTGATGAGCGAAGGCGGCGAGGGCATGGGGCCGAAGGACCTCGAACGCCGCTATCTCCGTTGGGGCAAGTCCACCAAGCGCGGCAAGGACCTGCTTGGACAATACGGCCAGGGTGGTAAGGCAGCGATCGGTCATCTCGGCCGTAGCTTCTCGGTCGAGTCAAGTCGTCCGGGCGACCCTATAGCCTGGCGTTTTACCGACCCAAACTACCGTGACCGGAGCCGACTGAAGACCTACGAGTTGCATGAGGTGGCCAAGCATGTTGCAGACGATCTTGGCTACGTTCGGATCCGGATCGATGACGTCGATAAGCGGGTCGACTTAAAGCGGGTTGGCCAGCGGCTCGCCGATGCATTTCGTCTGCTTCTCGAGCGAGGCGATCTCCAGATCATCTTGAACGGGTCGCCGCTAAGGCCAAGGTCGCTCGGGGAAGTCGCACGTAAGGATTTTCGTGTCAGGGCTGCCGCTACCATCGTTGCTGGCTGGGTCGGAACGGTCGATCCCGCGAAGAGGACCGCCGACTTCGTTCCCGGCGTGCGGTGCTATCGGTTAGGGCGCCTGGTCAAAGACGGCGAGTTCTTCGGGCACCCAACACCCGCCCAGGAGCCTGGAATGGCGCTGTTGATCGGCGAGGTTGAAATTCCTCGGGTCCCGCTGACGATCAACAAGAGCGACTTCGATCGGGACAGCGCACCGTGGGTCGACATCGAGGGTCGACTCCATCGCCTGCTGAAGCCGATCGCGCGGCAGCTCTCGAGGCAGCCCGAGAGTCCGCCCCCACCATCCGCGGTTAGAGTCGCTCAGCAGGTGCGGCGTTTATTGAGCCAGGCGCTTCGCTGGGCAGACCGCCCTGAACTCTTCCTAGGCAGCGCTCCAATGCGTCCCCGGATGTCAGCCCCAAGCAATGGTGATCGAGCATCCCAACCGCATCTGCCTGAGGCGGAGCAGCCGCCCCTATCACAAAGCGGATCAAATGCTGCATCGAAGCGCCGGGGCTTCGGGGATATCGTCATCAGGCAGCTCGGCCCGGCGATCCGAAGCCAGACCGTTATCAAGGATGCAGTCAAAGTCGTCGTGATCAATTCGCAGCATCCCCTCTATCGCGAGCGCAAAGGCGACATCTGGTATCAGCTCGAAACCGCGGCAAGCGAGATATGCAAATCCATCGAAGGCGTGACCGTCGCCGAATACGAACGCCGGGTCAACGAGATTGTGCTTCTCGCTTTCCGGCGGCCGCCAATCCCAGGCATAGGCCTCATCAGCACCATTGCTTCCAAAGAATGTGAACCCCACCACTCCCTTGGGATGGCTGGCAGGTTAGTAGCCAGTCGCTCCATCAATGCGCTCCCGAAGGAGATCCGCATGCCCGTTGTGTCGGGAGTACTCCTCAATCATGTGGACCAGGATCCAGCGCAGTGAGACGGCTCTTCCGGTACGCTGGCGCCCTTCATCCATAAGCTGGTGTCGGGCGATGACCTGGCTCGCCAGTTCGCACTCCGATCGCCATGCGGCGAACATATCATCGACATCGGCGCCGTCGATGTCATTGAAGTCGGCATCCGGGTCCGCATCGGTCGCGTAGAGGTCGCCAATAACCTCCAGTGCCAGAGTCCGCCGAAACCAACCTCGTTCCACATCAGTCAGATGGCGAATAAGTCCGAGTAGGCTGAGCGTCGAGGGAGCCGCCGAACGCGTTCGCAGTTGCTCTGGCGTGAGGCCAGCGCACTTCCGCGCCAGCGTCGACCGCTGCCACTCCAGGAAGGCGACAAGCGTCGCCCGCTCATCGGCCGTGCGCGGGATGTCGTCGTATCGCAGCTCTACGGGTGAAGCCTTCCCCTCGGTCCTGGCCATCGGGACTCTCATCAGACAAGGTAACACCAGTGATGATGTTGGCGGCGGCTGCGATGTCCTCAATCGGGGCTTGGTCGAAGATGTCAAGGAAGTCGTCCTGAGAAGGTCGTCAACGCCCATCTCGTTGCTCAGTCCATGCGGCTAGTCAGGGTCTTCGTCATGGCCGCATTCCTACCCTTGCTGATAGGTGTGGGATTTCTGGTTCTCATTAACAGGGGTGCAGGAATCCAAGGCCTGATTGTGCAGCCCGACTGTGTCTATCCCGTCCTTACGACGCCGTGCCAGATTCAGTGGTTGCCACTGAAGGCCCAAGTCCGGGTCTTCCGTGCCGTTCCTAGACCGGATGGCATCTCTGACCCTGGGCCTCTACTCACGACCGCTGAGGCAGGCCCAGTCAAAATTGGTGGGATAGCGAGCCAATGCTGGTCACCGTGCGGCCCTGGTCATTCGAGGACATCCGCATCCAAGTGAGAGGCAACCCGGCAGCGATATGTTTGGCAGCAACAGATCGCATCGACACCCCAACCGGGCAAGTACCTGTTTCGCAAATCCGGGTCGGGATGATCGTCTGGACACTGGACGCTACAGGCCGCCGGGTGAGCGTTAGACGAACGCCCCAGGGAGTCGCTGGCGTTGGAATGCTCTGGCCGAACGCCCCGAGGTTGCCTACCCCGGTCATGGCCTGCATACCGATCGCTATCCAGAAGATCCATTCGTAGCGTTGGGCGACCTCAAGGCGCGCATCGCTGCCACGATTCATTGGCGGCGGGCGCACTGTGAGCCACCAGACCAGCAGGGCTCCGCCGAGGATTGCCGCCATGCCAACGACGTGCGCCCATCGGATAAGCAGGCTGAGTGGTTCCATGCGCGTCACCGTCTAAGGGGAAAGGGCGACCCGAGGCCGCCCTTCCCCAATATGTCGAGAAGCCTAGCCCGTTGAGATTGACTGAATATCGGTGTTGCCGAAGTTCATCGGGCAGTCGGTGAGCGGCCATGGCGCTCCGGGAAGATCGCGGTGCCCAGCGGCGTAGGAGCGCTCGCGATAATCCTGGATCGGGGAGCAGACGGCGGCATTCGCGGCAGAGGTCCAGACGCCGACTCCGTAGGTGTTCGACGCTGCCGCGTAGACATAATCGCCGACGCGCTCCTGGTACAGATCGTGGCCGGGATAGGTCGCGAGGAGATCGCCTGGCGGCGATTCGTTGAACACCGTCGCCCATCCGGCTGGGGCCCCGGTCGATCCGAGAGCCGAACTGACAAACACGCCATGGTACGGTCGCGGCGTGTGGAAGTCGGCGCCCGCCCACGGTGCCATATCCGCTTCATAGACGACATACGCGTGCGAACCATCGGGTGCGATGGCGGGCGCGGCGTAGAGCGGCCGATCACCACCTCGTGAAACGGCGGTCGGAGCACTCCAGGATGCTCCTCCGTTCGTCGAATAGATGAAGTCAGCGACTTCGCCATTCAGCACCGGGGCGTCGGCCCAGGCGTCGACGATCTCGTTGGTGGCTCCGGCGCCGGTTGGAGCGCCGTTGGCAATGGAGACACTGGGCGACGCGGCGAGATCGGTTCGCGCACCGGCGTAGCCGTCCATCACGCAGCGGCCCTCGACCGGATCGATGAAGTAGCAGGGGTCTGTAACGTGGGTGATCACGGTGGGCGCGGTCCAATGCAGACCTGCATCGAACGACTTGAACATCACCTGTGCGCTGTGGGTCGGAAGTCCGGTTATCGCCGGGTTCGCGAACCGCTCCGCGAAGAGGTAGACGATGCCCGTGCTATCCGTCCTGATGGTGCATCCGCTGTAGCCGAAATCATTGGGTCCACGGCCGTTGGTCGCCGCCGAGGTGACCGACTTTTTGGTCCACGTGCTACCGCCGTCGGCTGAGGAGAAGACTTGAACCGGCACCGGGGAGTTGCCGTTCTTGTGACTGCCATTGCTTCGGAAATCGTTGGCGCAGATGTAGGTATGCCCAAAGAACGGGCTCGAGGCGGCGTTGTCAGCCCAGATCTGTTCCTTGTCATAGAAGGAGGTCTGACCCTGTGCACTCGATACGATCACCGGAGCCTTCCAGCTGCTCTTGTTGAGGATGGAGGCTGGCGTGGGGTTGTCCAGGCGGGAGGCCGCGACGCCGACGAATCCATTGAAGACCGGGTTCGGGAAGGAGAACTCCACCTGGGTACTGAATGCCGTGGTCAGGTTCGCGTAGTAGACCCGCTCCCCATTGCCCCACGAAAACGTCCCGTCATTGCCGGGAATCGGCCCCACAGCCACCGCAGGGTCGCCGAAGGAGACGAGCTGGTTCTCGTAATACCAGGGCAGGGTGTGGATCGGGCCGGTGTTGCCTTTGCAGGGTGTCATCGGGTCGCATGCGGCCGTAGTCCAACCCGTGTAGGTAGGCTGCGTCCAGCTGTGACCTGCATCGAACGAGAAATAGACACCGGAGACGCCGACCCCCGTGGCTCTGTCCAGACATGTGCCACTGTTTACGGCCAGCGGTCGCGGGCACGCCTGCTCATCGACAAAATCGTTCGAGCCGGCTACCAGGGTATTCGGCGACATCGCGTCCAGGGCAACCGCCGGCTCGTTCTGGTGGTTCTGCGGGGTGTTCCCCGGCGGGCTGCCGGAGCTGACACGGCTTGATGTCTGAGCGAATGCGCCGGTCGTCGACATCAGGACCGCCGCCATCGACGCCAGCAACGCACGCATAGGCTTTCTCATGAACTCCCTCCTTGTCGCCGGTGGAAAGCTAGGCGGAGCCGCAATCGCGCCCCTGAAAAACTTAGCACGCAGCCGGCTGGTTGCTGAGAGGCTGAACTGCAAACGCCCTGTCGGGCTCGAGCATCACACAGGCTCGGGTATTGACATCCTGGGCCAGACGCCCAATAGTCGTGGCGTCGGGTCGGGGGCACCCGCATCAGTCTCGAAGGGCAAACGATCGATAGAAGGAGGGGAAGATGGAACGTTCGCTATACGATCGCCTCGGTGGGATCGATTCGATTACCGCCGTCGTCGAAGACTTCAGGGATCGGGTTGCCAGGGATGACCGGATCAATCAGAAGTTCGTCAGAACGGACCTGGGTCGGCTGACGAAGATGCTCATCGATCAGGTCTGCCAAGCTGCGGGAGGGCCGTGCACGTACACCGGCCGGACGATGAAGGCGGCCCATGCCGGGATGGGAGTCACGAGCGGCGAGTTCGACGCCCTCGTCGCGGATCTCGTAGCGACCCTCAGTCAGTTCAAAGTCGGCAAGACGGAGCAGGGCGAGGTCCTGGGTGTGCTCGGCCCGCTGAAGGCCGACATTGTTGAGGTCGATTCGAGCGCGGTCGGAACGCCTCTGCCGCCGACGTACCAGCCGGCGCCGGCGCTCGTCAGGTAGACGCTCGCCAACCTGGATCTCATCGCTGAGGGGCGCGGACAAGGCGACGCTGCCTGACGCCGTAGATCGCGACAGCGCCCGCGCCGGTGCCAAGCGCCGCGGCGAGGAGCCCGGCGAGCAGGACGAGAACCTGTCCTGTCCCAATGCCATAGGCGATCGCGCCGAGTCCGGGCAACCCGACCAGAGCCACGACCCCTGAGGACAACCACAGGGTTGCGGGCGTGACCCAGGTGGTACGCAACGATAAGCCGCCCGGCCGGGACCACATCAAGCCCATAAAGAAGTCCGCCAGCGGAAGAAGGCGCTCCTGGGCCGGGTCCAGCGGGGGAAGATCCTTCGGTACCCGAGTCCAGGGGTAGCTCACGCGGGTGCAACGTCCATCGTCCACCGACCTTCTGCCAGGGGCGGGAGCCGGGCAGCGCTGAGTAGAAAGGTTAGTACCGGGGAGATTGATTCAAAGCTCGCGGATCCCTAGACTTCCCCAGCACGAAATGCGCCACGCCCTCCGGCTCATCGCCCCAGTCCTGGCGCTTAGCGTGAGTGCGTGCGGCGCCGCGGCCGCCAGCACGAAACCGATTTCCTCGTCCCATGTCGCTGGGCCGGCAGCGAGCCCGACAGCAACGCCGGTAGCCTCGGTGACACCCACTTCAACGGCGACCACCGTTGACGCGGCCTCGCTTGCGACCGAGCTTGCCGGGGTGGAGCAGGCGATCCGCATTCCCGACACGTCCGCGGAGGAATACGTCGTTCTCGGCCAGCGGCAGCAGCAGGCGTATCACCTGCTCGCCGCGCATGGGGACTGGGTCGCGGCCGTTCTCAATAGTGTCCCGGCACCGCTGCGGGCCGTCATTCAAGACAACCTGTCGGCCGCCCAACAAATCGATGACCTGAATGGAGCCCGTACGACGCTTCCCCACTGGCGCATCATCGCGCCGCCGACCTCGGAGGTCCTGCTGAGCTACTACCGTGAGTCTCAGCAAAGCTCCGGAGTCCAGTGGCAGTATCTGGCCGCCATCAACCTGATCGAGACAAACATGGGCCGGATCCAGGGTCTCAGCTCCGCCGGCGCGCAGGGGCCGATGCAGTTCATGCCGGCGACCTGGGCCAGCTACGGCCGCGGCGACGTCAACAATCCACGCGACGCCATCCTTGCCGCCGGACGTTACCTGCATGCGCACGGAGCTCCGCAAAACATGACCGGCGCCATCTACGCCTACAACCCGAGCTGGCTCTACGTCCGAGCCGTCCAGCTCTATGCCAGGCAGATGTTCGACGATGCACATGCTTTTCTCGGCTATTACAACTGGCAGGTCTACGTCCAGACGACAAGGGGCGAGGTCCTGCTGCCCGAAGGCTTCACCGGATAACGGCGCTCAGGCGGTGCTTGCGAATAAACGCCGCGACGTGGTCCATCGCCGCGTCCCGGACCGACAGGAGACCGTGACCCACGCCGGGGAATGTCACGAGCTCGGCCTGCCGCAGCAACCGAACCGAGGCCCGTAGCAGCTCCACCCTGGCAAACGGATCCGATTCTCCTGACAGGAGGAGCACCGGACAAGCGATCCGGGGCCAGTGCTCGGTGCGCAGGTCCTCCGGGTGCCCGGGCCGGTGGAGCGGATAGCTCAGCAGCAGCAACGCCGCGTATGGCACCTGGGTGGCGGCCATGCTGGCGACCCGGCCGCCGTACGAGTGCCCGCCGGCGATCGATCCCGCAGGAACCTTTTCGATGAATGTGGGCACCGCCTTCTCGGCTTTGACCACTGAGCGGCCCGAGCGGGGCAGGTCGATGGCCTCGGCGGAGAGCTTGCGCGCCGCCAGCGCCTGGACGTAAGGTCGCATGCTGCGCGCATCACCTGACGCGCCGTGCGCCAGATAAATGGTATGCACCTTGGTCGATGAAGAGGGCACCCGTTAACATTAGTGCCGCGTCATGGCACGCGTCTTGCTCGTCGAGGATGAGCCCAATATTGCGTCGATCATCGTCTTCAAGCTGGAGCGCGAAGGGCACCAGGTGCGCTGGGAATCGAGCGCCGCGACAGTCCTCGATGCCGCTGCAGCGATACAACCTGACCTTGTGCTTCTGGACTCCAGCCTTCCCGACGGTGACCCCTTTGCCCTGCTGAGTGCGCTTTCCCCGAATCCGCCGGTGGTGATGATGACCGAGTTCCGCGATGTGCTGACTCCCGACCGCGCGCGAGCGGCTGGGGCGCTGGCGACGGTCGAAAAACCGTTCAAGCCGACGCAGCTTGCGCGGCTGGTTGCCCAGCTCGTGCCGACAGCCACGGCGCGACGGCCGTGATGACAGTCCTGGCCCGCAAGCAGGGCGCCGCGCTCGTAATTCGGGACCGCACCCTCGGAATCTTCACCGACAAGGGGTTCACGCCGGTGGATTTCAAAGTCGAGCTGGCCATGAAGCTCGCCACGAGGCTCAAGTACACGCCCGTGCTTCCGGCGCAGGACATGGAGGAGCCGGAGCTGTTGCGCTTCCTGGACGAAGCGCGCCCAGCGTAAGACGGGCCGCCGGCACGCGTTATCCCTGCGCGATGACCGCGCAGACCGAGCGTCTCCTGGAGAGCGGCCGGCTGGCGGAATCGGAAGGCAACGTGCGCCAGGCGATGGCATGCTACGGGGAGGCGGTCAATCTGGCCGGGGACGAGGCCCTTTCCAGGCTTCGTTTAGGGACGCTGTGCCATCGCACTCGCGAGTATTCCCGGGCCCGACAGCTGCTCGACGAAGCGTCTCGCCTCGACCCGGACCATCCTGATGTTGCATTTCGTCTGGGCTTGACCTGCGATGCGCTCGGCGACCGGGAGCGGGCGAAAGCCGCCTACACCCGCACCGTGCTCCTTGCGCCGAGCTCCTGGCAGACCTGGTACCTGATCGGTCGAGACCATCGCCAGCTCGGCCACGCGGAGGTCGCCCGACTTGCCTACCAGCGAGCCCTGGAAGAGGCGCCCGACGAGCCGGAGATCCTGGCCGAGCTTGGAACGCTACTCTGGGAAATGGGCCAGTGGAATGACGCGTACGTCTACCTGGAACACGCGGTTACGGTATGCCCCGTCGACCCTGGGTTTGCCTTGCAACTCGGGCTGGCCGAGATGCAGCGTGGCGACCTGATCGCAGCCCATCGCCTCTTGACCGGCGCGAAGCATCTCGACCCGTCAGACCGACGGATCGACGTCGCGCTGCAAGGGCTGGCCCTTCGCAAGAAGGAGACTCGGAGCCGGCAGCGTAAGCGAGCGGCCTGACGACGTGCCTGTCAAAACAAAAGGCCGCTTTTTGAGGGCGGCCTATTGTGGGGAGGAGGGGGACGCTTGGGAAATTTTTCGGGACTGAACGCAGCCTAGCAATGGCGCATTACGGTACCGCTAAACGTCAGGCGCCTTGACGTGCCTCGGCGTCCGCCCACCGCGGCGCCGCAACATCGGCCGTAAGGACCCCTTCCTGGGCAAGGATCCGCCGGAGGATGGCCACTGTCGACGCGTAGGTCGAATCCATCCCGTAATAAGAGAGCCCGCGGGCTCCGAGCGTGCGGGCCTGCGTATAGGGCGTGTCTGATGCGTAATGCAGGACGCCGAGATCGAAGGGCAGCTTTGTGAAGTTGATGTTCTCGCGCGTCGGGTAGCGAGAGGACTCGGCCGCTTCGTACAGGGCATTGAGGTAGGGGCCACCTTCCATCTCAACGACCGTGAAACTCTCGCGGTGATAGAAGTCAAGGTAGCCCCGGTTCTGCAGGAAGGTTCCTCTGACGGTCACCGCTCGCTGATTGTCGAGCGCTGAGCCATAGACAAGGAAGGGCGCCACGCTGTCGAAGCTGAAGCAGTTCTCCAGCCAATAAGTGTTTTCCGAGTGCTCCTCAAAGACAACGTTCGAGATCATGATGTCGCCGATGCTGCCATTCAGGGTGGCAGCCTTGCCGAGCACATAGACGCCACGGAGCGTTCCCACGCTGACCGCGACCTCGCGCAGCACGTTGTATGCGCCCAGGCCGAGCGGGTAGTTGACGTTGATCAAGACCGCAGGGCTGCGTTTTAAGCGATCTGCGGGCGGCTCGCCGAGTCGCGCGTCGAGATCGCTCGCGACCAGCCGGTCCAGGATGATGACCTGCGCGGCCACGTCGAGGCCGGCGTGGCTAGGAAGAAAGAAGATGCCGCGAGCCTCCTCTTCGTTGGTCCGCTGAGTCCGCCGCTCCCCGGCTTCGGGGGACTGGCCGTAATACGCGCGGGCCGCGTAATAGAGAAAGTTGTCCCAATTGCCACGCGACTGACCCTGGCGGAGTTTGCGGAGCTCAGGAACCAGCTCGAGGTTTTTGCTGCGCTCGATGTATTCGACGATTTCATCTTGATGCCGTCGCGCCGAGCCACTCAGCAAGTTGACGAGGCTATGGGTGTTGCTCGATATGAAGTAGACCGGCCGGTCACCGACGCCCTGACTCTGCATCAGTGATTCGACGGGCGCCCACCACCGGCGCGTCGCCTTGATGTAGCCGACCTGCGAACCGCCGAGCATGCGGACTGTGAAGTCTTTCTCTTCCGCCTGAATGCGGCGTAGCGGAACGAGCAGGTCGCCCCAGATCTCGACAAGTCGGATGGCGTCATCCTCGGAAATGCCTAGGCGCTGAAGGATCTGGAACTGCGCCGCCACCGTTTCCATCCCGCTCAGATCTTCGGCGCTCAGTAACGCGTGCAGCTTGTTCCACTCGATCTGGAGTGCGACGAGCTGCGGAATGACATCGTCAATGTCCGATGGGCTGGCGATGTAGACGGCGAGCGTTTCCTTACCGTCGTAGTAATAGCGCCGGCGACGACCAGGCGAGCTCTGCATCTCCCATCGTTCGACATCCACGTTGAGCATCCGCTTGAAGACCTCGGCCGATTGGCCGAGAACGATCCGCCGCACCGCCGTGATGCAAGGAGGCAGACGCCGCAGCGCATAGATCAGCGCGCCGCTGTCCGGCTGGGCCGATCCGGCCTTCGGGTGCAGGCTCGACCGCATGCCAATGTGCGACTGTTCCAGCACCTTGAGCTTGGTTTCTCCGGAGCTACGCAGCAGCGTGCCATAGGTGCGGGTATACAGCTCGACGGCATCCCGTCCCGGTACGCGCTCGGCGTCGTCGTCGATGTAGGCCATTGTGGGTATTATCCCGCGGGTTTTCGAAAGCCTGCCGGTGACATCGGGTCGCCTATTTACATCTTTTAACGAAAGTTATTTGCTGGCTACGGGAACGGGCACGTACCGTGGGCGCTGACCCCAACAAACAGCAAGCGTCGGAGGAACCACCCCAACGATGTACCAAGCGATTCAACAAGAGACCCAACGCACGACGCTGCGAGTCATCGCCACCCGCGCCCAGGACGCCAAGCGCAAGCTCAGCCTCTACGCGCTGGACCGCGTTCTGTGGGCGCTCGAAGAGCTCAATCTCGCCGAACGGACCATCGTCCCCCGCGACCTGGTCAAGCAGCTGTTCGCTTTCGGCGTACCGTATTCACCCGACATCAAGATTCCCGACTTGATCGAGCTCGTCTTCACGGCCCAGGAAGAATTCATGAACGTTGAGCCGGATGAGATCAACCGGGTACCGACGATCGAGGAGCTGGAAGTCTACTTCGAGCGCGTCGCCTAGCGGCGAGCGTCCCAGTAAACTGATCGCAGCGCCGCCCGAGATTCGGGTGGCGTTTTCTTTTCCCGGCACGCATCCTATAATTGCGGTCACCTTTTGGGGGAGGTGATGCCGGCCAAGCGCCACGACAAGTCAATCGCCGTCAGGTGGCTCGAAGTGAGCTGAAAAGGGAAGCCGGTGTGAGTCCGGCGCGAACCCGTCACTGTAACCGGGGAGCCGTGGACGAGATCCACTGAGGCCCGTGGCCTTGGGAAGGAGTTCAACGGCAACGATCCGGAGCCAGGAGACCTGCCTGTCGGGGACCAACGACCCTCTTCGAGGCTGAGAGGGAGGTGCCAGGCATCTTCTCCGATCGGCCTCCAGTTGCTCATCAACGCTCTGGAGGACACCATGAAACGACTGACGTCCGCGACCCTCACCACCATCGCGGTGCTCGTGCTGGCCTCGGTTACGGCCAGCGCCCAGAATCGACTCCCCAACAATGCCCAGCGAGGCCTGCAATGGCTGCAGTGCACGCAGCAGCAGTCCAACGGGCAGATCGGCAGCGGCGGTAATCCGATCGCGCGCTCCTCGGAGGTGGCCTTCGGCCTGGCCGCAGCCGGCCAGGATGCCGCCGCCATGAAAACCGGCGGCGTATCGCTGGCCGATTATCTCAAGACCGCGGTCAGCACCGATGTCGGAACCAACGGTGAGCTGCTGATCGCGCGGGCCTCGCAGACGCACGCCGGACCAACCGCGGCGGTCATCACGCAATTGCAGGCAGCAAAGGGCAGCAACGGCGAGTACGGCGCCGACTTATACAGCGATGCGCTCGCTATCCTCGGCTTGCGCGCCGCGAACCAGGCCGTTGGCCAGGACGCGGTGACATTCCTGAAAGACCACCAGCAGCCGGACGGCGGCTGGGGCTTCGGTGGCGACCAGTACACCGATTCCAACACGACAGCCCTCGTCATCCAGGCCCTGCTCAGCGCTGGCCTGCCATCCGCTGATGGGGCGATCACCCACGGCTTTGCCTACCTGCAGTCGGTCTTCGGCCAGGGAGGCTTTGCGGACGCGCCCGGCGCCGCCCCCGACGGGAATTCGGACGAACTGGCGATCCAGGCGATTCTGGCCGCGAACCAAGAGGCTGACCAGACCTGGCGGTCGAAGCTCGACCAGGCCCTCGCCCACCTCGCCGGCTTGCAGGTTGGCAGCGGAGTCGACGCCGGCGCCATTTCCAACCCGTACAGCAAGCTGTTCGCCACCACCTTCGCGCCAGCCGCGTTCTTGCTCAGGCCGCTCACCAGCAGCGGCATCGCCGAAACCGCGACATCACTGCTCGCATGTCCGGTCAGCTCGACGGCGACGCCCACGCCAACGCCGGTGGCGACCGCGAAGCTGGCGCAGACGGGTGGCGCCGCCGATATCCGGCCACCGCTTGCCGGCCTGGCGCTCCTCCTCCTGGGCACCGGCGTCTTGATGAGGCCTCGCCGACGCGCGCCCAGTCGGTAGTCCGCTCAACCGTGGCGCTGGTGCTGGCGCTGACGGGTGCGGTGCTGTGGCATCCGCCCGCTCATGCCGCGACACACCGTGCCGCGCTGGTGATTCAGCACAGCGCCTCGTGGCCAGCTCCACGGGTGGTCTGGAAGTGCGTCGAGTTCGCGCAAGAAGCGATCGGGGGGTTGGCGCTGCTGGAGCTCGCCGGCGTCAATTCCGGCCAGCCGCCTCAGGTGTACGACTGGGGCGGCGGCAGCGATACCGTGTGCCAGCTCGATCGTCAGCCGACCCCGGTTCCCGACCGATGTTTCGGCCCGACCTCGGGGCCGAACTGGTCTGATTGGTTTGCGACAACGTCAGGATGGGTCGCACGATCGACCGGGGTGAACGGCTACACGCTCCACGACGGCGAAATCGAGGGCTGGACCTACACGCCCACATTCGGCGCGCCACCGCCGGCGGTTCGGTTCGCACAGGTCTGCGCTGCGGCGGCGCCAACGGTGGTAGCCACCCATTCGGCTACCGCGCCCGCGGCGGTTCGCGCGGCGCCAACGGCGAGCGCAACCTCACCTGTATCAGTTCCTATATCACCCAACCTGCAGGCGGCGGCGCCCAGCGTTTCGATCACCAGCCGGTCCGCGCTCGCCGTCACCGGTCCAACGACCCAACCGCCGACGCCGCCTTCGATCGGACCATGGCTGCTGTTCGGCGGCGCGGCGGCGCTGCTCGTGGGACTGGGGGTCGTCAACCTGCGGCGACGGGGACCATGATCCGCCATCCGCTGGCCTGGTGCGTCTGGGCGATCGCCGGTCTATCGGCCGCATTTATCGATCGCAATCCCGCCCTTCAGGGGCTGCTGCTGCTGGTCGTGATCAACACCTGGCTGGCGCATCGCCGCGGGCGAACCGTTCCCTATTGGAAGTTCGGGCTGGCCCTGGCTGTGGTCCCGATCCTGTTTAGCGCCGCGCTCAGCCGCTTCGGCCACCATGTCATCTTCACGCTGCCCGGAATCCCGGTCATCGGTGGCGCCTGGAGCTGGGAGGCCGTCGTCTATGGCGCCTCTACCGGCGTGGCGCTCCTGCTGACCGTGGCCGTTTTCGCGGTGCTGCAGTCCGTGGTCCGCAGCGCCGACCTGATGGCCCTGCTTCCCCGACCTCTGTACCGGGCCGGCACGGCGTTCGCGTTGTCGCTCGCCTTCGCGCCCAAGACGATCGCGTCGTTTGAGGCACTCCGTGAGGCCCGCCGGCTACGCGGGCAGCGGACTGGGTGGCGATCCGCACCGGGCCTCCTTGTCCCTCTTTTGCTCACGATGCTCGAGCAGGCGGTGCAGTACGGCGAATCACTGGATGCTCGTGGCTACGGCAATCGCCGGCGTTCTCGTTACCGGCCGCTCGGCTGGTCGCTGGTCGATGGGCTCGTGATCGGCGCCGCACTCACAGCCCTGGTCCTGACGCTCGCGTTCGGCCCGCCGGCATATAACCCGTATCTCGACCTCGCGCCGAGTGTGCCGTCGGCCATCAGCGTGTTGGCCATCATGCTGCTCGCCACGCCGGCTCTGACGGCCGTTCCCCGAATGCACCATGCCGCTGATCGCGTTTGACGATGTCCGCTACCGATACCCGGAGGCCGACGGCCCGGCCCTCGATGGGATCACCGCCGCCGTCGAGCCCGGCCAGGTCATCCTGCTGCGTGGCGCGTCGGGCAGCGGCAAATCGACGCTGCTCCGCTGCCTCAACGGTCTCGTCCCGCACAGCACTGGTGGTGATTACAGCGGTCGGGTGACAGTCTGCGGCCTTGATACCCGGATGCACCCACCCCGCGAACTTGGCGCCCGGATCGGTTTCGTCTTTCAACATCCGGATTCCCAGTTCGTCCTCGAGGACGTCGAAGCCGAGCTGGCCTTCGGGCTGGAGAACCTGGGTCTGGAAAGAGGACTGATGCGAAAGCGGATCGAGGAGACGATCGATCAAGTGGGCATCAGCGCCCTGCGCCATCGCCGGATCGCAACCCTGTCGGGTGGCGAGCGTCAGCGCGTGGCGATCGCGGCCGCCCTCGCCACCCATCCGTCGGCGCTGGTTCTTGACGAGCCGACCTCGCAGCTCGATCCGCAAGCCGCGGAGGATGTTCTGCAAGTTGTGCTCCGCCTCGTTGCCGAGCTCGGCATGACGACGGTGATCGCCGAGCATCGGGTCGAACGCATCGCGCCCTTTGTGGACCGGATCTGGACGCTGAAGACCGGTCGGCTGCAGGACCAGGCGCCACGGGTGGCGGTCGCCGAGGGCGGTGCGCGGCCGCCCGTGGTCGATCTCGCGCTTCGGGCGGGCTGGGCTCCCATCCCGCTGGGACTCCGCGATGCCCGCGTCCCGGCGCAAGGTCTGCCGCCGGAGGTACCCGCCAGCCCGCCGGTGGATGGCGCGGGCTCGGTCATCGCCCGGCTCGACCGGCTCGGCTATGCATACCCCACAGCCCGGGCGGTGGATGATGTGTCGCTGTCCTTGCGCCGCGGCCAGGTGACAGCGCTGATGGGCCGCAACGGGTCGGGGAAGACGACGCTCCTGAAACTGATCGCCGGCACCCTCCGTCCGCAACGCGGCCAGCTACACGCCGACGGCCGAACGGCGTACGTCCCGCAAGATGCCGATGCGCTGCTCTTCGCGGCGACGGTCGAGGACGAGCTTCGTGGCCAGGCTGACGACGTGGTCGCGCCCTTCCGACCGTGGCTCAGCCGTTATCCGAGGGATCTGAGCGCCGGCGAACGGCAGCAGCTCGCGATCGCCGTGGTGGCGGGGCGGGCCGATCTGCTCTTGCTCGATGAGCCCACCCGCGGGCTCGATCCATTGGTCAAGAAGGCGCTGACGAGTTTTTTGCGGATGCGCGCTTCCGCGGGCGCCGGGGTGCTGATCGCGACGCACGATGTCGAATGGGCGGCGCGCACCGCCGACCGCGTGCTGCTGATGGCCGACGGCGAAATCTACGCCGACGGTCCGCCCCGCAGCGTCCTCAGTGATTCGCTCGTCTTCGCCACCCAGATCAACAAGCTGTTGGGCCACGGTTGGCTTTTGCCCGAGGAAGTGCCGGTATGACGCGCTGGTTGACCGTCCGTGGAGCCGACGCTGTGCTGATCGTCGTCTCCGGGGCCGGGCTGGCCCTCTTCGTCGCCCCACTCGTTCTCGGTTCCCGGTTTCCGCAACCGGTCGCGCTGTTCAGCGCGCTGGTCGCGGTATCCGCCCTGGTGGTCCTGGGGGTCGCGCTCCAAACTCATCAACTGTCGACTCGCCTGCTGGCCATCCTGGCGGGGCTGGTTGCGGTGGATGCCACCCTCCGCCTCGTGATCGTGGTCGGCCTGCTCGGGTTCTCGCCGATCTTCTTCCTGATCATCGCCGGCGGATTTGTGATGGGGCCGAGCTTCGGCTTCGCCAGCGGGGCCCTCACCCTCCTCCTCTCCGCCGTCCTGACAGCCGGCCTCGGACCGTGGCTGCCGTACCAGATGCTGGCCGCCGCCTGGGTGGGGATGGGCTCGGGGTATCTCGGACGCCTGAGCCGACGATCCACCTCCCGATTCGGCATCGTTCTCTTGTGCTGCTACGGCGGCATCGCCGGCCTCGCCTACGGCCTCCTGCTCGATCTCTGGGAGTGGCCGCTGCTACTCGGCACGGCTTCTTCTCAGCTGAGCTGGGTGCCGGGGCTCGCGGTCAGCGAATTGATCCGGCGTTTCGGCGGCTTCTACCTTGCGACGTCGCTCGTCTACGACGCGTTCAGGGCGGCGGGCAACATCATCCTGATTGCGGTCCTCGGCCGCGCGGTCATCACCGCACTGGACCGGTTCCGCCGCCGCTTCCTCGTCAACTGGACGGCGCGCCCACCGGTTCTGGAACAGACCGCGGGTAAGATTTCGGGAGATGTCGGAACTCCCGCCTGAGCTCGCGGTTGAACCGGAACCGACGGATGCCGACCCACCGCCGGAAGCGATTCGGCCTGACCGGCCGCGCATCTGGCCGGAGGAGCCGCGCGCTCCAAAACCCCAGATCAAGCGGCCGATGGAGGAGTGGCTCGCCGAATTCGAAGAGCGAGTCAGGCATCAGGACGCTCACCCACGCGAACAGCCCGGCCGGCGCCGCCGCCCGCGCGGGCTGGCGCGGATTGTGCCTGCCGCAGCGCGCCCGGAGCCGCCGCGCAAGGAGCTGGCCCCGGATAGGGGCAGGGCACAACCCGCCGACCAGCAACGTCGAGGCCGCCGACGGCGACGGGGCGGGCGCGGAATTTCGCCCGGCGCCGGGCCAGGGCAGGGCGAGACTCAGGCAAGACCGCCGGTGGCGCCATCGCGGCGCCGGGATCGGCCGTACGCCCCACCCCGATCCTCCCCCGCACGGGGGGAGGGGGAATCCGGAAACCGGCCGGCGCCCACACGGGGGGACGGTGGATCCACAAACCGGCCCTCTCCCGCGAAGGGAGACCGCCGCTCCGAGCAGGACCCGAATCGCCGGCGCCGTCGTCGCGGTCGGGGCCGCGGTCGCGGCCCGCGACCGGGTGGTTCCCCAGGGCAGGGTAGCCCGCCGAGCCCGGGTGGGGGCGGGCCACCGACCTGACGGCTTCGGAATCGCATTGAATTCGCTGGAATAGAATGGACCAGCGAGGCGTTGGCATGAGTAGCGACTTTTCGCTTTTTGAGAGGCACGTCGACGCGCTCTACCGGAGCGCACTGCGCCTCACGAGGAAGCCGGAGGACGCCGAGGACCTGGTGCAGGAAACGTATTTGCGAGCCTATCGCTACCGGAATCGCTTCAAGCCCGGTACGAACGAGAAAGCCTGGCTCTTCACAATCATGACGAACGTCTTCCGCAATCGATTGCGGCAGCGCCCGGCGCCTACCGAGCCGCTCGACCAGCCGGGAACCGACTTTTCGATCTACGACCAGCTGCGGCGGGAGGGGATGCCGGTTCATCTCATGTCTCCCGAGGAGATCATCGTCGAGCGCGGCTTTGGCGACGAGGTGAAGCACGCGCTCGAGGAGCTGCCCTTGCCCATGCGGATGGTGGTCGTGCTCGTGGACGTCGAGGACTTCTCCTATAAAGAGGTCGCGTCGATCCTGGGGATCAAAATTGGAACCGTGATGTCCCGGCTGCACCGCGGCCGGCAGGCATTGCAGAAGAAGCTATGGGAATACTCCGGCCGGCCCAGGGCGCGGCCGGTGGCCGTGGGAGCCAACTGATGGGCGACCATTGTGAACAGGCGATGCGAAAACTCTCGGTCTACATCGACCGCGAGCTCAGCGATGCGGAGGTTCGCCGGGTCAAGGCCCACCTGGACGACTGCCCGCCCTGTGAGAAGGTCTTCGACTTCCAGGCGGAGATGAAGCGACTGGTCCGCAAGGAGTGTTGCACCGACGATGCTCCCGCGCGGCTCCGGGATTGGGTCCGCCAGCTCGCAACCGAGAACCCGCCAGCCCGCGACCGAGAAGTCTAAGCCGATCGGATGATCGTCGACCTGACCCTGGCGTTTCTCGCCGGACTGTTGTCGTTCGCGTCGACCTGCGTCTTGCCGCTGGTACCGGCCTATGTGACCTACATGGGCGCCGCCTCGGCGGGCACCACCATGACACTCCGGCAGCAACTCGGCGTCCTCGGCAACGCGGCTTTGTTCGTTGCCGGCTTTGGGTCGGCGTTCGTCGCGCTGGGCGCCTCCTTCGGCCTTATCGGTGCGGATTTGAAGGCCTACCGTCCGCTCTTGCTGCAGGTGGCCGGTGTCGCGCTGGTGTTGATCGGGATCGCGCTCTTGACAGTTGGCCGCATCCCCGGGCTGATGGGCGAGAAGCGCTTCGACATCGCCCACCGCCTTCCGCGGGCGCCCTGGGCGTCTTACGTGATCGGCCTCGCCTTCGCGATTGGATGGACGCCGTGCGTCGGGCCAATCCTGGCGGCCATCCTGCTCCGGGCCGGAAGCAGCGGAACCGCTGCTCAGGGCGCTGTGCTACTCGCCGTCTATTCGGCCGGTCTGGGGCTACCATTCCTGGTCGCCGCCGGCCTCTCCGGGATGTTGACCCAGGTCCTCAGTCGGATTCGTGGCGCGTACGGCATTTTGAATGCCGTCGCGGCTGCCTTCCTGATCGGCATGGGGCTGCTCATTTTTTCCAACCGGCTCACCGTCTTCAACGACTTCTTCCCGGTAGTAGCCGTGACGACGCCGTGGGATTCGCATTTTCAGAGCGACGAAGGGACACTGCCGGCGACTCACGGACCGGTGCAGGTGGGGCAGCCGGCCCCGTCATTCACCCTTACCGACATTGACGGCCACCGAGTCTCGCTTTCGCAGCTCAAAGGCAAGCCGGTGTTGATCAGCTTCTGGGCGACCTGGTGTGTGCCCTGCCGCGATGAGCTCCCCCTGATCCGTGATGAGTACCTGGCGCACCACACCGAAGGCCTGGAAGTCGTCGCCATCGACTGGGGTGATGAATCGGCGGATACCGTGCGGAGGTTCTGGACCGGCCTGAAGCTGCAGCCGGCACCATACCTCGACCCGGATGGCCGAGCCGCCACTGCGTACGGCGTGACGCTCAGCAGCACCGGCTTGCCCGTCAGCATTCTCGTCGCGCGCGACGGCACTGTCAGCAGTTACGAACCGTTCCCGCTGACGAAGGAGTTTCTCGATCCGGCGCTGACGAAGATCCTCTCGTGAGTCAGACCGCAAAGACCGGTACCTGGTCCGGGCGTGGGCTCTGGCGCTACCGAGCCGACCTCGCGGTTCGCGGC
This sequence comes from Chloroflexota bacterium, assembly GCA_005889535.1. Classification (GTDB taxonomy): domain Bacteria; phylum Chloroflexota; class Dormibacteria; order CF-121; family CF-121; genus CF-13. The sequence goes on from VBHC01000123.1 coordinate 47,220, forward strand.
GAACCCGTGACGCTGGGCGAGGGCGCCACGCCGATCGTGCCCTACGAAAAATTCCTGCTGAAGCTCGAGAGCATCTCCCCGACCGGCTCCTTCAAAGATCGCGGAGCGGCGACCGCCATCACGGCGGCCCGCAGCGCCGGAGCACGAATAGTCGTGGAAGACTCGTCGGGCAACGCCGGAACGGCAATCGCCGCCTATGCGGCCGCCGCCGGATTGCGCGCGCGGATTTTCGCGCCGGATGACATCGTGGCATCGAAGGCCCGGGCCATTCAGGTGTTGGGTGCCGAGCTGGTGAAGATCTCCGGGCCGCGCTCAGCCGTGACCGAAGCCGCCCTGATGGCGGCCAGGGACGCCTACGACGTTGGCCACGCGCGCGACGACACCTTTCTCGAGGGGACCAAGACGATCGCCTACGAACTCTTCGAGGAGCTTGGGGATGAGTTGCACGACATCGTGACGCCGGTAGGCCAGGGCACGGTGCTGATCGGGCTGGCGATGGGGTTCGCCGATCTGGTGGCCGCCGGCCGCATGGCGCGGGCGCCAAAGCTGCACGGCGTGCAATCGGACGCATGCGCGCCGCTGGTTCGGGGCGCCGCGATCGGCCGCCCCGCGCCCGTCGTACGCCAACCGTCGATTGCCGATGGCATCCGGATCCCCGAGCCGACCCGGGCGGAACGCAGTTACGCCGCCGTCCGATACAGCGGCGGTCGCTGGATCGCCGTGCCAGACGACGCGATCGAGCAGGCCTGGCGCCAGGCCGCCACAGTGGGATTGCTGATCGAGCCGACCTCAGCCGCAGCGATCGTGGGCGCCCACGTCCTCCACCTTCCGCCTGGAGCGGTGCTCATCATCACGGGATCGGGGCTGAAGGCGATCGAGCGCTACTAGGAACCCCCACCCGTTCCCTGGCGCGCGCGATCGTTTGGGGATCGTACGCGAGCGCCAGGCGGGCGCCCCAGAGATCGATGTGATAGCCGGGGAGGCGCCGTCGCCGGGGCAACGGGGAGTCGAGGTCGGGGAGCGACTTGAACTGGAGCGCTCGCTGCGGAATCGCCTTGCTGATCGCCCAGGTCAGCAACCGGTCCGGATCGGCGCTGACCACCTTGCCGTACCAGCCGGGACCGAAGCGGGCATGTTCCAGGTAAACCAACGGCGCCAGCCATAGGCCCCCGGCGGCGGCATGGCGGAAGCCATCCGCCCGGCGGTCGAAGGCCCGCGGAACGTCAGGCGGCACGGACCAGGAACCGGCCGGGGTCGAAGGCATCGAGGGGAAGACGAGGCCGCCGTCGGGCTACGAGATCCAGGACCAGTTCGCCCGTGATGGGAGCCAGCAAGATGCCTTCCCGGAAATGACCGGTGGCGAGAACGATCCCGTCCCATCCCGGCGGCCGTCCAAGCAATGGGAGGCGGTCCGGCGTGCCTGGCCGTAAGCCGGCCCACGCGCTCAAGACCGTGGCATCGGCCAAACGGGGCACCAGCCGCGAAGCCAGGGCGAGCAATCCGGCGATTCCTGCTGCCGTGGGTCGCGCATCGAAGCCGACCTCCTCGACGGTTGTGCCCACGATCGTCGAACCGTCGGCTTTGGTCAGGACGTATCCGCTGTTGGAGCTGACCGCGTGACGGAGCGGCGTCGCACTGGTTGACAGGGCTACCATCTGGCCGCGCACCGGTCGCACCGGGATCGGCGTCTGCAGCGTGTTCGACCATGCCGAAGCCCAGGTGCCATTCGCGATGACGGTCTCCGGCGACCGGATGGTCTCGCCGCCGACTGCGACACCAACCACACGATCGCCCTGGATCAGCAGCCGATCGGCAGCGGCACCTTCCAGCACGGCCGCTCCCAGGTCGGTCGCGGCGCGTGCCAACGCCTGGGCGAGGACACGTGGCAAGATCTGGTAATGGTCCTCATAGAGCAGGGCCGCCCGAACGCCAGGGTTTAGCGCCGGTTCGACATCCACGGCGGCGGCGCCGTCGAGCCAGCCGACCGACATTCCCTGATCCACCTGCCAGGCGCGGTGCGCTCGGAGCTGCGCCTCTTCGGCTTCGTCGAGCGTGACGTGCAGCAGCGAGGCCCGACGATACCCGATGTCGATCCCGGTGCGTTCCAGCAGCTCAGCCGCCAGCGCGGTAAAGAGGCGGGCACTCTCGGCCCCGAGCGCGGAGAATGCGGGTGGCGTGCCGCGGTCGGGGTTGAGCTGAATCATTCCCGCCGACGCTCCCGTGGCTTCTCCGCCCACGCGCCCGCGGTCGAGAACCATGACCTTCAGGCCGGCTTTGGCAAGCTGGTAGGCAGTCGAGGTTCCGATGGCGCCGGCGCCAATCACGATGACGTCCGGACTCACGAATTCGATCTTAGTCGGGCGAGAAGCCCCACCCTGGCCCTCCCCGCGGCCGCGGGAGGGAATCTGTGCATTAGTCGATCAGGCGACGGAGCCGCTGATCTTCGCTGGCACGGGCGCCCTGGTATAGAGCACAGGTCGCCACTTTTCCCAGGCACGGCGGCGACGGCCACGCCACCACCCCCCAGAAGTGGTGGACCCGGCGGTCGACGTGGCAATCCGCCTGAAACACTTTCAGGAAGGCTCGGCGCTTTCGAAGGATCTGCTCAAGGTACGGACAGCGCATAGGAAGAAAAAGTGATACTCCAAGACTAACACGAGGTTGGCCTGCGTGCGCCCTGTCATCGCCCTCTTCTAGCCAGACAACGCAGCGTCCAGACGCTTCTGGCCCGATTCAGGCTCACTTCCACCGACCCGTTACACTCAGCCGTGCCGCATGTTCGGATCGGGATCTCAAACGTAATATCTATGGCCGAGACTGGGTTCTGGCGATCCCCCTCCATGCTGTCCTGGTGGCGTCGGCGCCGCCCATCGAGCTCGCAAACCGGGGAACGAGCGCGCCGGTTGGTCTTCGTCCTGGGCGGCGGCGGCAGCCGGGGCGCCTGCAGCGTGGGGGTGCTCAAGGCTCTGCTCGAGGCCGGCATCAAGCCGGACGGGCTGGTCGGCTGCAGCTCAGGCGCGTTCAATGCAGTCGCGCTCGCCGCCAAACCGGACCTCCAAACGATCGAGCAGCTGGCTCACGTTTGGGGATCGATCCGGAACCGTGACCTGTTTGATCGCAACCCGCTGCGGATGGCATACCGCTACATGCGCAGCCGCAACAGCTTCTTCGACAGCCGCTACTTGCGAACGCTGGCCGCCATGAACTTGCCTGCGACCTTCGACCAGCTGACCCTGCCCTGCGCGGTAATCGCGACCAACCTCACCCGGGCCCGAAAGGAAATCTTTACGACGGGCAGCGTGCCGGACGCGGTCGCCGCGTCGTCCGCGATCCCGGGCCTGTTCAACCCTTATCGCATCGGCAATGAAGAATTCGTCGATGGGGCGGTGGCAGAGAACGTGGGCCTTGCCGAAGCCATCCAGCTTGGCGCCACACACATCGTCGCCATCGACAACAGCACCTCCAACCCACGCCGGCCACCGAACCACACGTTGACCGGCATCCTGGCGCAGAGCATCCAGATCATGCTGGGCCAGCGAACGCTGGAGGAGTACCAGCGCTTCGCTCAGCAGGCCGAGATCTGTCTGCTGGTTCCCAACGTCGAGTTCGGCACAGCCGGAACGGACTTCAGCCAGGTGGATCGCCTCATCGAGGAGGCGTACGCTCGCACCCACGCCTTTCTCCAGGACGGCGGCGGACTCGACCGCCAGGGGCGCCTCGAGCCGGGCATCCACTACATGCTTCCCCCCCGGCGCCAGACTGTCGTCTCCCTGGCCCAGTGACGGTCGCCCGAAAAAACGCGGGCCGCCTGGCGGGGTGGCTGCGATGGCTGTGGCCGCTCGGACTGCTCCTCATCGCGTGGCTGATCGCCCCGCTTCGGGCCGGGGCCACCTACCCCGGCATGCCTTGCACGGCGCAGGCCGACACCGTTTTCAGCCTCGCATCGTACACGCTGCTCTTTCTTCCGACGGCCGCGGTGCTGCTCTGGCTGAGCCGGCGGCTGATTCCGGCCGCCTTGCGGCGGGGCCTTTTTGCCTGGGTTGCCGGCCTCAGCGCGGTCGCGGTCGGTATCGGGATCGTGTTCCTTTCGTTTGCCGGGGTGTCGGCGGACCGCCGGCCGTTCCGAACCAGCGAACAAACTGTCAGCTGTCCCGACCTGGGCGCGGGTTTGCAAGCGATGCATTGCTGGAGGGACGGCAGCACGCTCGAGATGAATGCCTATGGCCAGCGGCCGCTCGACCTGGGCGGCGTTCAATCGATGGCGCGGGCCCTCCGGGCGACCAAACAGGATGCGGCCCTTTACGAGGCTTTCATCACCGATACGACGGATCGGAGCATTGTCGACTACTCGAACGCGCGCCTGTTCGTACTGCAGCGACCGGGGCTGACCGACTTTTCAGATCTCTGCCTGTCCGAGCACCAGGCGAAGCTGCGCGAGGTGCAGTCCCATCGCGTCGGCTTCTACCGCTACAGCGCCCGGCAATCGCCCCCCGTCGACGCGTTCTTTCTGCAGGACACGGCAGGCACTGGCGAAGTCGGGTACGAGGTGATCGACTACCTGCATGGCCAGGCCACCCTCCCTTACGTGCGGCCGGTCGACCTGCGGCCCGACGAGTCCGCCTACCTGGACCGGGTCACCGCTGCCGTTGCGGCCTTGAACCAGGATCTCGATCGAGAGACGCAGTCGCCGTCCCCGCCCGGCGCGCTCGCCGGCATGCAGGCGGACTTCCAGCGCATCACCGCCGACCTGGTCTCCGCACCCGAGCGGCTCAGGGAGTATCGCGACGGGCGGGTCAAGCGATTCCTGGAGAATTACGACCTGATTCTGACAGCAGAGGAAAGTGCGGCCCGGGGCCAGAGCGGGCAGGCGATCCACTCCAGCGCCTATGAGGATCACCGCCGCTTCTTCTACCAGGAGGCGCGGGTCGCCCGGCTGATCGGTTATCTCTATCTCCAGCAGCCCAACACTCCGTTCACCGACGACGAGCTGTCGACGGTTAACTGGGCCGTCTTCTAGCCGGCCGGGCCCGGCTTAGAGCGTCATCGACATCGACGGCGCTCGACTCTCGTTCTGCAGAATCGCCTTGATGGCGTCGATCCAGCGCGAGTCACCGTTATCCGCGCGCCACAACCAGTATTCGCTGCCCCAGAACAAGACGGTGCTATAACCGGCATCCTTCAGGTTCTCGAAGACGTTGCGGATCGCCCCCGGGCTGGTGCTCTTCGGGTCGGTATAGGTTGCCTGCTCCGACTCCCACGGCTCCGCCTGGGCCTCGGTGATCCAGGCCTGCTTTCCTTGCCGCTTGGCCAGGTCGCGCACGCGCGCGAGCCGGTCCGGCCAGTCAGCATCCGCACGGCTGAGATGATCCTGGCCCAGGAATTGATAGCCGATCGCGGTATAGACGTCGAGGCCGAGCACGTCACCGCGATCCAGGACGGCAAGGCTGTCACGCTCGGCGCTGTCCGCGTCGAAGCCCAGCCACTGGCGTAAGTCGAAGCCCTGGCGAGCTGACGCCTGGTCGAAAACGAAGTTGAAGTGACTGAAAGCGTTGACGATCAGGGGTCGGTGATGGCGGTCGAGCTGTCGCACGCTGCTGATCTCGTCACGGAGGAATGCCGCATCGATCCAGAGGCGCTGCGGGCCGGCCCGGTTTAAAGGCTCATTCTCGATCTGCCAGGCGACGAGCGCGGGATTGTCGCGGTAACGGCGCACCGTATCTTCGATGAACGCCAGGGCGGCTGCCCGGAGGCTCGGATCCGCGGCGACGTCCTGGCCCTGCTGGAGACTGGTCAGATCGGTCACCGAGGCTGGAACGAAGAACTCGGGCCAGCCGAGCGCCTTCATGCCGACGGTGAGAACGATGGGCTGCCGGGCTCGCTGGGCCTCGTTCATGAGCCAATCGAGCTGGTCGTAGCCTTCCTTGTCGACCTGGTCCCAGTAAGAGCTGAGCCGGATCACCCGAAAATGCAACGCCTCGAGGCGCTTGAATGCGCCGCGATAGTCGAGGCCAAGAGAGCCGGCGCGCATCGGACTGAAGCTGGTCCCTACCTGCACCGGCGCCGCGACGCCATGGGCCTTCACGGGCGCCGGCATGAACAGATGAAGTGGTGCGATGGCAAGGAACGGCACGAGCAGCACGATCGCCAGCACCTGCACCCGCCGTTGACGTACCAGCGACTGGATCCTGGGTAATGTCATGGCTGAGCCGGCCGGCGCGCGCCGAAACCGTTGCTGGTGTCACGGCGGTCCTCCAGATTTCTTGCGCGTGATGCCTGATGTAAAAATCTCGCGACGGTTCACGTAGCATTGGCCGATGACGATCGCACGTGCCGAACCACTGGCGGCCAAACTGGGCAGCGGCCGCATCTTGCTCGGCGGCCACCGTGGCAACGCCGACGAATTCCCGGAAAACACGCTGGCATCCTTTGGTTCCGCCGTCGAGCTCGGGGTCGATCTCATCGAATGCGACGTCCATCGTTCTGAGGATGGCGGCCTTCCGGTCATCCACGATCACCTGCTCGACCGCACCACCAACGGGAGCGGGCTCGTCCGTGACCACACGATGGCAGAGCTGAAGCGTTTCGATGCGGGCCGGTGGAAGGATGCTCGCTTCGAAGCGGAGCGCATTCCATCACTCGACCAGGTGCTGGCCCTGGCGAAGGGTCAGGTCGGGGTTGCCATCGAAATCAAGAATCTGCCGTTGCCCTATCCCGGCATCGAGGAGGCGGTGGTCGACGCCGTCCAGAAGGCCGGGATGGTGCGAGATGTGGTCGTGATTTCGTTCGACCATCGCTGCATCAAGCGGATCGGTGCGCTGGAGCCGGAGATCCTGACCGGCGTGCTCGAGGCATCGCGCCCGGTGGACGTCCTGCGGGTCATGGATGACGCCGATGCGGACGTCTTCTGCCCGCACTGGGCGTCCATCGATCCACAGACGGCGGCGGAGCTCCACGCAGCGGGCAAGATGATCGGCCTATGGGTGGTTGATGATGCCTTTTCGCTGGCCTGGTCGAAGGCGCTGCCGGCGAACGCGATCTACACCAACAAGCCCCGGGAAATCCGACCCTAGCCGGATGACCCTCCATCGCGACTGGCCGCTCTTCGGCCTGCGCATCATGAATGCCGTTCGAGATCCCCTGGACCGACGATCCGCCTGACGTTCGGCCTAGAAATTCGCTGCAGTTCTGGTGGGGGTTGCGAGCCAGGTGGAAACCTAATCAGTGGGTGCTTACGATGCTGGTGGAAGAGCACGAAATTGTCGTCGGCGTTCAGGATCTGATCGGTGCTGAGTTTGCGGTGACGCGGCAGGTCGCAACCGGTTCCTGGTTAGGGAAGGCGTATCAGGGACGCGGGATCGGGAAGGAAATGCGAGCCGCCATTCTCCACCTGGCGTTCGCAGGACTTGGAGCCCAGCGCGCCACCAGCGAAGCGTTCGAGGACAACGCCGCATCCCTTGCGGTTTCGCGCGCCCTCGGGTACGTGGAGAATGGCGATGACATCAAAGTGTCGACCGGACGACCCAGGCGCGCGATCCGGCTCGTCCTCCATCGTGAGGTCTGGCAGAAAAATCGCCGCGACGACATACTGATTCGCGGATTGGAGCCCTGTGTGTCGAAGTTTGGAGTCGCCGGAGTGGATTTCTGACGACTATTTGAAGGCGCTGATCCCGGTGATCTCCTCGCCGATGGCGAGCAGGTGAATCTCGTTCGTCCCCTCATAGGTAAAGACTGTCTCGAGGTTCGCCATATGCCGCATCACTGGATACTCGAGGCTGATGCCGTTGGCACCCAGGATGCCGCGCGCGTCGCGGGCGATCTGCAATGCCTCGCGCACGTTGTTCATCTTCGCCATCGAAATCTGCGTCGCCGTCGCTTTGCTTTGATCCTTGAGACGACCGAGCTGTAACGCCAGCAACTGCCCCTTGGTGATCTCGGTCAACATCGTGACCAGCTTCTCCTGGGTGAGCTGGTAACCCGCGATCGGCCTGTCGAACTGCACCCGCACCTTCGCATAGTCGAGCGCACTGCGGTAGCAGGCGATGGCGGCACCTAACACTCCCCAGACGATCCCGTAGCGGGCCTCGTTCAGACAGGACAGCGGGGCCTTGAGCCCCTGGGCCTCCGGCAGTTCGTTACAGGCCGGGACCCTCACATCATCCAGGATCAGCTCTGACGTCACCGAAGCTCGCATCGAAAGCTTGTGACGGATCTCGCGTGCCTCGAAGCCCTTGCTGCCCTTCTCGACGAGGAAACCGCGAATCCCTTTCTCCGCTCGGGCCCATACGATCGCCAGGTCGGCGACGTTCCCATTCGTGATCCAGCGCTTGGTGCCGCTGATGATCCAGTCGTCGCCGTCACGACGCGCGCGGGTCGCCATGCCGGCGGGATTCGAGCCGAACTCGGGCTCGGTCAGACCGAAGCAACCGATCACCTCGCCCTTCGCCATGCGGGGAAGCCAGCGCTCCTTCTGCTCCTCCGAGCCGTAGCGATGGATGGGAAACATGCAGAGCGAACCCTGCACCGAGACAAAACTACGCAACCCGCTGTCGCCCCGCTCCAATTCCTGGCAGGCGAGCCCGTACATCACGTTGCTCATCCCGGCGGCCCCATAGCCCTGAAGATGCATGCCGAATACGCCGAGGCGGGCGAGCTCGGGAACGATCTCCATGGGAAAGGTGGCGCGCTCGAAGTGCTCGGCCACAATCGGCAAGAAGCGCTGATCGACAAAGCGTCCCACCGTCGATCGGACCAGGCGCTCTTCCTCACTGAGGAGGTCGTCGACGCGATAGAAGTCCACCGGCTCGGCCAACGCGAACCCATTCTACGGTCGCGTTTGCAAGGGCCGCCTATCATTGACGGAGCGTGCATGGACAATCCGCTTTCGCTGCGGCACTTCTACTTTCGAAACAAGCGCAAGGTGCTGCCGGTCATCGGCATCCTGGCGCTGGCGATCCTGGGCGTGGTCGTCACCGATTCTCTGCTGGCGTCCGCCCGTGAGACTGCCTACGCCACCTACGGCAGCTATCAGAAGCTGATCCTGGTCGCCCCGCGGGCGACCCGTGACCAGGACCTGTCGAATCCGCTCCAGGAGTCGCTGACCCGGCTGCACGACGTGCAGCTCCAGGTTGATGCCCTCGACGGACCGGGCGGGCTCTCGTCTTACTATGCCGCGGTGACCGCGATTCCCGCCCAAGTCCAGGCGCAGCTTCCTGCGATGCGGCAGCTCCAGATCGATGCCGCCAATGCCCGCTATTACGCCGCCCGGCTTCGCGGCGATCTCGTGCCGCTTGGCGACCTGATCGTTCGGGTGCAGCGCCTGCAGTCGGAGGAAAAGGCGTTCGAGCAGCTCGTGCAGCAACTCACCCAGAACCCTAACGACCCGCGGGCGCTCATCAGCTATCTCCAACAGCATCAGACCTTGCTCCGCACGGTGCTGCCCGACAGCGCCCAGCTCGGACGGCTGCAGGCCGCCGGCACCAGCGCGTCATCCGACGCCGCCGGGCTGCAGCAATCACTGCAGGCAATGAGTCACGATACCGCCAGTCTCAATGCCGCCGGTCGGAATGTGGCGGACCTTCCGGTCCCTCCATCGCCGAGCGCCACGATCGACCAGTTCAAGGTCGCACTCGACCGGCTGACGGCCAGCCTTGGCTCGTTCCAGTCGCCGCAGCCTGGCCTCGACAAGTTGGTGGCTGGCAGCGCTCGGATCGCCGGCACTGCCTTCGTTAAACGGGACGCCTACTCGAACCTCGACATCAATATGCTGGCGGGCCAGGCGCAGTTCGATCTCTACGGAGTCGATCAGCCCGGCATGGCCCAGCTGCTGTCGTTGTACGGCGATCGCGTGATCCTGGGCCGGCTGCCCAGAGCGGACGGGAGTGAGATCGCGATTTCCGAAGAGATTGCACGCTCGCGCCAGGTCTGGATTGGCGGCAAGGTGGGCAACAACATCGATGAGCTCGACCGCCTGCCCGATGCCTTTACCGTGGTTGGGATCATCCGCGGTCCGACGCGCATCGGCGTCATCCCGCTCGATTACATGACCGAGCACTACCTCTTTGAACGCCGCTATCAGGGCCTGGTCGTCGTTCCGCAGCCCGGCCACGAGCAGGCGGTGCACGACCAGTTGCAGACACTGATTGGCGATAGCGCGTTTCGCCTCTTCGACTGGAGCTACATCAAGGGAAAGATCGACAGCCTGATCGCGAACCTCGACGTGATCAATCGCTTCCTGATCCTCCTGGTCACGATCGTGCTCGCACTGGTCGTCGGACTTCTGAACAACCTCTTTTTCCGGCAGCGCATGAACGAGTTTGGCCTGCTGGCGGCGGTCGGGTACAGTCGGTGGGGCCTGATCCTGCGCGTCGCCTGGGAGTCGTTGGGGGTCACGCTGGCTTCGTGGCTGGTTGGCGTCGGTCTCGGGGTCGCGGTGCTGAGCTGGTTCAATACGAGTTTCATCGTGCCGCATGGCTTGCTGATGAACGTCTTCGACTGGAACGTTCTCGCGCTTCATACGCTCCCGATCCCATTGATGGTCTTCCTGTTCGGGATGGGCACCGTCGGCTGGCAGCTGCTGCGGCTCGATCCGATTTCCATTATCGAGCGGAGAGACTAATGCTCAGAGGCCACGACCTTGCGCTCGATTACCGGACTGGCGGGAGCGTGGCACATGCCGTCGACAACGTCAGCCTGGCTGTCGATCCGGGAAGTTTTGTGGGGCTGATCGGCCCCTCAGGTTCGGGGAAGAGTTCATTGATGTACCTGCTCTCCGGACTGAAACGCCCCACCCGGGGGAGCGTCGCGTTCGAGGGGCGTGACTATCGCGGCATCCCGGCCGGCGGCTTGATGCGGCTGAGGCGGCAACGATTTGGATTCGTCTTCCAGCAGCACTTCCTGATCAACTACTTGAGCGCGATGGAAAACGTGATGGTGGGCGCCGTCCGGCGCAATCATGAAATGGCAGGGTATGCGCAGGAGCTGCTGCGCCGGATCGGACTCGGGGACAAGCTCGAAAAGCGCCCCTATCAGCTCTCCATCGGCGAGCGCCAGCGGGTTGCGGTGGCGCGAGCGCTGGTACACCGACCCACGGTGGTCTTCGCGGATGAGCCGACCGCCTCTTTGGACCAGACCACCGGTCGCGAGGTGATCAACCTGCTGGCCGACTACCGGGCACGCGGCGAGGGGAGCCTGGTCGTGGTCACCCACGACCCGGCGATGCTGACCGGAGCCGATCGGGTGCTCCAGATGCGGGACGGGAAGCTGAGCGCCGCCTGACTCAGGCCGGCACGCCGGCGAGGCCGAGCGCGGTGGCGCTGCCCTTCATGGCGTCGATCACGACCTGGATGTGCTCGTCCAGGTCGACGCCCAATTGCTCGGCGCCGGTGAAAATCTGCTCTCGGTGCACCGCCCGAGCGAAGGCTTTGTCCTTGAACTTCTTCTTCACCGAGGCGACGTCCACCTCGGCAACCGATTTGGTCGGCCGGACCAGCGCGACGGCGGCCACGAACCCGACCAGCTCGTCGACGGCGTAGAGGACCTTCTGCATCGGGGTGGTCCGCGGGGCGTTGGCGTAGTCGGCGTGGGAGAGGACGGCGTACCAGATCTCCTGCGGCCAGCCGCGCTCCTTCAGGATCTCGGCACCCTTGACGGCATGCTCGCCCACCTCCGGGTAGCGCTCGTAGTCGTAGTCGTGGAGGAGGCCGGCGACCCCCCAGACGTCCGGGTTGCCGCCGTACTTCCGAGCGTAGGCCCGCATGGCCGACTCAACGCCCAGGGCGTGCTTGACCAGGCTGGGGTTCTTGGTGAACTCGGTGAGCGTCGCCCAGGCATCCTCCCGGCTGCTCGGCATTGGTCGTCGAGTGTAACAGCCCCTAACACCCTCCCCCGCTCGCGTGGGAGGGCAGGGTGGGTTGGGCGCCGGTAGGCACTTTGGGCTATTGACGGCCTGCCGCGGCCGCCCTACGCTCACGTCAGGAGGTTTGGTTTACATGGCACGCCACCTCCACCATTGGCTCGACATGGTGGAAGCGGTGCTGAGCATCGGGATTCTGCTGGGCATCGCCTGGCTCACCTGGCAGGCGCTGACCCAGGCGTACTCCCCGGTCTTCAACATCTTCAGCCGGTTCTAGTTCGCTGCGGGGGCTGACTCAACACCCCTACCTATAATCGTGCGCGGGGGTGTAGCTCAGTGGTAGAGCACCTGCCTTTTAAGCAGGGTGTCGAGAGTTCGATCCTCTCCGCCCCTACTTCATCGCCAGCCTTGAAGCGTGGCGTGAATGGATAACCCATCCGATGCGCAGCTAGCGTGCCGTGCGCGGTTCCCTAAAGCATCAAGGCAATTCTTGCTTCGACGTTCCATTGTCGCCTGGCTGGATGACACTGGCGACCGTCATGCTAGCGTCCTCCCCGTCGGCCAGCCACCAGGTTACGGAGCAACGAGTATCAGTGACGACATTCGTGGGCAGCCCAACACAGGCTCTTTGAGGATGTCTTCCGGAGCCGTCACAGCGCCATCGAGATTCACGAACTCGCCGACGGTAGCCACCGGCTGGCCGTTCTGGCTATAGACGGTCAACGGATTACCGTGCGCCGAATATCGGGGCGGCCACATCAGGGCAGGCTGGTAGCCTTCGTTACTAAGCCAAAAGCAGGCCGTGCCGTCAGCGTTGATTCGACCTGCGAGCAAACCAGTTACTCCCGTCAATGCGCGTCCTTCCGGTAAAGCGCCGGCCCCGGCGGGGGGAGACCAAGTGGCCACCTTGTAACTGGGGGTGGACGACCCGATCCGGAACCCGACGACACCGAATGAGACAAGCACTACAGCGGTTAGGAGCATGTAAGCGTGGCCAGGCTTTTCTTTGACAAGAGATCGAGCCAGAGTCACAAGCCTCATAAAGGGTATGACGGACGCCGCGCGGCAACCCGACAGCACATTGAGACCAGCGGAACATACTTTGGCAGGGAGTAAGAGACTGGTGCGCTGAAGGCGCTAAATAGCCGGAATGGTCTCCTCTTTGTCCATGGCGTCGGAGACTTCGGCGGCGCTGCTAGCTCCTAGAAAGCCGTTCTTGAGCGTGCCATTCCCCTGCACCATAACTGCGCCAGCGTCGCTTGACCTCCCAAACTCGGAGCTACAGCGCACAAGCGCGCCTGGCTTTTAAGCTGGGTGTCGAGAGTTCGATCCTCTCCGCCCCTATGTCGGATACATTCGCACACCCTAACGGCAACCGGCCTGAGCTACGAGGTCGACTCACATCCCAACTCGTCCCCTTTGGCCTTGCTCGGGCAGGAAGGACGTGAACTCGTATCCGTTGAAGAGTTCGATGTCTATTCTGAGCCGCCGCCGAGGGGTGAACGTCCTCTCCGCGTTTGCCGTCGCAGTAGCAGCGATATTGATTGGATGGGCGGCCCTAGCTTGGCTGATGCCGGCCAATAGCCGGAAGGCTGACCGGCAATCCACGTGTACCCTTCCGACAGGTTCGGTCACCTACCAGGAGCTGCAATGCCATCCCGAGGCGAACTTGATCTACCCCGGAAGCACGGTTTTCCAGGGGATTGGTGCTTCGCAGACCAACACTTTCGACGGTATCAATCCGGCCTTTAGCGGGGCCATTTTGATCTCGTCGGATCCGGTAACTAAAATCTATGCTTGGTACGACTCTTGGCTAAAGCAGCATGAGTGGTACCGCTCGCCCCTACTCGGAGCCGGTTATGTTTCGTCGCACGGCTATGCACGCGTTGGTGGGCGAGAAGCCTTCGACGTGGATATCGATAATCCGGCTCAACTTAGCGCTACGCTCGGAAAAAAGGTTCCTGCGGGTGGCACGATTTTCGAGGTCGTCTACCTCGTCTTCCCGTATACAGCCGGGGCGAAGTCGGCCCCATCTTGCGCATCAACTCCACCACCCACCGGACCACTGGACTCTTTCTATTGCAATCCGTGATCCCATTGGTCTTTTAACTCAGCAAACTTGACGCTGGATCATCGTGGCGAACCGTAATGGCCGTACCTTGGGTCTACGAAGGGTGGAGAGGGCACTGCGTAAGCCAGGGGATGCCGTGGCACAGGCCAATGCTGAGCCTCCGCCCCAGAGATGGGATCCAGCCGCGCAGGTAAAACGGGTAACCGGAGCCTAACGGCTTATGTTTCGTCTCGCTCGGCTCGAACCAGGGACCATTTCGCACACCATAACTTCGCCGGTTTCGCTTGGCCGCGGCAACTCGAGGCTACAGCGCTCAAGCCCTGCTACCTTTTAAGCAGGGTGTCGAGAGTTCGATCCTCTCCGCCCCTAATCCAAATACAAAGGCACAGCCCAACTAATTTCCTGCCCGTACAGCGCTTGAGGGAATTACTCGGCACCCATCGCCCGAGGATTACCAACCCGCGTGGTGTTGGCTGTTGGCGCGGTTGACACGGAGATGACGACCTTTCCTCGAGCGCGCCCGGTTTCGAGATAGCGGATCGCGTCTGCGGCTTCGCTCAGCGGATACGTCCGGTCAATGA
>VBHC01000065.1:0-15571 GCA_005889535.1 Chloroflexota bacterium
CGAGGAGCGGCCCCCGGCGAAGCCGCTCCAGGAACGGACTCGCTGCCATGGACCGCAATAGTAAGGTAGGGCGCCGAGTTCAGGCGAGGCCGCCGCAAGAGGCGTCGCCGCCCGGGAGTTGCTCCGGCATGACTGACCCGATTTCGCCGGCCTCGACCAGGCACGTGGTGGTTATGGGAGCCGGGCCCGCCGGCTTGTCGGCTGCCTATGAGCTGACCCGGCACGGCGCCCCCGTCACGGTGATCGAAAAGGACCCACAGACGGTGGGCGGGATTGCGCGCACCCTGGAGTTCATGGGGTGCCGGTTCGATGTCGGCCCCCACCGCTTTTTCTCGAAGAGTGCGGAGATCGAGGCCCTGTGGACCGAGGTGCTGGGCGATGACATCCGGCCGGTCACGCGGCTGACGCGGATCTTCTATCGCGGCAAGTTCTTCGATTACCCGATCCGGGCTTCGAACGCCTTTTTGGGCTTGGGCCCGGTTGAGACGGCACGTTGCCTGGCCAGTTACGCCCAGGCGCGGCTGCGGCCGGTGGCTGACCCCAAGTCGTTCGAAGACTGGGTGTCCAACCAGTTCGGCCACCGGTTGTTCGAGATCTTCTTCAAGACCTATACCGAGAAAGTCTGGGGGATCTCGACCAGCGAGCTGTCCGCCGACTGGGCCGGGCAGCGGATCCGCGGTCTGAACCTGGTGGAAGTGATTCGGAATGCCATCCTGCCGGCGGGGTTGCGGGGAGGGGGCGAGCGCGCGATCGTCAAGACGCTCGTCGACGCCTTCCGCTACCCGCGACGCGGAGCCGGGCAGATGTGGGAGTCGGTGGCGGCGCGGCTGGCCGCGGCCGGGCATCCGGTCCGTCTTGGTGAAGAGGTGGTCGCGGTGCGACACGCCGGCGGGCGTGTGCTGTCGGTTGTCGCGCGCGATGGACGGGGCGCGACGCTCGATGTCCTGGGATCAGAGTTCATCAGCACGATGCCGATCCGTGAGCTGATCGCGAAGCTGCAGCCGGCGGCGCCCTCCATCGTCCGGACCGCCGCCGACGCGCTGGCCTATCGCGACTTCATCACGGTCAACCTGGTGCTGGATCGCGCCGACGTCTTCCCTGACCAGTGGATCTATGTCCACGATCCTGGCGTCAAGGTAGGTCGGATCGCGAACTTCAAGAATTTCAGCAGCGCGATGGTGGCGGATGGTGGACTGACCGGGTTGGGGATGGAGTATTTCTGTTTCGAGACTGACGGCATGTGGAGCTGGCCGGATGCGGAGCTGCTCGATTTGGGTCGACGCGAACTGGTCAGTTTGGGAATTTGCCGCGCGGACGAGGTCAAGGCGGGCATGGTCTACCGGCAGCCGAAGGCCTATCCGGTTTATGACGGCGGGTATTTACAGCATCTGGCGGTGGTACGCGAATGGCTGGCGCGCGCCCTGCCGAACCTGTGGCTGGTGGGGCGGAATGGGATGCATCACTACAACAATCAGGACCATTCGATGATGACCGGGATCCTGGTGGCGCGGAATATCGCGGCGGGCGCGCACTTCGATCCGTGGCTCGTGAACACGGACGCGGAGTACCACGAAGAGGAGCGCGCCGGCGAGGCGGATGGCGAGGGTGGCGAGGGTGGCGCGGCAGCGGGCCGGCAGGTGCCGCAACGGATCGCGAGCTGAAACGGATTGCGTGCCCGCTGCGTTAGGGAAGATTGTCGGCGGGTGGCGGATATACTGGATCGCGCCTGGCGTTCCGGAGTAGCTCAACGGTAGAGCAGCGCGCTGTTAACGCGACGGTTCCCGGTTCGAATCCGGGCTCCGGAGCCAAGTCTCCCTCGCTCCGTTTCTCAGGCGGCCTCCTGGAGCGGCGTGCGTCGCGCACGCCAGCGCAAGGGCCGGATGACAGACGGCAGATCGCCGACCGGGACGAGGGCGGCCAGCAGACACAGGGCGAGCGGCAGCGGGGTGCCCAGGAGAAGGGCTCCACAAAGGCCGGCCGCCATCAGTGCCCGTTCAAGCGCCGAGGGCCCGGTGCGCATCCACAGCCAGGTGGCTGGGATGAGGATGGCGAGATCGTCGGGGTGGTAAAAGGGCGTGATCAGCAGCGAGCCGATCACACCAAGCGCGATCGACCACTGGGGACCGCGCGCGCGCCCCACGAAGGCTGCAGTGGCGATACCGGCAACGACCGCGATCTGTGCGGCCAGCGCCGTCACGCCATGGCCAACCAGTCCGGGCAGGGTCAGACCAACCGGGACTTGATAGGCATCGAGTCCGCTGGTCGCATCCTGTAACCGGTTGACGTACGCGCCGATCCCGCTGGTCCCGACGGCGGCCACCGTCACCAGTCCGATCGCGGCTGTCGCGGAGGCCCAGGCAATCACTGCGCGAAAGTGCAGCCCCGCCAGGAGCGCCAATGGCACCAGGAACGCGAGCTGCGGCTTGACCACGATCAGGCCGAGGATGATGCCAGCCAATACTGGAGATCCGCGGCGCAGACACCACCACGTCAGCGCGAGCACGGCGCCCAGCAACATCACCACCTGGCCAAGCAGCAGGGAAAAGGCGACCAGTGGGACCGCCAGGGCAATCCCGAGCTGCATGCCCCGCTGCCAGCGCGACCCGGGCGCGAGCAGCCGCCACGTGACCAGCACCGCGACGCCCAACAGCACGTTCCAGATCGCGTACGCGATCGGAAAAGGCAGGAAGGCGAGCGGCGCGACGAGGAAGGCGAGCGGCGGCGGATACACAGCCGGATACCAGAGCAGCGGTCCCAGGGCGTCCCATTCCCGGCGCTGAGCGGCGACGTCGTAAAGATGCGCGAAGCCGGCGTGCAACCCGACCCGGGTAAAGGCGTAGTAGGCGGCGAAGTCTCCCTCGAATGCCCGGTTGATGGCAAACGTGATCCAGCCGACCAGGTTATGGAAGGCGAGAAGGCCTACCCCCACGAGCGCGACCAGACCGGCGATACGCTGCCCGCGCTCGCTCAGCAGCCGGTGCATGGGCGTACAACGAGCCAGCGTTTCATCCCTGACAGGGCCCTGCCCCCAGCCGCCTGCCCGAGCAATAAAGCGGCGAGCCACAACGTCATCAAATCGTGACGGTCGGCATCGGCCTGGTCGGCTGTGGACGCTGGGGTCTCAATTACCTGCGCGCCTTCTCAGAGATTGACGGCTGCCGGATGGTGGCGGCCTGTGACCTGAGCCCGGATCGCCTCCACGAGGCTGAGCGGAGAGCCGCCGGCTTACGCACCGGAACGGACCTGGACGCGTTGCTGGGGGCCAGTGACGTCGATGCGGTCATCGTTGCCACCGATGCCACCCGGCACTACGAGGTGGCCCGCGCCGCCCTCGAGGCGGGCAAGGACTGCCTGGTCGAGAAGCCCCTCACCACTGACGTCGATCAGGCGCGCGAGCTGCGCGACCTCGCCAGGCGGAAGGATCGCCTGCTCATGGTCGGGCATGTCTTTCGCTACAACCCGGGCATCAATCATCTGCAGAAGGTGATCGGCGCGGGCGCTCTCGGTCAACTCGAGTATCTGACCTTCACACGGACAAACCTTGGTCCGATCCGCTCGGACGTGAACGTGGTCTGGGACCTGATGACCCACGACGTATCCATCCTGTTGCACTTTCTCAACCAGGCGCCATCCTGGGTTTCGGCGCAGGGCGCCTCGTTTCTTTCTTCGCAGTGCGAGGACGTCGCCTTCGCCACTCTCGGCTTCGAGGATGGCGTGGTCGCCAACATCCGGGCCAGCTGGCTGGATCCGCGAAAGGTGCGCGAGATCACGGTGGTGGGTAGTGGCAAGATGGCGTTTTTCAACGACCTCGAGACCCAGGAACCGGTCCGCATCTTCGACAAGGGGGCCATGCGCGAACCGTCTTACGAAAGCTTCGGCGAGTTCAAGCTGGTGACTAGAACGGGTGATGTGGTCAGCCCGGCGATACCGGCGAGCGAACCTCTCAAGAACCAGTGTCAGCACTTTCTTCGGTCGGTTATGACACGCCGGCCGGTGCTGAGCGATGGCAACGATGGGCTGCGGGTGGTCGAGGTGGTCGTCGCCATCAACCAATCGATTGCTCAGCGAGGGGTGCCGGTCATGCTGAGGTCCGCCCTCGCCGAGGCGGCATAATTAGAGGCGTCAGATGGGTATCTTCAGCCAGGAAGTCCGCCGAGAGTTCATCGCTCGTCCGGATTCGGCGAAGGGCCAGATTCTCTTCAAGTGGCCCGACACCAACATTCGCAAGCTGACGCAGTTGACCGTTCAGCAGGACGAGCTGGCGGTGTTCTTCCGGGACGGCCGGATCCAGGGCACGGTCCAGCCCGGCCGCGTGACCCTCGACTCGTCCGAAATTCCTTTTCTCGGCATCCTGGTTGACGCCGCCAGCGGTGGCAACTTGTTCCGGACCGAGATTTATTTTGTCTCGACACGCGAGTTCCCGAACCTGCCCTTTGGCGGCGCCATCGACAATGTGGTCGACCCGCAGACGAACTTCGGCGTCGGCCTGCGGGTTTTCGGTGAATACTCTCTCAAGGTCATCGAGCCGCAGTCGCTGATCGTCAACCTGGTTGGGACCCAGAACCTGTCGACGAACGATCAGATCACCGACTGGATGCGCGAGCAATTGCTCAAGACCCTGCGAACGGACGTCGTGGCGCACGTCGTCAGCAACGGCTGGCCGCTGCTGGGTATTGCCGCTCATACCGATGAGATCGAGTCAGAGACGATCGCCCAGGTGCAACGCAACATCAAGTCCTACGGCCTTCAGATCGTGCGACTCGGAAATTTCACGATCACGCTCAAACCCGAGGACGAAGAGAAGCTGAAGACATTTCTCAAGGATGTCCAGTACACCAAGCTGGCCGGTGGGTTCCAGCAGTACGCAGCCGGCCAGGCGATGATCGGTGCAGGTCAGGGGCTGGCGCAGGGTCCCGGCCAGGGCGGGGGCGTGAACCCGGCATTCCTTGGAGTCGGGCTTGGCGTCGGCGGGCTGGTGGCCGGCCAGATGGGGCAGACGGTGGCGGCCGGTGGCCAGATCCAGGTCCGCTGCCCACAGTGCCACGCGCTGAACGCCGAGAACGCGAAATTCTGCAACAGCTGCGGCCAGGCGCTGTCACCGGCCGCGGCGCCCACCGGCGCCACGCTCGCTTGCCAGAAGTGCGGCACGCTGAATGCCGCAAACGCAAAGTTCTGCACCAACTGCGGCCAATCACTCACCGGCGGAGGCACACCGGCCCAATCGTGAGCTGGCGGCGGAGACTGGCCCTCGGAGCGGTGCTGGCGCTGACGCTGGCCGCCACGAGCCCGCTGCTGGCCCTTGCCCGCGCCGGCGGTGGCGAGAGCTTCGGCGGCGGCGGCGGCCTCGGAGGCGGTGGGTTTGACGGCGGCTACAGCGGTGGGGGCGGCTTCGGCGGCGGCGGCTTCCTGCTGCCCTTCTTTCTCTTCGGTGGCGGTGGGGGTGGCTTCATCTTCTTTCTCTTCCTCCTGTTCGCGCTTTTCCAGGTCTACCGGCGGATGAGCCTGCGCAATCCCATGCAGGCCTCCAACTGGGGGCCGAGCTACGCGCCGATGGCGCAGATGCGCTCGACGCTCAACGACGATCTCGCGGCCCTCCAGGCAAAGGATCCGAACTTCAACCAGCAGATGTTCCTCGACCGCGCCCAGGCGGCCTTCTTTGCCCTGCAGAAGGCATGGATGGATCGCAACCTGGAGCCGGCTCGCGTCTATATGTCGGATGGCATCTACCGGCGATGGAAGACGCAGATCGATGCGATGATCGCCGCGCACAAGCGGAATGTGCTGGAGCGGCTCGTCATCGGCGGGGCCCAGATCGTCAAAGTTCAGACCGATCCAAACTTCGACTCGATCACGGTGCGGATCGACGCCAGTGCGGCTGACTACGAGGTCGATGACACGACCAGCAACACCGTGACCTACGGCTCTCGCGATACCAAGCCCTTCACGGAGTACTGGACCTTCATCCGGAGCGGCGCCGCCCGGACGAAGGCTGGCGAGGGCGCCGACGTCACCCAGTGCCCCAACTGCGGCGCGCCGTTGTCCATCAACGAATCGGGGGTGTGCAGCTATTGCAAGGCGACCGTGACCAGCGGACAGTTCGGCTGGGTGCTCGATAACATCACCCAGGCATCGGAGTGGCACGGATGAGCGAGCAGGACCAACCGCCAGGCGCCGGCTCACCCGTCCAGCCTGGCCCACCCATGTCCGTCCAGGCGCCCATCAAGGACACCAGCATCAACATCTCGGCGCTGTTGCTGGCGGGGGGCGGTGTCATCGTGCTGCTCATCGTCGTCATCGTCCTCGTCGCGGTCTTCCACCACTAGACTGGACAAATACACAGATTAGTGTTAGTATAGCGCTCGGTGTCCGGAGCCGACGAGCCCGGGCTGCTGGCCGCCCTGGTCGGGCAGCGGGGAGATCTTTCGGGGCTGCGTGCCCTGCTGGCTGAGGGCGGGATTGTCGAGCGGCCGCCGAGCGACCTGAGGCAGGCGGCCCGCCGCCACGGGTTCCGTCCGGCGCAGGTAAGGCGGCTCCTGGCGGTGCGCGAACTCGCCCGGCGGTGGCACGTGCCGGCGGACAGCGCCACTCCTGCCGTGACCTCCCCCCGGGAGGCGTTGCTGCAGCTTCAGGACCTGCGCACCAGCCCGAAGGAATGCTTCTCGGTGCTCTACCTGAATACCCGCAACCAGACGCTCGCCTGTGAAAAGGTGGCCGTGGGTGGTCTCAATGTCGCGGCCCTCCAGCCCCGCGAAGTCTTCGGTCCGGCGCTGACCATGGGGGCTGCGGCGGTCATCCTGGCTCACAATCACCCGTCCGGGGATCCCACCCCCAGTCCGGAGGATCTCGCGGTGACCCGCCATCTACAGGAGGCGGGTCGGTTACTCGGGGTGGAGGTGCTTGATCACCTGGTGGTCTGTGCCGAGCGCTTCCGAAGCTTGCGAGAGACCGGAGCTTTGTAGGCTAACCGGCGTTGGGATATTACGTGATAGCCAAACTGTCAAAGACGGAACTCGCGCGGCATTGATTCGGGCAAACCGACCGGCACAGGGGGGCCCGCAGTGAGAGAATATGGGGGCTCGCCTGCCGGCGAGTGGCGGCCCAGACGGGGCAGGAAAACCGACCACTGAGCGATGGTCGGTTTTCCGTTTTCAAGGCCGAAAAGGCGCTGAAAACCCGAGCAACTCAGATGCGATCGATCCTGGTCAACAACCAGCCGAACTTGCCGCTGATGACGGCAGCATCGCAGAAGGGGCAGATGCTGGTGATGTCGACGTTGACCGAGGCCCCGCAGTTCGGACACGCTTGTGAGGTGATCGTTCCCGGCTGAGCCGTGGCGGCGGTTGACGGTCGCTGGAAGATCCAGTCTTCCGTCCAGTCCCAGGGTTTGATGTCGCCGCGGATCACGCTCCCGCCCGCGTCCAGGTCGTAGTCCGCAGAGTTGGCGTTGATCCGTACCGTCACGGTGTCGAAGCCGCTGTTACTGACCGCCCCGGCCACTACCGCGCTGGTGAACGTCAATTGGTCGAGGAGGTTGCGCCAACCGCGGCCGGCGTAGACGCGGACCTGCGCCGACTGCTGCTCCCAGATGAGTGATGCCATCACGCCCTGGCTGAGCGGGGGTTTCAGCGCCGTCCAGGCTTCAAGCACGGCGAAGAACAGCCGCTGGACCTGGGCGAGGAAGACGTTCTCGTCGAAAGCCGGGTCGTGAGCGCGAATCGCGGATACCCCCGCGAGCTTGCCGTCGACGCCGTCGCTGTCGACATTCGGCGCCCAGGAGCCCGGCATCACCTGGCCGAACCAGGCGCGGCTTGTCTGGTGCAATGGCGCCCGGTCCGGCTGAAGATCCAGGTTGGCTGCCGACTCGCCTGCGGCCAGCCAGCGCGCCATTTCTGTCAGGTCATCTGCGAGGCTGATGGGCAGTGCGACGCTACCAGCGGCTGGCTTCTTTCAGCTGGTGCGGAAGATCTCGGTGACCTGGCCGGTGCCGTAGTCGCCCACCAGGAGACCGCCGTCGGGCGCGACCACGATGCCCAGCGGGTGGGAGAAGCCCGTGGCGAAATCGCTCACCTGGCCGTGCTCGGTTGCGCCGGAGCCTGACAGGACGACCCGCTCCACCCGGCGACCCGCCGGACCGCCGCCGTTCGTTCCCCACTCGGTCACGAACGCGTTCTCGTCATAACCGGCGCCAAACTCACGCCCGTCGTAGAAGACGATGCCGTCCGCCGACGTGTGCGGCGTGAACACCGCGATCGGCCGCGCCACCCCGCCGCAGTTCCCATGCAGGCTCCCGTCGGGGAAGGCGGGCCAGCAGCGCGGCCAACCGGCGTCCCCGCCGTTGACCACTCGCAGCAGGTGGTCGGCCGGCTGGCTACCCGGCAGGTTATCCTGCCCGTTGATCGTCACGTAGGCGTCGTCGGTGGAGGGGCGAACCGCGAGGCCGTAGGGATTGCGGGTGCCACGCAGGGCGACGCCGGCATAGCTCCAATCGGCGCGAAAGCGCAGCACGGCAGCACTCCTGGAATCGCGCTCGTTGCAGACGTCGCAGGTCGACCCCACCCCAAGCAGGAAGTCGCCGTTTGGCATGGCCGCAATCCAGTCGTTCTGGTGGCGGCCCACCGGCAATCCGCCAACCACGCTGCCGCCTCCCGACAGTCGTCCATCGGTCAGGTGGTAGGCTCGTATGCTTCCCCGGACTGATAGATAGAGGTCACGGCCGCGCCAGGCCATGCCGAGTGCCGTCGGCAAGCCTGACAGCAGCGTCTGGGGCGCGGCACCCGACGCCGGCACCACCTGGAGCGAGCCGCCCGCCGCGAGAACGTAGAGCCGCCCATCCGGCCCGAAGGCCAGGGCCGTGATGGTCCCCAGTCCGCGTGCGTAGATGTACGCCGAAAATCCGCCAGGAAGCTGGATCCCGGCTGCGGGAGCCAGATGCGGCGGAGGAGGAAGCGGCGTCGGCGTGGCGGCTGGCGTTGGCGTCGGGCTGGGCGTCGCGCTGTGCCGGGCCGTGGCGGTTGGCGCTGGTTGGGCGGTTGGCTGGCCGCAGGCAATGAGTAATACCCCTAACAGGGTCGCCGCCGTTGCCCTGGTCACGAGAGAGGCGGGATCGTTAGGACGAGCTTGCCGAACTGCTCGGCGCGCGCCATCCGTTCCTGCGCCTGCGCGGCCTGCTCCAGCGGAAACGTACGGTCGACGACAGGTCGGAGCACCTTCGCCGCCAGCAGCCTGTTGAGCTGTTCCCAATCGTGCCGGGTGCCCATGGTCGATCCGTAAATCGTGAGCTGCTTCTGGAAGATGCGACGAATATCCTCGTCCGGTTTGGGGCCGCTCGTGGCGCCGCAGGTGACCAACCGGCCGCCTCTCGCCAGCGCCCGGATGCTCCCCGGCCAGGTGGCGGCGCCGACGTTGTCGATCACGACGTCGACGCCAAGCTTGTTGGTGATCGTCCAGGTCTCCTTCGAGAAGTCGGATTTCTGATGATTGATCAGCACGTCCGCGCCAAGTTGTTGGGCGCGCTGCAGCTTGTCGTCGCTGCTGGACGTCACGAACACTCGCGCACCCGCGTGCTTGGCGATCTGAAGCGCCGCGATGGAGACCCCGCCACCGATGCCGAGGATCAACACCGTCTCGCCCGGCACGACCCGCGCCTTGCCGACCACCATCCGCCAGGCCGTGAGAAAGACCAGGGGGAAGGCGGCCGCTTCCTCGAAGCTCATGCCCTCCGGGATCGGCCGCAGGTTGACCTCCGGCATCGTAAGGGCCTGGGCGAAGCTGCCGTCGCGATGTTCGCCGAGGATCTCCCACCGGTCGCAGAGGCTGTGCTCGCCGCGGGCGCAGTAGTCGCAGGTGCCATCACTGAGGCCCGGGTCGAAGAAGACGCGGGTCCCGACGGGGTAGCGGCCCGCCCCAGGGCCGTTGGCCGCGACCACGCCGGCGCCATCGGCCCCGCCGATATGGGGCAAAGGCACCCTGGGGATGGCGCCGTCTCGGGCAAATAAATCCAGGTGGTTGAGCGCCGCTGCCCGAAGATGGATCAGCACCTGTGACGGCCCCGGCTCAGGGGTCGGCGCATCCTCGTAGCGCAGCACCTCCGGCCCGCCGTGCTGGTGGAATCGAATCGCTTTCATGGGCCTAACCAGCTTACCGGTGGCCAGTCTTTTGCCGAATCGAATGCGGTTGCGTGACACGACGTAGGCGCGCCAGCAGGCTCAACGATTGTGCCGAAAGAAAGTCACGGAGCGTGACGTTGCAGTACCGAAACCCCCTACCCGCAAACGCGGTGGTGTCAAAAATCATGACCTATAATGTGGCCCACGTGACTGCCGACCCCGAGATTCAATTGCTGAACCGGCTCGGTGGTCTTTTCACTTCCTCCCTCTCGCTGAGCGAGAACATCGAGGCGATGCTGCGCGCGACTTCCCAGATGATGCAGTTCGACGCGGCCACCGTCTTCTTGCTCAACGAAGGCAGCCGCGAGCTCACCGCCTGCGCCACCTACCCGCACCAGGACATGGTGCCCCACATCGCCCACTTCGTCCTCGGCGACGGCATCCTGGGCTACGCTGTCGAGCAACTCGAAACCCTCAATATCGCCGACGCAACTCTCGATCCCCGTTTCAAGATCCTCGACCAGAGCCGTTCACCGCGGTCGCTCATGGTTCAGCCGCTGGCGACACCGCAGCGGGTCGTCGGCGCCATGACGATTTCGCGGCAGCGCGTCGATCCCTTCACCGAGCTGGACGTGGCCATCCTCAAGGTCATCACCAACCAGGCGTCCATCGCCATCGACAACGGCCGCCTCTACGAGCAGCTGCAGACGCACCTGGGCGAGCTCGAGACGGCGAACGCCCAGATCGCTGAGGTCAGCCGGCTGAAGTCCGAATTCCTGGCGAACATGTCGCACGAGCTGCGCACCCCACTCAACGCCATCCTCGGATTTAGCGAGCTGCTCCGCGACGACCTGGCCGGCAAGATCACCGAGAAGCAGCGCAAGGACTGCCTCGACAACATCTATAACAGCGGGCGCCATCTGTTGTCCCTGATCAACGACGTGCTCGATCTGACCAAGATCGAGGCCGGCCGGATGGACCTTGTTTACGAGGAATTCGGCGTGGAATCAGCCATCCGCGAGGTGCTCAACGTCCTGCGGTCCCTGGCGATCAAGAAGGACATCGAGATCGCGTCAACCGTGGAGCCCTCGGACAGCCTGCTGATCGCCGACAAGAACAAGTTCAAGCAGGTGCTCTACAACCTGCTCTCCAACGCGATCAAGTTCACGCCGCCATCCGGACGGGTCATGGTCCAGACCCGGGCCCAGGACAAGCTCCTGACGATCGCCGTCCAGGACAGTGGGATTGGGATCGCCAAGGAGCTGCAGCACAAGATTTTCGGCGCCTTCTACCAGGTGCAGAGCGCCAGCAACCGGGAGTACCCCGGCACCGGCCTGGGGCTGGCGCTGACCAAGAAGCTGGTCGAACTCCATGGCGGGTCGATCGACTTCGAGAGCGTCGCCGGTCAGGGGACCACCTTTACGGTTCAGCTGCCGCTCCGGCCGGGCCCGAGCAAGCGGAACCGGGTGCTGGTCGTGGAGGACAATCCGTCCAACCTGGACCTGGCCCGCATGGTCCTGGAGGGGAACGGCTTCGCCGTGGACACCGCGTCGAACGGCCAGGAGGGCCTGGAGAAGGCTCGCCACCTCCGGCCGGACCTAATACTGATGGATATGCAGCTTCCCGGCGTTGATGGATTAGCGGTGACTCGCCAGCTCAAAGCCGACCCGGCCACGGCGGACATCAAGGTGGTCGCCCTGACAGCCAACGCGCTGAAGGGGAGCGAAGAGCAGGCGCTGGCCGCGGGATGCTCCGGCTACATTGCGAAACCGATCGAACTCAAGAAATTCATGCTCCAAGTGACGAATTTCCTGGAGAAGGAGTAGACCCGACGAGATGCCGTTCCCGAAAACGATTCTGATGATCGAGGACGATGCCCCGACCCGGGAGGTCGTCCGGATGGCATGCGTGGGTCAAAACCTCAACCTGATCGAGGCGGAGACAGGGGAGAAGGGCATGGAGATGATCGAGAAGTCCGAGCCCGACCTGGTCATCCTCGACCTGAACCTGCCCGGCGTCTCCGGAATGGACGTCTGCCGCCAGCTGCGCGCCGACGGCACCCAGGTGCCGGTCATCATGCTGACCGCCAAGAACGACACCATCGACGTGGTCGTTGGGCTCGAAGTGGGGGCCGATGACTACCTGACCAAGCCCTTCGAGGTCCGGGAACTCCTGGCCCGGGTTGGCGCCCACCTGCGCCGCAGTGAGCAGGCCGTGACGCAGGCACAGCCCAAGACGCGCTTCGAGTTCCCCGGCCTCATCATCGACATGAATAGTCGCCAGGTCTGGCGCGAGAGCCAGGAAGTCGCCCTGACCTTGACCGAGTTCAACCTCCTGTCCCTGCTGGCCTCCCAGGCCGGCCAGGTGGTCAGCCGGGGTGAGCTGCTGCGCAAGGTCTGGGGTTACGAGGTCGAGATCGAGACCCGTACCGTGGATGCCCACGTCTACCGGCTGCGGAAAAAGATCGAGCGCGACTCCGAGAAGCCGCACTACATCCACTCCGTTCCCGGGATTGGGTATCGCTTCGTCGCCGAGTAGCATCGGGCGGGCATGAGCACGACACCGGCGCCCGCGGCGACTGCGGAAGCGAGGCAGATCATCATCCTCCGGTCGGGGGCGAACTGGTTCTTCTGGATCGCCGGGTTATCCGTCATCAACTCGGTGATCGCCGCCACCGGATCGAACTTGAACTTTGTCGTTGGCCTGGGGGCCACCCAGGCGGTCGATGCCTTTGGCTCGGTGGTGATCGGCGGCAGCGCCGGCACCGTCATCGCCCTGGTCTTCGACGCGCTTTTGGCCGCGGGCTTCGCCGGCCTCGGCCTTGCCGCACGCAAGGGCGCCAGCTGGGGCTTCATCGTTGGCATGTCGCTCTACGGTCTCGACGCCTTGCTGCTGGCCTGGGCAAGCGACTGGCTGAGCGTGGCGTTTCACGCCTTCGCCCTCTTCTTTCTCTTCAACGGCTTTCGCGCCAGCCGGCAGCTGGCCGCCGCCCGTGCCGCCGCCCGTGCCGCCGCGCAAATTCCTCCTGGTATCGCCCCGCCGATCACGCCCTAAGATTCCTATTGGCACGCGTCAGCCGGATCGGCTATGGTGCGATTCAGGGAAGCCGCAGTCGCCGACGAGGGAGCCGATGACCAAGCTCGTCGTTAGCATCGATCCGGCGCTTGAGGACTTCATCGAGGCGGCGGCTCGGGCGGAGCATATTCCTGTGGACGCATACGCGGGAGCGCTGCTTCAGGTCGGCTGGGATGCCGTCTTCGGTGTCCGCGGTTCCCATCGGCTGCCACGGGCGGCGGCCGCATGGCGTCAAGCCGAATTACGGGCCCGCTTCGTGCGGCTTCGCGCCGGCCTGACTCACGAGGGCGAGGAGACCGGCCACTGAACGATATCGACCGGGTGGCGGCACTTTTGCGCGAGGCCAGCGAGACGCATCACATCGTCTATCGGATCGTCGATGGAGACGATCCCGATTGGGCATCGTGGTATGCGGACTGGCTGATCCGGCTTTCAGAGTTGCCCCAGATCCTCAAGCCGTCGCCGGTTCGGAGCGAGCTCGTCTACATGCTGGTCAAGCTGGATCGGGAGTTCAACGAGTCAAAGCCAGACGAATCCTGGGAGCGCTTTTACGCACGTCGCCTGCTCGAGCACCAGCTACCGGTTTCCGTAAGATCCTAACCGCCGATTTTCGCGACCTCCTCCCAGAGCCGAAGGGCTGCCTGCCGGCCGAGATAGAAACTGTCCAGGTCCAGTCGCTCGTTGGGGGCGTGCGCCAGCGAGTCGGGTAGAACGAAGCCGACCAAAAGACACGGGGCGCTGAGCCGGCGGGCCATTACCTCGACGGCACCGATCGAACCGCCGGAGCGGATCATTGCCGGCTCCTTCCCGTAGACGCGATGCAGCGCGCTCCGGGCGGCCTGGATCAGTGGGTGGTCGATGGGCGTGATCCATGGATCACCGTGGCCGCTCAGCTCGGCGAGGCTGAGGCGCACCGTTTTCGGAGCGACGTCGTCAAGATATTCGCGAAGCGCCTGAGCGACGGCTTTCGGATCCTGGTCGGGCACGAGGCGGCAGCTGATTTTGGCGGCCGCCCACGCTGGAATGATCGTCTTCGCCCCGGGCCCCTGATAACCACCCCAGATTCCGTTGACCTCGAGCGTCGGTCGAGCCCAGTTCCGCTCGGTCGGCGTGAACCCGGGCTCGCCGTGCAGCGCGGTCAGGCCGTAGGTCTTCTTGAGCGCCGCCTCGTCGAACGGCACCCGAGCGAACTGGCGGCGCTCCTCCTCGCTCAACGGGCGGACGCCGTCATAGAATCCCGGCACCAGGACATGCCCCGCCGGGTCTTTGAGCCGCACCAGGATCTCTGCCAGGGCCTGCGCCGGATTTGGTGCCACTCCGCCGAGCAATCCGGAATGCATGTCGGTGCTGGCGGCTTCGACGCGGAGCTCGAAGTAGACCAGGCCGCGCAGCGCGTAGGTGATCGCCGGGAAGCCCTTGGCCACCATTGATGTGTCGCTGACGACGCAGTAGGACGTCCGGAGCCGCTCCGCGTTGGCCTCTGCGAACGCCTCGAAATGTGGGCTGGCGATCTCTTCCTCGCCTTCGGCGATCACCTTCAGGTTCAGAGGCAGCTCGCCGGTCGTCTTAAGCCACGCCTGAATCGCCTGCCAGTGGAGTGCGATCTGCCCCTTGTCATCCGACGCGCCACGGCCCAGCAACTGGCCGTCTTGCTGAATGGGTTCGAACGGCGGCGATTTCCACAGGTCGAGCGGATCGACGGGCTGGACGTCGTAGTGACCATAGAGGAGAACCGTGGGCTTGTCCGGCGCCTTCAGCCAGTCCGCGTAGACCACCGGATGCCCGCCGGTCTCAATCACCTGGGCGTTCTCGAGTCCGACCCGCTCGTACTGCTCGGCGAGATGACCGGCCGCCCGTCGGACGTCGTCCGCGTGCTCGGGCTGACTCGAGATGCTCGGGATGCGCAGAAAGTCCTCAAGTTCCTTGAGGCCTTGCTCCCGGGTTTGTTCCAGAAACTCTTCAGGTGTGGCCATCGTCAGCTATCTTAGGCAACCTAAAATTTTCCTTCGGCCGAACGGTTGCGTCGGGCACGTCAGCAAGGTGGGGATATCTGTGTAAGGTGCGATCCCGCGTACGCGCCTATGCGGCGAGGGCAGATTCCGCTGCGGACGTGGTTGCTCCTATCGCTTGAATCTCGATGCGCCCGAACAGCCGCCAGGCAACCGGCACGCTCATGCCCAGCAGTGCGAGAAGAATGACGGTAACCACGATCACATTCAAGCCCCTGTGAACAGGGCCGTGCTGTACCAAGATCCGAAGTTGATATAGGAGCGGGGCATCGCCCCAATCGAAGTACACCTTGTCCTTGAGCGACTGGAGGGCCAGCGCGGAACTCATTCGGCAGTTCAGGCAGGCGGGTAGCGAGCTCCCAGGGGGCAGGCTCGCCGCGG
>VBHC01000065.1:15645-29364 GCA_005889535.1 Chloroflexota bacterium
GGCGAGCGGCAGTACGAGCACCGGCAGAACAGGCACCAGGAAGCGAGGACCCCAGCTATCTCCGCCGTCCCATCCCCACCAACTCGCGTAGAAGAGCAGCCGGGCTCCAACGAGGCAGGCGACCAAGATGGCCGCCGCCCTGTGCCTGCGGACGAATCCGGGAAAACCTGCCACCGCCATCGCCAGCACCGGCATGAAGACGAAGATTCCAGCCGCGGGACTCACGAGTAGGCCAAGGAAGCCCCGCACAAACGGGAATGTGAACCCCACCCCGGACGCGAGGTAACCGGTTCGAAGCGCGCCACCGTATCGCACTCCGTCATACCCGAGCACAAGAAGAATTGCAGCGGCGACCGGCAGCCCGTACGCCGCAAGGGCCCGCACGCGGACCGGCCATGACGGCGACGCGCGAACCACCGCGACGAAGGCAAAGCCTGAGAAGGGCAGCATCACAACGGCCAGAGAGTCGGTCCGGCCCAACACCGCGAGCGCCACTGCACCGCCTGCGGCCGCCAGCCAGCGGCGCGACCCATCGTTCCTAAAGCGCAACAGGCCGAGGAAGGCGACGACCGTCGCGAGTGCGATCACCGGCTCGCTGAAGAGGATGTTGCTGTAGTCCCAGGCGAGCGTGCCGAACCCGTAAGAGCCACCAGGGCCACCACTACAACAGTCGCGGCAGTGACCGCTGGTTGGTAGAGGCTTGTGAGCCGTCCGCCGTCATGAAAGAGCAGCTGACCGGCCGCGACAAGGGGCATGAGCAACACGGAAACCGCCGGGCCGTACGTCGCGTACGGCTCATTCAGGTGCATCAACGGATCTGTTATCCGCACCGAGTGCTGCCAGAGCAGGCTTTCGCTAACCCTGTACATGATGTCCCCGTCGTACACGAGGAATACGGGACCACACACGAGATAGGCAGTGAAGCTCACCGCGAAGACCAGCATGAGGAGTCTCGTTGGGGCCGAGACGAGTCTCCCGAGTACGCAACCACCGCATATGGGAAGGCTTGCGCGAGCTACGACAGCGGGATATCAGCCCCCGGCGGATTGCTGCCGCTTAACGGAACTGGACCTAGTAGATAAAGCCCAACAGGTCGAGTCCCGCCGTTGACTTGATGGTTCGGTAGTCGACGCGGCCCCAGCCGGCGTAGTTCATCTCTGAAACGGTGAAGGACCCATCGGCGTTCACCGACTCGACGTAGGCAACGTGGCCGACTGGGGAGGTCCAGCTGATGCCCTGCACCATGATGGCGCCCACCATTGGGACCTGGCCCTCGGCAAATCCGAACTGCTGGGCGGCGTACCACCATTGCCAGGCGTTACCGGACCAGGGGATGTAACGCTTGTGCGCCACCCACCAGGTGCAATAGCCGTAGGGGAACTTGCCGCCGGCACCATAGACCGGGGCGTTGCTGTAGGTGATGGTGTAGTTCGTCACCTGCCGGCCGAAGCGGTTCCAGGTGACCGTCCGCACCGTCTTCTTGCCAACGCCACCGGAATCCAGGGCGGGGCCGACCCCGTCCGGGAGCATGAGCATGGTTCCGGCCTTCAGGTGGGCCGGATCACGGATCAGATTGAAGTCGATGATGTCCTGAACGTTGACGTGATACTGGATGGCGAGGCCGCTCAGCTGGGTGTCTTGCTGGACCTTGACCAGGATGCCGTTCACCGGCGGGACCACCAGTCGCTGGCCCTGGATCACGCTGGTCAGGTCGGTGATGTTGTTGGCCCACCGGAGGGTGTCCACAGTGAGCCCGAAGCGGCCGGCAACGTTCTGCACCGTATCGCCCGGCTTGATCGTGTAGTAGGTAACGTCGCGCCGCACCGGGGTGTCAACGCTGGAGGTGCTCATCTTCATGATGAACCCGCCCTGGCTGACCACCACATCGTCGACGTGCGTGGTGCGCAGGGAGATCGAAGGGGTGGGATTTGCGCCGTAGGCGGTGTCAGTGTGGAGTCGGTCGAAGGCTGTCAGTACCGGGATTAGCGCCGCCGCTAACAGAACAAGCGTGTGTGTCAAAAACCGGCTCTGTGCCAGATCACTTCCCCCGTGATAGCTCGAGTTGGTTTTTCAGGATGGTAGCACAGCTTAGGCCGCGGCAAGTGCCGGCCCGGCTTCCACGAAAGGTGGAAGCGGGCAAGGAGTGACAAAAATGTGAAAATAGGGGAAGGTTAGCCGTTGCCCCTCCGGGAAGCGGGCTGAGCAGTTGTCGAATACGAATCGGGCAGAAGGGGCCCGCGGAGGCAGTCTTTTTGGGGTTCGACGGGGCAGGCAGGAGGCGTCCAGGCCTTAACAGTTGTAAAGATTTTCGTGGGTCTGTAAACTCTCGACCCCCTGTGGCCCTGCCGCCGAATCGGGGTCTGAGGGTGGCGGTCCTGGCCTTGAGCCTGGCCGGTCTGCTCGGTCTGCTGCTGGTTCCGGCAGGCGCCCTGGCCGACACGGCGCCGGCGACCTCCGCCTCCCCGTCGGCCGCGCCCAGTCCTAGCCCCAGTCCCGGGTCGCAAACGACGGCGACGGCCACGCCGATCACCGCGGCCACCCCATCCCCGGCCGCGACTCCGTCGGCCGCCCCTACGAGCCCGGCGCTGCGGAATCGCCAGGCGCAGTCCGAGCTGATCGGAGACCTGACCGCCTCGGAAGCGCACGCCCTGATGCTTGAGCATTCCCTCAACCAATCCGAGCTGGGCCTGATGGCCCTCGGTCAGCAGATTCTCGACAGCGAGAAAGAGGTCTCGCAGCTCGACACCCGGATCGCCGGCGTCACCGCCCAGCATGAGCAGGTGACGGCTCAGCTCCTCGCCGACCGGACTCAACTTGCCGCCATCGTCCGGCGCCTTTACAAGCACCAGGACAGCTTCTTTGTCAGTCTCGTGCGGGCGGGAGGCTTCGGCGGTCTGCTCGAGACCATCGGCTACAGCGATGTCATCGTCGACCGGGAGCGTGACCTGGTCCGGGCGGTCCAGGCGGACGAGGTTGCGCTGGCCCACGCCCAGGCGACGCTCGAGCGAAGCCGGGCGAGCAAAAAAGACGCGCTGTCACAGCTCGTGCTGTTCCAATCGACTCTCGCCCAGGAGATCGCGAACGAGCAGTCGCTCCAGACCCAGCTGCAGGGCACGATCGACGAGGCCCTGGCGGCGCTTGACGCGATGCAAACCGACACCCCGGAGATGGCGGCAAAGCGAGCCACGCTCGTCAGAATGAAGACCGACAGCGTGCTGAGCCAGATCGAGCAGGCCGTTTTCGCCCAGCAGAACTTTCAGGTCACCGCCAAGCTGATCGCCCAGGACCCGGTCCTAACGGCGACCGGCAAGCTGCTGATGCCAATCCCCCACGCCACGATCACCCAGGGCTTTGGGCCAACGTCGTTCACGTTCGAGGCAGCCTACGCCGGCTTTGCCCATTTCCATACAGGTATCGATCTCGCCGTCCCGCTGGGTACGCCGGTGTTTGCGGCGGCCGATGGCGTCGTCGCCCTGGCGCGGCCGATGACCGACAGCTCAGGAAATCTAGTTGGCTATGGCAACTACGTGGTGATCCAGCACGACACCGGCCTGAAGACGCTCTACGGTCATCTGCTTGCGATCGGCGTCAAGGAAGGCGATGTCGTCAAACGGGGCCAGCTGATCGGGCTGGTGGGATCAACCGGGAACTCGACCGGCCCGCATACCCATTTCGAAGTCCGCATCGACAACAGCCCGGTCAACCCGATGCAAATGCTTCCGGATCAGGCCACGCCGCCGGCCGCGCCGGCTCCCGGCACGAACCACTGACCGTCAGACCTCAGTAGTTGTACCCGCTGGCCGAGGCTGAGGGTGACGGTGACGCCGCCGCCAGCTCGGGTGTCGCGGCGAACCACTTTCCGGCGATCCCCTGGCCGTAGGCATCCCCCGAATCCCCATCCTTCGAGTAGGTGTATAGAGGATGTCCGTTGTAGAGGACCTGTTTGCCGTTGGCGCCGTCGAGAACCGAGAGGTGCCCCGGCAGAACGGGGTCGCTGGTTGGACTCCCTGAGCTGGCCAGCAGCGGCGGCCAGGTGGTTGCGCAGCCGCCCGTACAGGCCGCGGTGGCCGCCGTATCCGGCGTGAAGTAATAGAGGGTCAGGCCCTTCTTGTTCTTCAGCACGGTCTCCGTCTTGTCACCGACCTTCATCGAGACGGTGTGGATCAGGGTGGTGCCGCTGGAGGCCCCTGGGCCGGGGGCGGCCGTGCCGCCGCACGCCGCCATGGACACGGCGGCGACACCGAGCATGATGCGAGCCGGGATTCGGATCGATGTCATGGCTTGTCTCCTGAAGGTTGGCGTTGAATGCAGATACTCCCGCGGGTTACGCTCGCCCCTTGCCAGTCACCGTGGTGCCGTGTAGCATATCGGCACATGTTGCGGCGGCTACGCCCCTGGAGCTTTTACTTTTACGCCTACCTCGGGCCGGCACGGGACCGGCTCGGGATGGGCTAGCGCCGCTCCTCCCGCCGCCACCCGTATACCGGCCTCCTCCATCGCACGACGAATTTGGCGCGCCCAGGAGGTAAGAGAGGATGGCGGTTCGAGGGATCCGCGGCGCAACGACCACCGACGAAGACAGTGAGACGGCGATCGTCGACGCCACCATCGAGTTGCTGGCGCAGATCGCTCGAGAGAACGCGCTCGACCCAGGTGATATCGCCGCCGCCTGGTTTACCACCACCCCGGACCTGACGTCGGAGTTCCCGGCGGCGGCCGCCCGCCAGCTCGGCTGGGGCGACGTCCCGCTGATGTGCGCCCACGAGATGGCGGTGCCGAGTTCCAATCCGCGCAGCCTGCCGCGCTGCATCCGGGTGCTGTTGCTCGTCAACACCGATGTCCCGTCGTCCGCGATCCGCTTCGTCTACCTGCGGGGCGCCCAGCTGTTGAGGGCAACCGCATGATCATCGTGATGCGCCATGACGCAACCTCCGCGCAGGTGGCGGCGGTTGTCAGCCAGGTCCAGGCCCATGGCATGCGCACCCACCTGAGCGACGGCGACGAGCGAACCGTGATCGGCGTCATCGGAACGAATCCATTCGCGCTACGGGATCTTTTTGTCGAGGCCCCGGGCGTCGCCGAGGTGGTTCCCATCACCAAGCCCTTCAAGCTGTCGAACCGCGAGTTCCGATCACGCGATACCCGGATTCGGGTTAACTCCCACGAGGTCGGCGGGGAGCATGTCTGGATCGTCGCCGGGCCGTGTTCAGTCGACAACGAGGAGCTCTACCTGGAAACCTGCCGTCGGGCGCAGGCGGCAGGCGCCCACGCCCTGCGCGGCGGCGTGTTCAAGCCACGCACCTCGCCGTACAGCTTTCAGGGGCTGCGCGGAGGCGGGGTCGAAATCCTACGGGAAGCGCGGCGACAGACCGGCCTTCCCCTCGTCTGCGAGGTGCTGGCGCCTGCCGATATCGACACGCTGGCTGACCTTGCGGACGTTTTACAGATCGGCGCTCGCAACATGCAGAACTTCGCGCTGCTGTCCGAAGTTGGGAGGCTGCGAAAACCGATCCTGCTCAAGCGGGGAATGTCGGCGACCATCGAAGAGTGGTTGCTCTCGGCCGAGTACATCCTCAGCCAGGGCAACTACGAGGTCATCCTCTGTGAACGGGGCATCCGTACATTCGAGACCTACACCCGAAACACGCTGGACCTCAACGCCATCCCGTTGATCAAGGAGCTGAGTCATCTGCCCATCATCGTGGACCCGAGCCACGGCACCGGTCGCCGATCCCTCGTCACCGCGATGGCGCTAGCCGGCATCGCAGCGGGCGCCCACGGCCTCATGGTCGAAGTGCACGTGCAGCCCGAGGTCGCGCTCTCCGATGGGGCGCAGTCGCTCACGCCAGAGGCCTTCCAGCAGCTGGTCGAACAGGTGATTGCGGTCGCGGCGGCGCTGAAACGGCCGGTTGGAGTCCCGTGATGCGGGTCGGCATTATCGGCCTGGGTTTGATTGGCGGCTCGCTGGCCCTTGCCTTGCGCCGCCTGGGTCATTCGATCGACCTGACTGGTGTTGCCAGGCGAGCGGAAAGCGCGGCCGAAGCGATCCACTCCGGCGCCGTCGATCGAGCGTCCACGGACCTGGCGGACATCTCGGACTGCGACATCGTGGTGATCGCGACCCCCATCGAGGAAGTCGCCGGCGTGATGGAACGCCTTTCACCCATCGTGACGGTCGGAACGCTCATCACCGACGTGGCCAGCGTCAAGCGGCCCGTCATTGACTGGGCGCAGCGCTTACCGAATCCGTCTCGTTTTCTCGGCGGTCACCCTGTGGCCGGCAAGACCCGAAGCGGGCTGGCGGAGAGCGATGCCGCCATCTTCAGTCGTGAACCCTGGATCTTCACTCCGGCCGCCGGCCAGGATGTACGGCCCTTCGATACGTGGTTCGAGATGGTCCGTGCGATTGGCGCCACCGTTAGCTTCATGTCTGCTGATCTCCACGACCAGCAGATGGCGTTTCTCAGCCACCTGGCGTTCGTGATCAGCTCGGCCTTCGCCGAAACCGTGCAGCAGCAGGCTGACGTGGCACTCGGTGGACCGGGCTATCGGAGCATGGTTCGCCTCGCCGGAGGGGACTCCGCCATGTACGAGGCTATCGCGCGAGAAAATCGCGACGCATTGGTCGACGCGATCGATCGGTTCGACACCGTCTTACACCGTTATCGCCAGCGAATCGACGGCGGCACCAGGATGAAGGAACTATTTGGCGGAGGGGTGCATGCTGGGCGCTGAGGTCGAACAAATGGAGATGGTCAAACCGGCAACTCGTATTGCCGCTACGATCCGGGTTCCCGGCGACAAATCGGTCGCGCACCGAGTGCTAATCCTCGCGGCACTGGCGGAAGGCGACTCCATGATCAGTGGGCTACCGGAAAGTGAAGATGTGCGCGCAACGATTGCCTGCCTGCGAAGCCTTGGCGTCAAGTTGTCTCCCGTTTCTCCCTCCCTCGCGCGCGGGGGAGGGTCGGGGTGGGGGCTTCGAGTATCTCCCGCTCCCTCACGAGGACAGTCGGGCTGGGGTTTCGCCACCCCGCACGGCCCCCTCGATTGCGCGAACTCGGGGACGACGATGCGTCTACTGGCGGGTTTGCTCGCCGGTAGCCGCGTGTCCGCGACGCTGGACGGGGATGCCTCGCTCCGGCGGCGTCCGATGGCCCGTATCATCGAACCCCTGCGTCGCATGGGCGCCCACATCGACTCGCGAGACGGTCGCGCGCCGCTGACCGTTGTCGGCACTCCCCTCCAGGGACGCCATCATTCGCTCCCGGTCGCAAGTGCGCAGGTCAAGAGCGCGCTCCTGCTTGCCGGTCTCGCTGCAAGGGGACCCACGACCGTAGTCGAGCCGGTTCTTACCCGGGACCACACCGAGCGGTTGCTCACCGCCATGGGGGCGGACCTGCGCGTCGATGCCGGCACCGTCGAGCTGCGGCCATCGCATCGGCCGCTGCGGGCGATCGACCTGGCTGTTCCGGGCGACTTTTCGTCCGCCGCGTTCTGGATGGCGGCTGCTGCCTTGCGCCCGGGCTGGTCGATCACGATTGATGGCGTGGGTCTCAATCGCACACGGACGGCATTCCTTCGGATCCTCGAGGCAATGGGCGCCGCCGTCCACGTTGAGCTGTCGCAGACCGATGTCGAACCGCGCGGCACGGTGCGGGTCACCGGTCGTCCTCTTCGTGCGGTCGAGCTCGGTGCCGAAGACGTGGCCGCGGCGATCGACGAGATCCCACTCGTGCTCGTCCTCGCGACCCAGGCCGAAGGCACCACCTCCGTCGCCGGCGCTGCCGAGCTGCGGGTGAAGGAGAGCGACCGGATTGCCGGCATGGCCGCAGGACTCCGGCGGATGGGTGCCTCGGTCGATGAGCGTCCGGATGGAATCAAGGTTCGTGGACCCGCCACGCTGCAAGGAGCGACTGTGGAATCCAATGGCGACCATCGGATTGCCATGGCGCTGGCCGTCGCGGGGCTCGTGGCAACTGGGCCGACCACTGTCGACGACGCCGACTGCGTCGCCGTCTCCTATCCCGACTTCTTCACCGCGCTGCGAACTATGTCCCTCCCCCGCTCGCGCGGGAGGGCAGGGTGGGGGCCGTGAGCTTCACCGTGCTCCTGCTTGGCGACCCGGTTTCGCGCAGCCTCTCGCCCGCGATGCAAAACGCTGCCTTTGAGGCGCTCGGCATGGAGTGGCGTTACGTGATTCGCGAAGTAGGACGGGCGTACCTGGCGCGAGCGATTGCCGACCTGCGTAGCGACTCGCGAATCCTGGGCGCCAACGTCACGATTCCGCACAAAGAGTCGGTCATTCCTCTCCTGGACGAACTCGATCCGCTTGCCGCTCGCATCGGGGCGGTGAACACCATCAGCCGGCGCGGGTCGATGCTCAAGGGTTGGAACACCGACGTCGACGGGTTCCAGCGCGCCCTTGTCGGAGCATCTCTCACTCCCGCGCTGAGCAATATTTCCCTCCCCCGCTCGCGGGGGAGGGCCGGGGTGGGGGCTCCGGGATATCGCAGGGTCGCGATCATCGGCGCGGGGGGAGCGGCGCGGGCGGTTGCCGCGGCGCTGCGGCCGGCTTCCGAAGTCTGGGTTATCGCGCGCAACCTCGAGCAGGCAAAACGGCTATGCGGGGATCTCGAGATCGAGCGCGGCGGGCCCATTGCCATGGAGCGAATGCAGGCAACCATCGAGAGCGCGGAGCTGGTGGTCAATGCAACACCGGCCGACCTCCCCCCGGCGTCGTGGCTCCGACCCGGTCAGCGACTCTTCGACCTGCGTTCTCGACGCTCTGCCGATGGGCGCGCGATGCTGCTTCACCAGGGCGCAGCATCGTTCGAGATCTGGACGGGGCGGTCGGCGCCCATCGAGACAATGCGCGCCGCGCTGGAACGCGCCGCCGAAGAGGTGCACGCGTGAGCCTCCGCTTTCTGACGGCGGGCGAGTCACATGGGGAGCGTCTGACGGTCATTCTGGACGGCATTCCGGCCGGCCTCACCCTTCGCGAGGAAGACCTGGTCGCCGACCTGCGGCGCCGGCAGGGCGGTCATGGCCGCGGCGGCCGGATGGCCATCGAGCAGGATGCGGCGCACATCGTGGCCGGCGTTCGGGGCGGCCTCACGCTTGGATCGCCCATCACGCTGGAGATCGCCAACCGCGACTGGGAGAACTGGCGCCAGGTGATGGCAGTCGACCCCGCGGAGGTGAAGCGTAAACCGATCACCCGAGTGCGTCCCGGCCACGCCGACCTCGCTGGGATGCTCAAGTACGGCGCGGATGACGCTCGCGACGTGTTGGAGCGTGCCAGCGCCCGAGAAACGGCGGCGCGCGTCGCGGCAGGCGGCGTCGCCAAGCTGCTGCTCAAGGAGTTCGGAATCCTGGTGCGCAGCTACACCCATGCCGTCGGTGCGATCAAGTGCCAGGCCGGCGCATCGGTCGATTGGGCCACGGTCGAATCGTCACCAGTGCGCTGTCCGGATGCAAAGGCCGGCGCGGCGATGGTGGCGGCCATCGATGCGGCGCGTGAACATGGCGACACGCTCGGCGGCGTCTTCACCGTAATCGCCGAAGGCGTGCCCCCTGGGCTGGGGAGCTACCGGCAGTGGGACACGCGCCTCGATGGCTTGCTTGCCCAGGCGATCGTTAGCATCCCCGCCTGCAAGGCGGTCGCGATCGGCGACGGGGTGGTGGGGGCGAGCCTGCCCGGCTCGGAGGTCCACGACGTACCCGTCTACGAAAACGAGCGCCTGGGACACGAAACCAACCGGGCCGGCGGTCTGACCGGCGGCGTCAGCAACGGTGAGCCGCTGGTCGTTCATGGATACATGAAGCCGATCTCCACCTTGCTCAAACCGCTGGCCACCGTGGATCTCAAGACGAAGGAGCCGGCGCGGGCGCATTACGAGCGCAGCGATATCTGCGTCGTCCCGGCGGCCGGCGTCGTGGGAGAGGCCATGGTGGCGCTGGTGCTTGCCGGTGCCGTCCTCGAGAAGTTCGGCGGCGACTCCCTTCCCGAACTTCGTCGGAACGTCGAGGGCTACCTGGCGAAGGTGCGGGCGTGAACAACGTCGTGCTCGTCGGCTTCATGGGGAGCGGCAAAACGACGGTGGGCCGGGCCCTGGCTGATCAGACTCGGCGATCCTTCATCGACCTGGACGAGGAAATTGCGACCGACGCGGGGCGATCGATCTCCGAGATCTTCGCGGATGAGGGCGAAGCGGGTTTCCGTGAGCGCGAGACGCGCGGCCTGGAGCGCGCTCTTCGTCGGGATGATGCCATCATTGCGGCTGGCGGCGGGGCACCCTTGCGCGACGAGAACTGGCGCGAGATGCGCAGTGGGAATTGCGTCGTGGCGCTCACGGCTGAGCCCGCTGAGCTGGCTCGACGCCTGAACCGTCCGAAGGGCCGCCCCCTTCTCCAGCCCGATATTCCGTCGGCGATCGCGGCGCTGCTGCCCACCCGGATGGCCCGCTATCTGGAAGCCGATCTGGTCTTCAGGACGGACGGTAAGCCAGCGGCGGAGATCTCCAGGCACATTGACGCCCGCCTTCCGCGGGGCGGCCTGCATCGGATTTCCATCGACGTGCCCGGCGCCGCACACGAGGTCACGGTCGGCTTCCACCTGGCAAACCTGGCCGCGCAGGCGCTTCGGCGACTGGCGCCGAGCCGGCCGATCATGGTCGTCAGCGATTCGGTCGCTGCGGGGCGCCATATCGACCCCTTGATCGAGGCGCTCAAGTCGGCCGGAATCTCGGCCGGGGTTCATCTGGTCCCCGCGGGCGAGGCCGCGAAAGAGCTGGGCGCTCTAAGCACCATCTACGGCGCCCTGTCGGACGACGGTATCGACCGGGAGGGCGTCCTGGTTTCGCTCGGCGGCGGCTGCGTGGGCGACGTCGCGGGTTTCGCTGCAGCCACTTGGATGCGCGGGATCAGATATGTCCAGATGCCGACCACGCTGCTGGCCATGGTCGATAGCAGCATCGGCGGCAAAACCGCGATCAATCTTCCGGCCGGCAAAAACCTGGTCGGCGCCGTTCACCAACCGGTGGCGATCTTCTCTGACCTGGAGTACCTGGAGACGCTTGCTGATGCGGAGTTCCGGTCGGCCCTCGCGGAGATCACCAAGGTGGCGCTGGTCGCCGACCGATCCTTCGTTGACTGGCTATCGGTCAACCTCGTTGCGCTGCTGGGACGAGACAAGCCGGCAATGCTGGAGGCGGTTCGGCGGGCGGTCGCGATCAAGGCCGGCGTGGTCAGTCGGGATCCGCACGAGACCGGCGAACGCGCCATCCTCAACTACGGGCACACGGTGGGGCACGCGCTGGAACGCGCGGCGGGTTTCGGGCGCTTGCGACACGGCGAGGCCGTGGCGTGGGGGATGGAAGTGGCCGGACGTCTCAGCCTATCGAGCGGAGCCGGAACGCCCGAGGCGGTACGCACGCAGCACGCGCTGCTGCAGAGGGCCGGACTATTGGCGAACCGGCCAGAGGTCAAGCGTGCGGACCTCTGGCAAGCACTGCGGCACGACAAGAAATCGCAAGCGGGCGCACTGCGGTTTGTCCTGCTTCGTGAAATCGGTCGGGCGGACTACGGCTGTGAGGTCGATCCGAACCTCGTCTGGGACACGCTGGCGAAGGTGCTGTCGCTTTGAAGGTTCTGGTCCTGAACGGCCCGAATCTTGGCACACTTGGTCGACGGGAACCAGAGGTCTAC
This sequence comes from Chloroflexota bacterium, assembly GCA_005889535.1. GTDB lineage: Bacteria > Chloroflexota > Dormibacteria > CF-121 > CF-121 > CF-13. The sequence goes on from VBHC01000065.1 coordinate 27,355, forward strand.
GGCCACAGGACGCTTGCCGATCTGGAAACCCTGCTAGCTGACCGGGCCCGTGGTTTGGGCATCGAGCTCCTCTGCCTTCAATCAAACCACGAGGGTCAGCTCATCGATTGGATCGAGAAAGAAGGCGCGCAGAGTGACGGCATCATCATCAATCCCGGCGCGCTGTCGCACACCAGCCTGGCCCTCGCCGATGCGCTGCATGGCTCGGGGAAGCCCGTTGTTGAGGTCCACATCTCGAATGTCTTCGCTCGCGAGCCGGAGCGGCATCGGATGGTGACCGCCGCCGCGGCAAAAGGGCTGATCTCCGGCCTTGGCTTCGAGGGCTACCTCGCCGCCCTGAATTTTCTCGCCGGTTTGAATGAGTGAGCGAGTCGACGTAGTTCCCTCCCCCCTTGTGGGGGAGGGTCAGGGTGGCGGGTCATGGACCGCCGAATTTCCCCTCCTCGGCCCGGCGGGCGAGCTCGTCGATCTCCGGCGGGTCTTTCTCTCGCATGGCATTACCTCGCTGCCGCCCATGCGGCTCGACGAGAAGGCGTGGACGTTCGAGATCACGGTGCCGCTGGTCGCGGTGGGCGCCCGGACGCTGACCATTTCACAGGCGCGACCGGGGCACGGACTCGTGTCGGTGGTCGGCGAATCGCTCACGTCGGAGGTCGCGTCGGCCGTGATGGCGCAGGTTCGGCATGTCCTCAGCCTTGACCTCGATCTAATGCCGTTCTACGCGGTGGCCGCCGACGATCCCGACCTCAACTGGGTCGTGCGCGGCGCCGGCCGGATGGTGCGAAGTCCAACCGTGTTCGAAGACGTGGTGAAGACCATCTGCACCACGAACACGTCGTGGGGCGGAACGACCCGCATGGTGAACGCGCTCGTCGAGCATCTGGGCGAGAAGGCGCCGGGCGCCCCGGCCAGCGGTCCGTATGGCCGCGCCTTTCCAACCCCGCAAGTGATGGCCGCGGCGCCGGAACACTTCTATAAGACCGTTGCTGGCGCCGGATACCGCGGCGCGTACTTGAAAGCGCTTTCCCTCGCCGTGGCGGAAGGCCGGGTCGACGTTGAGTCTCTGGGCAGGGCGTCGCGGGATGCCGTGCTGGACGACGAGGTGGCCGCCCAACTCCAGGCACTGCCGGGCGTCGGTCCCTACGCCGCCGCGCACATCATGCTGATGTTGGGCCGCTACTCCCGACTCATCCTCGACTCCTGGACCCGACCAAAGTACGCGCGTCTGCTCGGCCGCAAGCGCCCGGTCAGCGACCGAACCATCCTGCGCCGCTTCCAGCGATATGGGCCGTACGCGGGGCTGGCGTTCTGGCTCGTTCTGACTCGAGATTGGATTACAGACGAGGCCCCGTCATATTCTTGGGTACAACCATGACGATGCCGGAGCTGCGGGTGCTGATCATTTCGCCAAGCCCGTTGGCGCGCGGCGGACTCGTGGCGATGCTCGATGGGATGCCAGGCATCAAAACGGTGGGCGGGGGTGGGATTACCGAGGCGGCGTCGCTGGCGGCGCAACTGCTTCCGGATGCGGTGCTGCTGGATGCGGGCGACGGCGAGCCCGAGGACCTCGACGCGATTGCGCGGCTGGCTTCCGCACAGCCCGGCCTGCCGATCGTCGCGTTGGCCGGCGAGCCAGGTGCCATCTCGCAGGCGCTGGCGTTTGGCGCATCCGCTCTACTGCCGGCTGCCGTGGATACACAGACGCTGGCCGCGGCCCTGCTCGCCTCGGCCCGCGGCCTCGTGACGATTTCACGCCGGGACCTGGCGACGCTCTTACCCGAGGAAGAGCGGATCGAGCCGGCCCTCAAGGCGCCCGCGGAGTCCCTGACGCCGCGCGAGCTGGAGGTGCTGCAACTGATGGCGCGAGGTTTGACCAACCGCCAGATCGCCCGCCAGTTGCAGATCAGCGAGCACACCGTCAAGTTTCATGCGGGCGCCATCCTGGGCAAGTTGAGTGCTCGCTCACGGGCCGAGGCGGTCGCGCGAAGTATCGGATTAGGCTGGATCCTG
>VBHC01000066.1 GCA_005889535.1 Chloroflexota bacterium
GGGCTGCATCATGGAGCTGGGGACGATCAAGCTCCAGGGTGTGGGCGATCAGCTCCTCAACGACCCGCAAGTCAAGCGCCTCTACCTCGGCCAGGCGGCGGAACCTGTATGAGCGAGAGCTTTGACGTCGTGGTCGCCGGGGCCGGTCACAACAGCTTGATCACGGCCGCCTACGCGGCTCGGGCTGGCTTTCGCGTGCTCGTGCTCGAGGGGTCCGAGCGTATCGGGGGTGACGCGACCAGCGAACCGCTCACGCTTCCCGGGTTTCTTCACGATTCCTGTGCGAGCGCCCACAACCTGATCCAGGCCAATCCCATGCTGCGGAAAAACGAACTGGAGCTTGGTCGATATGGCCTCGAGTACATCCGGCCAGATCCCGTCGTCGCCATGCCGTTTCTCGACGGCGAAACGCTCACGATGTCGCTGGACGTCGAACGGACCGTTGCAGAGCTGGCGCGCTTCTCGGCTCACGACGCCAACGCCTACCGCACCCTGCTGGCGGATTGGGAGCTGATGGCGCCCGTCGTCGAGGACGAGCGGGCCAACCCGCCCCGGTTGCCGAGTGAGGTCGCGGCGCGGACCGAGGCGAGCCCGATGGGCCCCGCAATGGAACGCATCCGACGGTCCAGCGCCCTCGACGTGATCGCGGAACGTTTTGACGAACCGCATGTTCGGGCGTTCTTTGCCTGGATGGCGTTCATGACCCTGGAGGCCATCGACGAGCCGGGTACCGGGCTTCTCGCCTTTTCGCTGGTGGCTGGACGGCAACGCTCCAGCTGGACGACCCCACGTGGAGGGTCGATCCGGCTTCCGCTCGCGCTCGCGGCCGTGATCGAGGAAGCCGGCGGCACGGTGATGACGTCGAAGCCGGTCCAGCGGATCCTCGTCGAGGCCGGCCGTGCCGTGGGCGTGGAGACCGCGGACGGTTCCCACTTCGAGGCCAAGAAAGCTGTCGTGTCGACGATCCACATCAAGCACCTTCCCGGCGTGGTTGGGGAGCGGCACCTGCCGGACCGCTTCGTCGAGAGCGTCGGTCGCTGGAAGCCGAGCATCGCCATGTTCGTGACGCACTACGCGCTGTCCGAAGCGCCCCGGTTCGGCGCTGGGCATGGCCGGGAGAGCGTCGCGATGGCGGCCCTGGAGTCGATCGACGAGCTGCGGGCGTTGCTCGCTGACCAGCGGTCCGGTCGAATCCATCTCGATGAGCCGGTCCTGCTCGCGATCACGTCAAGCCTGGTGGACCCGAGCCGGGCACCGGCCGGCCAACACACCTTCAAGGTGGTCACCTTCGTCCCCTATGACCTCCCGGGTGGGCCGCAACGCTGGGATGACCTGAAGGCGGAGGTGTCGGCCGCGATCTTCGACAGACTTTGCCGGCTGTCGCCCAACCTGTCATCGCGGATCGTGCTGGCCGAGCATGTGGAGAGCCCGCTCGACATGGAGCGCCGGAATCCCGCGAACTGGCACGGTTCCTGCCACGGTGGCGCCGCGGCGCCCGAGCAGTCCGGGTATTTCCGCCCGGCGGCTGGTTGGTCGTCTTATCGTATGCCCATTGCGGGCCTGTATCAGACGGGTGCCTGTACCCACCCGGGCGGATCGATATCCGGCTTCCCGGGGCGCAATTGTGCCGCGGTCTTGCCGAGCGATCTTGGCTCGAGCCTGGACGATGCCGTCAACGCAAAAAGGCTGGCGGCCAAGCCGTGAGCGCGCTGGAGACGACGAACCGGGTGCAGGTGGCGGCGCAACACTGGCGGCCGCGGTTCATCGCAAACGGGATCGACGTGAATGACTTCGACGAGACGGTCGCCAAGACCACGGAGTGGAGGGACTGGGGACCGAACTGGAAAGCGGTGGGGGAGATCCACGAGGCGCTGGGACGCGCGGCAGAGGAGAAGGGGCGAGCTCTCACCGCGACCCAGGCCTATCAGCGCGCGGCCTGGTGCTATCACCTGGGCAAGTTCCTCTGGTTCGAGGATCTTGATCTCCACGCTGAGCTGCGCGACCGAGCGGTCTCGGTTTACCGCAGGGCGCTACCCCATCTCGATCCGCCCGCCGAGCGCTTCGAGATTCCCTTCGAAGGCCATATCATCCCGGCCAATCTGCGGCGGCCGGCGGCGCCTCAGCCGCGGCCCCTGGTGCTGCTGGTGCCTGGACTCGATTCCTCCAAGGAAGAGCTCTTTGCCATCGAAGAAGACTTCCTCCGTCGAGGGATGGCAACCCTCACCATCGATGGTCCGGGCCAGTCCGAGAACGCCGTGAACTTCGCCATCCGCCCGAACTGGGAGACCGTGATCACGCCGGTGCTCGATCAGCTCGAGCGCTTGCAACCCGGCGTCGATCAGCGCCGCATCGGGTTGATGGGGATCAGCATGGGTGCGATTTACGGTCCACGAGCCGCGGCCCACGAGAAGCGGCTTCGGGCGGTCGTCGGCCTGGCCGGCCCCTACAACCTGGGTGAGTGTTGGGATGGGCTGAACCCGCTGACGAAGGGCGGCTACATCTTCTATACGAAGTCGGCGGGCGAGGCCGAGGCCAAACAAAAGGCGTATACCTTCAACCTCGAAAGGGTGCTCGACCGGGTCACCCAGCCCTTACTGGTCATCCACGGTGGGCGCGACCGGCTGTTCCCGCCTGCCCAGGCCGAGAGAATTGCGCGCGAAGCCCCCGACGCCACCCTCGTGATCTATCCGGATGGCAATCACGTGTGCAACAACATCGCATACAAGTACCGGCCCCTGATGGCTGACTGGCTGAAGGAGAAGCTGGGGTAGGGCGATCGCGCGCCGGCGCCGGCCGCTACTGGGGCTTTGGGAGGCGGCTGTACGGTGAGCGGCGCTGGACTTCGCTGTTGAGCCGCGCCAGTGCGGTTTCTGCGCCGAGATGCTTGCTCAATCGGCTAACGTGTTCGATTGGGACGAACACCCGGTGTCCTTCAGCGTAATCGAGCTGGTAGTACTCTGCTGTCGAGCCATCGCTCGCTTGCAGCGACTTGGTGCCCGCGTATCGACTGATCCCGTGGGTCACATGTACGACCAGTTCGCCGAGATGGAAGGGCGAGGCGAACTCTGAGGCCAACCTAGTTAGTGTACCCCGTTCCGCCTATCTCAAACCAGGCAAAATCGACAGCATCCGGGCACTCGCAGGGTAGGCTTGACGAAGGCAAAGGAGGACATCCTGATGAAGATTGCGATCATCGGTGCGGGCAATGTTGGCGGCGCGCTGGCCAAGAGTTTTTCCAGGGCCGGGAACCAGGTCGTGGTCGCCGATCGCGACCCCGAAGAGGCCGGTCAGCTGGCAGCCCAGGTCGGCGGCACCGGCACGGCGGATCTTCGCCAGGCGGCGTCACAGGCGGAGGTCATCGTCCTGGCGATCCCATTTGCGGCCAGCGGCGAGCAGGTCTGTAAGGCTATCGCCGGCCAGGTGAAAGGCAAGATCGTGATCGATGCGACCAACCCCGTGAAACCGGACTTCAGTGGGTTGGCAACTGAAGGTGGCCCGTCTGGGGCCGAGCGCATCCAGCAATGGCTGCCCTCAGCGAAAGTCGTCAAGGCGTTCAACACCGTGTTTGCGGCAAACCAGGCCGAGCCGGTCGTCGAGGGAGAACCGGTGGACGGCTTCGTGGCGGCTGATGACGAGCAGGCGCGAAAAACGGTACTCAGGCTCCTGGGCGAGATTGGATTTCGGCCCATCGATGTCGGGCCGCTGGCCCGGGCACGCGAGCTTGAGGCACTCGCCTTCCTCAACATCATGCTCCAGGTCACGAAGAACGGAACCTGGCGCACCGCCTGGAAGGTGCTTTCGCCGCCGCCTGGTGCCGTCGATGTGGCGCAAGCGGCTCGGACCGGCGCTCGGCGTAGCAACTGATTCGCCAATGCTAGACACTCGCCAATTCGAGTGCTATACCTGTTGGCGGCAGGCGGATTGGCGGGCTCAGAGGAGGTGCGTATGAGGCGCAGGGTCGCGGTCACCATCAATGGCACCGGCTACGAACACGAGGTCGAACCCCGGACGCTGCTCGTCTACTACATCCGGGAACAGGCTGGGCTGACCGGAACTCACATCGGGTGTGATACCAGCAACTGCGGGGCGTGTACCGTCGAGCTCGACGGGCACACCGTCAAGTCGTGCACGATGTTTGCCGTCCAGGCGGATGGCGCGCAGATTACGACCATCGAAGGCCTGGCCAAGGGCTCGACGCTGCATCCGTTGCAGCAGGCGTTCTGGGATGAGCACGGCCTGCAGTGCGGCTTCTGCACCCCGGGCATGATCATGGCCGCCAAGCAGCTGCTGGAACGCAATCCCAACCCCAGCGAGCGGGAGATCCGGCTCGGACTCGAAGGCAACCTCTGTCGCTGCACCGGTTACCACAACATCGTCAAGGCGATCCAGGCGGCGGCCAAGGTGATGGCGCCCGGCGCCGAAGCCAAAGCGCCGGCGTCCGTCTCGTAAGGCGAGGGAGTTCAACATGGCCATATCCCAAATGGTTGGCGCGTCGATCAAGCGGCGTGAAGACCCACGACTCGTGACCGGCACGGGGAGTTATGTCGATGACCTTCCGCAAACGGCCATCGTCCACATGGTGGTGGTCCGCTCCACCGACCCCCATGCGCGCATCGCCGGCATCGATACCTCGCGGGCGAAAGAGGCTGACGGGGTGATCGCCGTCTTCACCGGTAAGGAGCTGCTGTCAGAATTTGGAGCCCCGCTGCCGGTCACCGACTGTTTCGTCCCGACCAAGAAGTACCCGAAGCACTATCCCCTCGCCATCGACAAGGTGCGTTACGTGGGTGAGCCGGTTGCGATCGTGCTGGCATCGAGCCTGTCGGCGGCGCAGGATGCGGCCGAGCGGGTCGAGGTGCGTTACGATTCGCTCCCGCCTGTTGTTGACATCGAGAAGGCGATCGAGAAGGGTGCCCCGGTCCTCCACGACGACGTCGGAAGCAACCTTTCTTATGACGTCAAGTTCGCGGCCGGCGACATCGAGGCGGCGTTCCGGGAAGCCGAGGTCAAGATCACGCAGCGCCTCATTCAGCAGCGGCTGATCCCGTTTGCCGTCGAGCCCCGCGGGGTCGTCGCCGACTACAAACCCTGGGCCAGGAAGCTCACGATCTGGTCATCGACGCAGATCCCGCACTTCGTCAAGGTATGGGCGGCGGTCATCCTCGGCATCCCGGAGAGTGACGTCCGGGTCATCGCCCCCGAGGTCGGTGGCGGCTTCGGGTCGAAGATCCGTGTCTATCCCGAAGAGATCATGACGGCGCTAGCCTCGCGCCGGCTCGGCCGGCCGGTCAAATGGATCGAGGACCGGGGCGAGAACACGAAAGCGACCCACCACGGACGGTCGCAAATCTGGGACGTGGAAATTGCCGCCAAGCGCGATGGCACCGTCCTGGGCATCCGGCCCACCCAGTGGCTGGACCTTGGTGCCTACTGCAGCCAGTTCGGCACATTCCAGGTGCTCGGCATGCTGGTCGCGCAGGGTGCCTACCGGATGAAGGCCTTCGACGGCCGGGCCGTCGGTGTCTTCACGAACAGGACGCCGACCGATGCCTATCGCGGCGCCGGGCGGCCCGAGGCGACCTACTTGATCGAGCGCGTCATGGATCTGGTAGCCCGCGAGACCGGCATCGATCCGGTCGAAGTCCGGCGCAAGAATTTCGTTCGGTTGGAGGACCAGCCGTTCACCACCCTCCTCGGTCTGACTTACGATTCGGGCGACTACCGCATCACCCTCGACCGGGCGCTGCAGATGGTCGACTACCAGGGTCTGCGGCGAGAGCAGGCAGAGAAGCGCAAGCAGGGCAAGTACCTTGGCATCGGCCTCTCCACCTACATCGAGATTTGCGGCCTGGGGCCGGCGGTCCCGACGCAAGCCGCCGTGGGAGTCTCGCTCTGGGGAATGTCCGTCGTCAACGTCCACTTCACCGGCAAAGCCACGGTGATCATCGGCAGCTCGCCGCACGGCCAGGGCCATGAGACGACCTACGCTCAGGTCGCGGCGGACGTCCTCGGCATCCCGGTCGAGGACATCGACGTGCAGCACGGCGACACCGCCATCGGACCCATGGGCATGGACACCTACGGCAGCCGGAGCACGGCGCTCGACGGAAACGCGGTTCACATCAGCGCCATGAAGGTGCAGGAGAAAGCCAAAAAAATCGCGGCGCACCTGTTGGAGGCGGCTGAAGGTGACATCGTCTACGAAGGCGGCAAGGCCTACGTCAAGGGAACGCCCTCGAAAGCCGTCACCATCCAGGAGATCGCGGTGGCAGCCTTCCAGACGAGCCGTCTCCCCAAGGGGATGGAGGGTGGCCTGGAGGCCACCACCTTCTTCGATCCAACGAACTTCGTGTGGCCGTTTGGCGCCCACATCGCCGTCGTGGAAATCGATGCCGACACCGGTGCGACCCGGATTCGTCGCTACGTTGCCGTCGATGATTGCGGCACCCGGATCAACCCCATGGTGGTCGACGGTCAGTTGCACGGCGGGATCGCGCAGGGCATCGGGCAGGCCCTCTTCGAGGAGGCCGTCTATGACGAGGCCGGTCAGCTGCGAACCGCAAGCCTGGTCGACTACCTGGTGCCAACGGCGGCCGACCTGCCGTCGTTCGAACTCGAGGCGACGATCACGCCCAGCCCGGTGAACCCGCTGGGTACCAAAGGCATCGGCGAGGCGGGGACCATCGCCTCCAGCCCGGCGATCATCAATGCGATCGTCGACGCGCTGGCGCCATTCGGCGTCAAGGACATCACGATGCCCGCGACGCCCGAAAAGGTCTGGCAGCTGATGCACCGCAACGGAGGAACAAAGCGATGATTCCGGCAGCCTTCGACTACGTGGTTCCCCGCACCCTCCCCGAGGCCGTTGCCGAACTGGTCAAGCGTGGCCAGGAGGCGAAGGTTCTGGCGGGCGGGCACAGTCTGATTCCCTTGATGAAGCTGCGGCTCTCGACGCCGTCCTTCCTGGTGGACATCGGCCGCATCAACAACCTCAATTACATCCGGGAGGAGGATGGTCACGTGGCCATCGGCGCGTTGACCACTCACCACGACATCGAGTTCTCCGACCTGCTCAGGCAAAAGCTGCCGTTGCTCAGCGGCGCCGCCGCCCAGATCGGCGACCCACAGGTCCGCAACCGGGGGACGATTGGCGGGGCTGCCGCCCATGCCGATCCGTTCGGCGATTTCCCGGCGTGCCTTCTGGCCCTCGACGCGGAGCTCAAGGTTGTGGGCCCCAAGGGTGAACGGAGCATCGCGGCACGGGACTTCTTCGTCGACACCTTTACCTCGGCGCTGGAGCCCGATGAGATCGTTCGCGAGATCCGCATCGCAACACCACCGACCGGCAGCACAGGGACCTACCTCAAGTTCAGCCGGCGGTCGCAGGACTGGGCGATCGTGGCGGTCGCCGCCCAGGTAACGGTCAGCGGTCACAACGTGGCCAACGTGGCGATCGGCCTGACCGGCATGGGCAGCCGGCCATTGCGGGCAAGCGGGGTCGAGCAGGCCCTGCGTGGCAAGGGCGCGCATGACGACGACATCCGCGCCGCGGCGGAGCGGGCGGCGGAAGGCACCGATCCGCCCCAGGACCTGAACGGCTCACCCGACTATCGGCGGCACCTGGCGCAAGTCCTGACCCGGCGCGCGCTGGAACAGATCACGGCGCACCACTAGGAAGCAAGCGCGGGAGAGCGGCTGCCGCGTCGCAGCTGCTCTCCCTACAATTCGGTCATGAAAGACCTCCCGGTCTCCTCGATCGAGGACGTCGAGCGAGCGCTGCAGCAGCATCGCTACGTTGCCGACCGCAGCCTGGCGACCACCATCTTCCTGGCCCTCACCCTCGATAAGCCGCTGCTGCTGGAGGGCGAGGCGGGCGTGGGAAAGACCGAGGTCGGCAAGGTCCTCGCTGAGATCCTCAATACCCGGCTGATCCGGTTGCAGTGCTATGAGGGAATCGACGTCAACAACGCGGTCTACGAGTGGGCCTACGCCAAGCAGATGCTCCATATCCGGCTCCTGGAATCGGCCGGCACCAATCGCGAGGAGACCGAGCGCGAGATCTACAGCCCTCAGTTTCTGGTCAAGCGCCCGCTGCTGCAGGCGATCGAGAATGATGGAGGCAACCCTCCGGTGCTCCTGATCGACGAGATCGATCGGGCGGACGACGAGTTCGAGGCCTTTTTGCTCGAGCTGCTTTCCGATTTCCAGATCTCGATCCCGGAGATCGGCACCATCAAGGCCGACAAGCCGCCGGCGGTCATCATCACCTCGAATCGAACCCGCGAGATCCACGATGCGCTCAAGCGCCGCTGCCTGTACTTCTGGATCGACTACCCATCGGTGGATCGTGAGTTCGAGATCATCACGGCTCGCGTGCCTGACGTCCCCAAAAAGCTGGCGCACCAGGTGAGCGCGTTCATCGGCGGGGTTCGGCGCCTCGACCTCTATAAGTTGCCCGGGATTGCGGAGACCCTGGACTGGACGCGCTCGCTGATCGCGCTCGGAGAGATGGAACTCACCGAGTCAGCCGTCCAGGCGACGCTCGGTTCCATCGTCAAGTACCAGGAGGATCTCGAACGGCTGCGCGGCGCGGGCTCACGGGAGCTCCTGGCGCGGGCCGTCAATGCCTGACCCGGGCACCGTCCTTACCCGGAACTGGTTGCACTTCGGTCGCATCCTGCGGAGCCTGGGTTTCGACGCGGGCCCGGTGCGGATGCTCCCCTTCTTGACGGCCTTGACCGTGATCGATCTTGGCCGTGCGGATGACCTGCGGACGGCGGTTCACGCCCATTTCGGGCGGCGGCGTGACGAGCTGCCCATCCTGGATCGGGCGCTGGCCGCCTTTCTCGGCGCTCATGGCCCGGACGGCGATGCGGCCGCATCGTCCCGGACCGCCGTGCGCGAACGCGGGGCGGCCGTGACGCTCACCGGGCGCCAGCTCAAGGTGCTCGATGAGGGCGAGGGAGCCGAGGGCGCGGAAGAGGAGGAGGTGGCAAGCTACTCGCAGGTCGAGGTGCTCCGGCAGAAGGACTTCGACACTCTTACCGAAGCCGAGACGGCGGAGGTGCGCCGGCTCATCCGTCTGATGCGGCTACCTGCCGGCCTGACGCGATCCCGGCGAGCTCGGGCGGGTGGCCGCGACCGGCTCGACATTCGCCGGCTGCTGCGACGGAGCCTGCGATTTGGCGGCGAGTTGCTGGTCTTCAGCTGGAAGAGCCCGACGCTTCGACCGCGGCCGCTGGTGCTGCTCTGCGACATCAGCGGTTCGATGGAGCGTTACACGCGGCTGCTTCTGAATTTCGCCTACGCGCTCAAGAACGCGAGCACCCGGGTGGAGACATTCGTCTTCGCCACTCGCCTGACTCGTATCACGCGGCTGCTCCGTTCGCACGACATCGACGCGGCCCTCAACCGGGTGACCGCTTCGGTCGACGACTGGTCGGGCGGGACCCGGATCGGTGAGGCGATCGAGACGTTCAATCGCCGCTACGCGCGGCGGGTGTTGGGACACGGCGCCACGGTAGCGCTGATCAGTGATGGCTGGGACAGGGGTGACGCCGCCCAGATGCGGCAGGCCATCGCGCGCTTGCAGCGGTCCTGCCACCGCCTGATCTGGATGAATCCGCTGATGGGTGCACCCGGCTACGAACCGCTGACCCTGGGGCTGCAGGCAGCCTTGCCGTTTGTCGACGACTTCCTGCCGGCACACAATCTCGCCAATCTCGAGGCGCTCGGCGCGCTGCTGCTCGAGACGGCGAGCCGGCGCCCGGTCCGGCGGCAGACGCCGGTGGTCGCAACGGCCTGAGGGCCCGGACCCTTCCCCGGAGCTGGACAGGGATGACGCAACTACACTTTGAGACGTGCGCGATGTCATGGGCGATGTCAAGGCCTGGCTCGACGCCAGCGATCCGGTAGCGGTCGCGACCGTCATCAGTACCTGGGGGAGCGCGCCGCGCCCAGCCGGGTCGCGGATGGCGATCAGCCAGTCCGGAAAGATCGCGGGGTCGGTCAGCGGTGGATGCCTCGAGGGCGAGGTCTTCGAACAGGCGCAGGCCATCCTCAAAGGCAAGCCGGCCGCCCTGTTTCACTACGGGGTCAGCGATGACCTTGCCTGGACGGTTGGGTTGAGCTGCGGGGGCGAAGTCGACGTGCTGATCGAACCGCTCGCCGATGTGCATCGCACATTGATCGGCGCCCTGGAAGCGGAGCGGCCTGTGGTGTTAGAGACCGATGTCGGCGCCAGGCCTGGCGCCCGTCAGCTGCTCACGCCCTCCGATGCCGGAGCGCCGGAACTCCTCGAACACGAGAGTCCGGTTCGTCGCGATGGTACGTTCCTGGAGCCTTTCCCGCGGCCGCCGGAGCTCTTCATCTTCGGGGGATCGCACGTCGCGATCCCGCTGACCCGCCTCGCCGATGGGCTCGGTTTCCGCGTCACGGTCGTCGATGCCCGGTCGAAATTTGCGGATCGCGAGCGATTTCCACAGGCCCGCCGGGTCATCCATGCCTGGCCTGACGAGGTGCTGAAGGACCTGCCGATGGACGGCTCGACCTACGTCGTGATCCTGACCCACGACCCAAAATTCGATGATCCGACGATTACCGCGGCGCTGAAAGGCCGTCCCCGATACATCGGCGCCATCGGCAGCAAGAAGACCCATCGCGAGCGGGTCGCGCGTCTGACCGAGGCCGGCGTCAACCCGGCCGAACTCGCGAGAGTGCATGCGCCGATCGGGCTCGACTTGGGGGCGCAAACGGCTGAAGAAACGGCGCTCGCCATCCTGTCGCAGATGGTCGCCGTTCGCCACGGGAAAATTGGTGGTCCCATGCCCGGCTCGGCTCCCGCGCCGGCGGCGTGAAGGCTGAAGCGCTCCGGGGATCGGGCTTGAACGCCGCGGCGATCGATGGCGCCGTCCTGGCGCAAACCCTCATGGTCCCGGATGACCATCACCGGCCCTTGCTGCTCAAAGGCCGGATTCTCACGCGGGATGACTGGCCGGTCGTGGCCAATGCCCGGGTCGATGAGTTGCACGTGGTCCGGATGGAACCCGGCGATATCCATGAGGATGAGGCGGCTCGCCGGCTGGCAATGCTCGTCGCGGGTCCGGGTGTCGTCCGGCACGGCCCGGTCGAGAGCCAGGTGCGGCTGAGCGCCGAGGTCAACGGCATCTTCACTGTCGACGTCCAGCGGCTCGAGGCGCTGAATGCGATCGCCGATATTTCCGTCTTCACGCTGTTCGACGGTCAGCTGGTCTCGAAGGGCAAGACTGTGTCCGGCGTCAAGGTCACCCCGTTCGTGGTTCCGCGGTCGCGGCTGCTCGACGTCGAGAATGTGTGTGCGGGCCTCGATGGGGTGGTCCGGGTGCTGACCTTCCGTCCCATGCGGGTGGCCGTCCTGGTTCGCGAACGGCTCGATCCGGCGCAGCGGGAAAAATTCCAGGCGTCGATCGAGATGAAGGTGGCCTGGTTCGGTTCGACCATCAGCGAGATCCGCTATGTCCCCGACGCCCTCGATGCGGTGCGGGAGGCGATCGCTGAAGTCGTCCGCGATGCCGACCTGGTGCTGACCGCCGGCGCGAATGCCACCGACCCGCTCGATCCCACGCTTCGTGCCCTCGAGCACCTCGGGGCGCGAATGGAGAAACAGGGTGCGCCGGCCCATCCTGGCAGCGCGGTCTGGCTCGCCTATCTCGATGACCGGCCGATCTTCGGGGTCGCCGCCTGCGGGATGTTTTCAAAGGCGACGGTGCTGGACCTGATCCTGCCGAGGCTCTTCACCGGCGCCCGCGTCACGGCCGCCGACTTCAACAGTCTGGGCCACGGTGGACTGCTCTCCAAAGACATGGCGTTCCGGTTCCCGCCGTACGGCGCCTTCGACACCCTCGACGCCTGACCACGGAACCGGCCTCGGCGTTGACAACACCTGGCGCCGAGGCTAGGGTGATAACGACCGTCGGCGGTTGTTGCGTCACCAGAGGAGGGGTCTGTCAATGCTGCCAGCGCCGTTTGAGTACCACGCGCCGACCACTATGGAGGAGGCACTCGGCCTCCTCGACGAGTTCGGTGAAGACGCCAAGGTCCTGGCGGGCGGCCAGAGCCTGATCCCGCTGCTGAAGCTGCGATTCGCCAGCCCGGCGCACCTGGTCGACATCAACAAGATCAAAGACCTCGACTTTCTCGAGGAGCGCGACGGGACGTTGCGCGTCGGCCCACTGTTCCGCCACAAGTCCGCGGAGCGCTCGAGCCTGCTGGCCTCGCGCTACCACGTCATGGCCGATGCTGCCCCGCAGATCGCCGACCCGATCATCCGAAACCGTGGCACGATCGCGGGATCGGTCGCACACGCGGACCCCTCGGGTGACTGGGGAACGGTCTTGCTGGCGCTCGACGCCGACCTTGTCTTGCGCTCGAGGTCCGGCAGCCGGACGGTGAAGGCTCGCGAGTTCTTCAGCGGGCCGTTCAGCACCGCCCTCGAACCTACGGAAATCCTGAGCGAGATCCGGATCCCCGCCGCCCGGCCGCAAACGGGCGGCGCATACCTCAAGCTCGAGCGCAAGGTCGGCGACTTCGCCACCGTCGCGGTCGCGGTCCATCTCCAGATGGAGGACGGCAAGGTCGGCTCGGCAGGAATCGGCCTGACGGCGGTTGGACCCCAGAACATCGAGGCGGAGCAGGCAGAAGCCGCGCTGCGGGGCGCCAGCCTGGACGACACCACGATCAAGGAGGCAGCTGCCCTGGCGGCCGAGGCAGCCGAGCCGAAAGCCGACCAACGCGGGTCCGTCGAGTACAAGCGCAACGTGGTGCGGGTCTTTACCGAGCGCGGACTCAAGCGCGCCTACGAGCGCGCCCGGGGAGGTGGATGAACATGGGCCAGCCGATCACCGTCACCGTCAACGGCGACAGGAAAACCGCGGAGGTCGAGCCGCGGCTCCTCCTCGTGCACTTCCTTCGGGAAAAGCTGCGACTGACAGGGACCCATATCGGGTGCGACACGACGCATTGCGGCGCCTGTACCGTTCTGGTCGACGGGACGCCGGTGAAGTCGTGCACGATGCTCGCAGTCCAGGCGGACGGTCAGCAGGTGACCACGGTTGAGGCACTGGCCGCGGGCGGCACGCTGCATCCCATCCAGGCCGCCTTCAAGCAAGAGCACGGGCTCCAGTGCGGCTTTTGCACGCCCGGCATGATGCTGACCAGCATCGCGCTGCTGCAGGAAAAGCCGGATCCGACCGACGAGGACATCCGCTGGGCGCTC
>VBHC01000067.1 GCA_005889535.1 Chloroflexota bacterium
CGCGCCTGGCTGAGCTTCTCGCGCCTGGCTGAGCTTCTTTCTGACTTCCGCGAGCGCGTTCTGGCGGCCGATGAAGCTGGTCGCCTCAGCTGGCAGATTGCCCAATCGACGGGCAGGCCTCGCCATGGTGACCAAGAAATTACTACGGCGGTGCGTTACCCGGATCTACCGCTCTTGCCGGCGTTGGATTCGGTAATTTCACGGATTTCAGGACTGCGCCCGGCCCCTAGGCTCAGGGCATGACAGAGGAGCTACAAGTACAGCGAGTCGAGGTCAGCTTCGTGGCGGCGCCTCCCGCCCAACAGGTCGAGTGTGCTTCGGGCGTGAGGGAGGTTCATATCGAGGGCGCAGTCCTCCGCTGCCTGGTCTATGGCAGCTTTCAACCTTTTCTTGAGGCGCTCCGTGGGCACGAGGTCATCAGTTTCACATCAACCCCGATCCAAGCGTCCGACTCGGAATTCAAAGAGGTGAAGACATGGTAAGCAGCTACCCGGTTCAGTTCGACGTCGACTTCCCCGCCCGCTCACTCGATCGTCTCACGACCGCCTTCCGCATCATCGTCGCCATCCCGATTCTCATCCTGCTCGGCGCCTTGACCAATGACACGGTGCAGGGCGACCATCACACGACCTTTACGCTGGCCAGCGGCGCCGGTCTCCTTTTCGTGCCGCTGTTGCTGATGCTTCTCTTCCGCCAGAAATATCCCCGTTGGTGGTTCGACTGGAACATCAATGTGCTTCGTTTCTCCAACCGCGTCACGGCCTACCTGGCCCTGCTCGACGATCACTACCCGTCTACCGACGAGGAGCAGTCGGTCCACCTTGACTTCGCCTACCCGGACGCCCGCCAGTTGAGCCGTTGGCTTCCTTTGGTCAAGTGGTTCCTCGCCATCCCTCATTACGTCGTTCTGCTCTTCCTCTGGATCGGCGCGCTTGTGGCGGTGATCATTGCCTGGTTCGCTATTCTCTTCACGGGCCGCTATCCGCAGAATCTCTTCCGCTTCGTCGTCGGAGTGCTCCGCTGGAGCAACCGGGTCACCGGCTACGCCTTCCTGCTGGTCACCGATCAATACCCTCCGTTCCGGCTTGGCTGAGATCGCTCGATGCAGCCTGATCCGCCTACGGCTTTGATGAAAGCCGTGGTGTACGACAGGTACGGGCCGCCCGACGTCCTGCGATTGGAAGGCGTCGAGCGGCCAGTGCCCGGCGATGACGAAGTCCTGATCAAGGTCCGCGCCACGACAGTCAACCGGTTGGATTGCGCGACTCGCGACGCGAACCGACGCAGTGGCCTGGCCATCGCCCTCATCAGCCGCATCGTCTTTGGTATCCGCCGACCGAGGCGGCGGATCCTCGGCAGCGAGGTGGCGGGAGTGGTCGAAGCCGTCGGCGGCAGCGTGAGGCAGTTCGCTGTGGGCGACCACGTCTTCGGCGCAACTGGCCTTGGGTTCGGGGCCCACGCGGAGTTCATGTGCGTGCGGGAGAACGCCCGCATGGCGCACGTGCCGACCGGTCTCAGCTTCGAGCAGGCGGCGGCGGTCTGCGACGGAGCGTTCAATGCCCTGTCGTGCCTGAGGCCAGTCCATCCGCGGAAAGGGCAGACGATCCTGATCTACGGCGCGTCCGGGTCCATCGGCACTGCCGGGGTGCAGCTGGCCAGGTACTTCGAGGCCCACGTGACGGCGGTCTGCAGCACCAAGAACCTCGAGCTCGTGAAATCGCTCGGAGCCGACGCGGTGATCGACTACACGCAGGAAGACTTCACCAAAAACGGCCAGACGTATGACGTGATCTTCGATGCGGTCGGCAAGCTTTCATTCCGGCGGTGCAAAGGCTCCCTGAAGCCGGGCGGCAGCTACCTGGCGACCGACGGCTTCCGGAATCTCCTGTTGGCGCTTCGGCCCTGGAGCGCCGGAGGCAAGAAGGTGAGGTTCCCCAGCTCGATGCCGACGAAGAGGGAGATTCTCTTTATCAAGGAGCTCATCGAGGCAGGAAGATACCGGCCGGTGATCGATCGCAGTTATCCCCTCGAGCAGGTGGTCGACGCGACGAGATACGTGGAAACGGAGCAGAAGACGGGCAACGTCGTGCTGACTGTCAGCGGCAGCTAGGTTACAGCCCCTTATTGGTCTGGTGATCGGAGGTTTCGGACACTCGGGATCGACAGCACGATGGCGGTGGAAATGATGATCCACAGCGCAGAGGCCGCCAGCGTCGTTCCCAGCCCGACGACCAGAGCTGCCGAGCCGGCCAGCGCAAATCCAAACGGTTGAAGCGCGCCTGACATCACCCAATCGATCGAGGCGACCCGTGACAGCGACTCGGGCGGAACATGGCGCTGGACGGTCGTCTCGAACAGTGTGTTGAAAACGGTCAAGCCAAACCCACCTGCCAGGGCGCCGAGGGCGATGATCAACGTCGGCGCCGGCAGGGCGAGAAACGCAGTCGGGAGCGCGAGCAGGGCAAGCGGCGGGATGGCAACAAGCAGGGGCCGTCTGGGGCGCGCCCGAAGCAGGACGACGCCGGCGAGGATCGATCCAGCGCCGAAGGCGGCGACGATCGTCGCCCAAGCCGGCGCTCCGCCGAGCGAGCGTACCGCCACCACCGGGCCGAGGACAAACATCGGTGCCAGGACGGCGAAACTGCCAAGGGCGGAGAAGACACCGTCGACCCAGAGCCACGTCTGAGAACGAAATACCTGCCAGCCCTCTCGCAGTTCGCGCAGGAACGATGCCGCTAGAGGCCTGGCTTTCGGAACCACATGAATTTGCACGAGAAACAGCGCGCTAGCGAGAAAGGTCGCGGCGTCGGCTGCGAGAGCCCAGCCGGGCCCGACGCTTGCCACGAGCACGCCGGCGACGACCGGTCCAAGGATCGAGAAACTGCTGTTTGTCAAGACGAGAAGCGCGTTTGCCTGCTGAAGGCGCGCCCGGGAGACGGTCTCCGGCACAAAGCCGGTTGAGGTTGGTCGGAAGAAGGCGTCGCCGAGACCGTAGAGGAACACGAGACTCACAAGTTGCCAGAGCTTGGCCGCGCCACCGATGAGAAGGGCCGCCATCGTCGCCTGGGCGGCCAGCCGCGCGATGTCCGAAGCGATCATCACCACTTTGCGGGCGAGCCGGTCGGCGACGACGCCGGCAACCAGGAGAAAGACAACCAGCGAGATCGATCGGCTGGCGAGAACAAAGCCGAGCGCCGACGGCGAGCGGTCGATCGAGAAAACGGCGAACGGCAGGGCGACCGGGATCAGGCCATCGCCGAATAGAGAGAAGGCGCGCGCGAGGTACAGGAGCCGAAATTCGCGTTCATAGAGCGGACCGAGCCGCTGGGTCACCGGTCGGTAGCGCCAGGCCGGATTCGCCATCCGGGGGAGCGCCCATTGAAAGACGGTTTTCGGTACGGCGCTGCGATGACACCAAGAACGACCAGGGCGAAGCCGATGAGCTGACCGGCTGCCGGCCACTGCCAGCGAGCGGCGTATACATAGGCGAAACCGGAGACCGTCTCGACATTGATAAGCAGCCCGGCCAGCGCCGGGGGAAGACGGCTGGAGGCGGCATTCCACAGCCAGGTGCCTCCCCAGGAGACCGCGACGCCGAGGATGATGGCGCCGACGATCAACGAGCTGATGTTCTCGGCGCTAGCTGAGGGGGCGAGCTGGCCAGTGGCCCACGCCAGCGGCATCGCGACGAAAGTCACCGCCCCGGTTGCCACGCCAACGACTGTCGACCATCCGGCGGGCGAGGTGTCCGGGTGATCGGCGAGGAAACGCGCATTGGCAAGCGCGTACCAGCTCCAGATAGCAACGGCGCCCAGAGCGGCGATCAGCCCGGCGATCTTCACGACCGTTGGCGCCGGGTTGTAGGCGCGGGTACCGGCGATCTCGAGCGTGTTCACGATGACCAGGCCGATCATCACCAGAACGACCGGGACCACAATCCGCCTCCAGGCATAGACCGGAGCGACCCAGTTTCCGACGAGGGCCAACACGATCGGAATACTGCCGATCACCAGGTCGGTTGCGGGCGCGCCGACCGTCGCGATGCCGACCACCAGTAGCAAGTAATAGCCGACGTTTCCGGAGACGGCGAACAGCAGTGCCGTCCGCCAGTGGTCGACCGCCAATCGATGTAGCTGACGACCTCCGACAGCGAAAAAGATGGCTGAAATCAGTCCATAAGCGATGTAGCGACCGGCCGTCACGGTTACCGCGTTCCAACCGTGCAGCAGCACGGGAATGGGAAATGCCAGGCCCCAAACCAGCCCGGCGCCCACGCCGGCTGAAACGCCCATTCCGATCCCGGTCTTTGGTCGCAGGCCTGTAACCATCGAAATGGCTTTTGATGGTGTTACGCTAGCCGAGACGCCCCGACGCTGTCAAGCTGGGGAACGATGCAGAAGTCAACATCCAGTCCTCCGACGAGGGAGATGCCAGAGCTCGTAGGGGGCGCGCTCTGCCTCGACTTCGTGAACACGGTTGACCCGCGCCATGCGGACCAACGATTCGATTACCTCGCCGGCTATGGCGCTCTCGTCGGCTGGGCTCGCTATGCCGGGGCCATCGACGCGGCAGCGGCCCGCCGCATGCTGCACCGCGCAGAGCGTCACCCCGCAGCCGCCGGCGAGGTCCTACGCCGGGCTATCCGGCTTCGAGAGGCGCTTTATCGGATCCTCGCGTCGGCCATGAAGCGCCGAGCCCCGCCACAGGATGCTTTCGACTATCTCAACCGCGAGCTGGCCTGGGCGAACGCGACAGTGCGGCTAACCCGTGGCAGGGAGGGATTTGTCCTTCAATCGGACGACCGCCGGCCGAGGCTCGAACAGGTCCTATGGCCGGTGATCCGCTCCGCCGTCGATGTCCTGGTCGACGGGCCGCTTGACCGGGTGCGAGAGTGTCCGGGACTCGGCAACTGCGGCTGGCTGTTTGTAGACCTCAGCAAGAACGCGTCGCGACGATGGTGTGATATGCGCACATGCGGCAATCGGGCCAAGGTGCACCGGTACCACGCGCGCATTCGAGCCAAGCGTGGTCGTTGACTGGGCGCCGAGCCAGCGGCTAGGCCTCCCGCTCGACGCCCCCAGGGCGCCGTTGACGCCCGTAGCCCAGAACGTTAGCCGTATCCTCCACCAGCCGGGCATATTCCTCCGCCTCGATTGCCGGGTGGGTCTTGGCCATGTAGCCATTGCTTTTGCAGACGGCGTCGATACGGTGCAGCGTCTTCGGGTCGTCGGCCTCGCCCATGAAGAGCAGATCGTAGTCGTTGCCGAGGACATTCCAAATCTGGTTGACTCGTCCGCCGACCAGCTGAATCTGGTGCTTGAGGTGCTGCCACTGCGCGGCGTGCGGCGTCAAGTGCGAGCCGATCTCGCCGGCCTGTCCCGGTCGGATCTGCACCAGGGTTACGAACTGCACCATCCCCGCACACCTCCAAGCGCGGTGACCCGCTATCAGTTTTCCCCTGCGTCGATTATAAGGAGGACAAGGTCGCCTGAGAAAGCGCGAAAGTCCCTATTGACAAGCCGAAGCGGCCGTATAAGGCTATTTGGTGGAGGAAGCAGCCATGCTGGTTGCGAGCGGGCAGGGACGAATCGGCGAACTGACCCAGTTGGGTCACGACTTGCGCACGCCACTCACCATCATCAATGGCTACGCTCAGATGCTGAAGTCCAATGAGCTGTCGACAGAGCAGCGCGCCCGAGCCTGCGAACTGATCCTCGAAAAATGCCAGGAGCTCAATGGCTTGATCCGCGCTTTTCTCGAGCTTCGCGAGTCGGAGCTCGAGCCGATCGCGCCGGTCGAGCAAACCGCCTAGACCCGGCGCCGGGATTGAGGCCCGCCAGATGGCCGGCCCCAACCCAAGACCGTTCTGATCAGCGAGTCGCAGCCAGCTCGGCTTCCTGAACCGGTGCCTTCTGCTTCAAGAGCCGGATGAACGCGCGCATCCAGGTCGGGTGATCGGGCCAGGCGCGAGCCGACACCATTTGTCCGTCGACGACGGCGCCGGAGTCGACAAATTCCGCTCCGGCCGCCTCGACATCCGGCGCGAGTGCCGGATACGCGGCGCTCTTCCGACCCTTGAGGACGCCGGCGGCGGCCAGCGCGAGCGGCGCATGACAGAGTTGGGCCACCGGCTTCTCCCGTTGAAAGAAGTGGCGAATGATCTTCTGCAGATCGGCGTCGTTACGGATGTATTCGGGGGCGCGCCCGCCAGGGATCACGAGGGCGACGTAGTCGTCAGGCTTCACGTCCTTGAAGGCCAGGTCCGCGTCCCAACTGTACCCAGGCTTCTCTGTGTACGTGTCATAACCGGGCTCGAAGTCATGGACCACAAAGTGCAGCTTCTTCTTACTCGGCGCGGCGATCTGCACCTCATAGCCCTCCTCCTGCAGACGCTGGTATGGATAGAGGACTTCGAGCGACTCCGCTGCGTCGCCCGCGACCATCAGGATTTTTGGCGCTGACATAAGCCTTCCTCCTCGTCAAACCCGCGATCGTTGCCGATGATGCGGTAACTACCTTAGGCCAACCAGGTCAGCCCGAGGCATGAGCGCAGACAGCCCATCACGGACGCAGCGGCAGTCCTGGGTAGGGGACGCCGAGGATCGACAGCTTCGAGTTCACCCCACCGGTGTCCAACGCCAGGTTGGCGATGTAGAGGGCGCGCTCGTGGAACACCAGGCTGGCCGGGAAGTCCAGGTCGTTTTGACCAACCCCGTCGTAGCGGGCGATCAGCCGCGCATCAGGCGACAGCACCTGGATCTCGCCGGGCAATCCCGGCGCAGGGTGCTGAGCTGAGTTCGCACAGACATACAGGTTGCCCCGCACATCGAACATGATCCCGTCTGCTCCATGCAGCGCCTCGGTCGTTTGCTGCGCCGCGTCGATGGCCAGCCCGGAGGCAAAGAGTTGCATCGGACCTGCGCTGCCATCTTTCTCGACGGGAATCCGATAGATCTTGCTGTCGGAGGTGGTGGCCACGTAGAGGAAGCCCTGGTTGCGGTCGAACGCCAGGCCGTTAGCGCCAAAGGGTGGTGAGCCGCCGGGTTGCGGCATCAGGCGCGGATCCTCGACCCACACGGCGGTACTCGAGCCGTCCGGGGCCACTTTGAAAATGGCACCCAGGAAGGAGTCGGAAACGTAGAGGCTGCGGTGCCGGTCCTGGGCGATGGCATTGGGAGCCTGGAAACCGGTGGCCACGACTGTCACCGCGTGCGTCTGTACGTTGACCCGCAGCAGCCGACCGTTGGTTGGCGCGCCATCCGCGAAATCGAGCACGTACAATCCCTGGCTCGGCTCGAAGAGCTCGCCCAGCAGTGAGGCGACCCCCGCCTTGCCGGCTGGGACCGGGATGACGTCGACGATCTGGCCCGACCGATTTTCGACGCAGATGTTGGCAACTGGCTTGAACGCAAACGATGAGGCGTACAGATTGCCCGTCGGGTCAACGGCGATCCCTTCCGGCATGGGACAGACGGTTGCCAGGTTCGGTCCGAAGTTCGTTACCACGCCTACCGCGGGCTGGCCCGCGAATGCCGTTTGCGGAGCAAGCAGGGCGGTGAGCGAGAAAAGCGACAGCATGAGTCGGCGCATTCCGGTCCCTCCCATCAATTGACCCAACGAAAGCGTTGATAGCCATTTTAGGAAGCTGCTGGCCCGCCCTTCCCCGCCACCGCCAGTGGCGAGGGTTTAGGATGGCCGGGAGAGGGAGGGCATGCCCCAGTCACAGATCTGGGAGCGCGAGGGGGCACTGCAGGCGATTGACGGCCTGGTGTCGGAGGCCTTGAACGGCCGGGGACGCAGTCTGTTCATCGTTGGGGAGGCTGGCCTCGGAAAGACCACCATGGTGGAGCGTGCTCGGGCCGGCTCAGGTAGTCGGTTCAAAGTCAGCATCGGACGCGGCGATGCCGCCGAATCGAGCCTTCCTTTTGGGATCGTCGACCAGGCGCTGCGAGGCCTCGGATTCCGGAGCCCTGGCCAAACCAGGATCGGCAGGCGCCCGGCGCTCCAGGCCCGCGCCGCGCGCCACTACGCCGCGCTTCAATTTCTCGAAGCGCTCCCATCGCCGACCCTGCTCCTCCTGGATGACCTTCACTGGGCGGATGAGGACTCGCTGATGCTGCTGGCGTTCCTCTGCCGCAGGATCAGCAACCTGCCGGTCGCCTTGATCGGGACCCTTCGGCCGTGGCCGCACAGCGCTCTCGATGCGGTCGCACCACTTACCGATGATGGTGAAGCGACGGTGGAGCAACTCCTGCCGCTCAGCGAAGCCGGTGCGGCGGAGATGCTGAGCGATCGCGCCGGCGGCAAGATTTCCCCATCCTCGGCCAGGCGGGCCGCGAGGCTGGCGGCCGGAAACCCCCTCTTACTCGAGGAGGTGGCCACCAGCGTCCGGCGGGGCGGCACCCTCCCTGAATCCGGCCTTGACGCCGCGACCACGAAGGCCACGCTCTTGCGCGCCCGCTTTGTCGGTGCCTCTCCCGAGGAGCGACGATACGCCCAGGCGGCGGCGGTGCTGGGAAGCCGCTTCCGCCCGACCGTTGCGACCGGGATGGCGGAGCTCCCTCCGAGAGCGGGCGACCACGCACTCGAGGCGCTGAGTCGGGGCGGCCTGTTCAGATCCGACGCCCCGGGATGGGCGCAGTTCGCCCATCCGCTGCTCCGTCAAGTCATATACGACGAGATCCCGTCCCCCGTGCGCGCGCGCTGGCATGCCGCGGCCTTCCGGCTGCTCGTTGCCGGGGGAGCTGACCCGGCCGAAGCCGCCGAGCATGCGGCCCGGGCCGGCGCGATCGGTGACCCCGAGGCGGTGACGGTCCTGGCGCAGGCCGGGCGGACGGCCATGCGCGAAGGTGCCATCGCGCGCGCGAAACAGCGGCTGCAGTCGGCTGTCGACGTGGCCGGGTCTCGAGCCGCTCCTGACCTCTTGATGGATCTCGGCGAGGTGCAGCTCGACGGCGGCGACGGCCGGGGCGCCGTCGCGACCTACACGCGGATCCTGGCCATCCCCGACCTGAGCGACCGGCTGCGCAGCCCAGCGCAGCGCATGCTCGGCCGCGCGCTCTTCATCCGGGGCGCCGTCAAGGAAGCGGGCGAGGCCTTTCGCGCCGCAGTTGCCAGCGCTCTGCCGTCCGACAAATCGGAAGCCGTCCGGGCATTGCTCGACCAGGCGTTCATCTCCTGGCCCAGCGGAGGGCCGGCTCTTGCGACCCCGCTGCTGGAACGAGCTCGCGAGCTTGCCGTGGACGGCTCGCCCCGGCTCCGGATTCGCGCCGATACCGCCTGGGCGTTCAGCACATTTATCCACGGCGACCCGACCGGTATCGCGGTGATCGAAGCCGCGCTACCGGATGCGCTTGCCAATCCGGAGGCCGATACCACCGACTTCGCCTGGAGCTGGGGAACGCTGGGCACCTACGGAAACATGGCGAAGTGGACGGAACGCTTCAGCGAGGCCACCCGCGCGTATGAGATCGGCATCGAGGCCGCCGAGCGGATGCGGCTGCCGGTGGCGATCGCAGCCCTGGCCGTCATGCATGGTGACACCTGCATTCGGATGGGGAAGCTGCAGGAGGCGCTGCAGCTCGCCGACCGCGCGACGCTCCTCGCCGATCTTGCCCCCGAGCGGGCCTTCTGGGCCGCCATCATCCATGCGTACACCCTGGCCGAGATGGGTCAGATGGCCGAGTGCGCGGAATGGTACCGACGATCGATGGCGCTCGCCGATCCGAACGAGAACTGGGCAGGACGGGTCTGGCTGTTGCACATCGAAGCCGTGCTGGCCATGCACGACAGGCGGACGGCAGACGCCTGTGCGCTGTTCGACCGGCTACGGGCCCTGGCCGATCGGCTACAAATCCTAGAACCTTGCGTGGTTCCCTGGGCAGGGGACGCGATCACCGCCTATCTTTACCGGGGTCGAATCGACGACGCCACGACAATCGTTGCCTCGCTGGATTCGATGAGCGAACGTCTGCCCTGTCGTTTCCCGCGGATCGTTGCGCTTGGGTCCCGGGCGGCGCTCAAGCAATTCGAGGGTGACCCCGAGGCGGTCCCCGGTCTGCTCGACGAGGCGATCGCGCTCGCGACGGCGAGTGGAATGCCCGTGCTCGAGGCCCGGCTTCGACTCCGGCTCGGCGCGCTGTTGCGGCGAACCGGCCAGGATCGCGCAGCCCGCCCGTTATTGCGGCGAGCCAGCGAGTTGGCGGAGGACTGCGGGGCCGAGAGCCTGGCACGGAAAGCCGGCCAGGAGCTGACGCTGGCACATGGACGCCAGCATCGTCGAGAGGTGGATCCGGACGCGTTGACGGCGGCGGAGCAGCGAGTCCGCCGCCTGGCCGAGGAAGGCGTCAAAACCCGGCAGATTGCCGACCAGCTCTTCGTGAGCCCCAACACCATCGAAACGCACCTTCAGCATCTCTATCGCAAGCTCGGGATCAACTCACAGCGAGAGCTGATCGCCCTGGCGCACCGTCCGGAACCGCCACCTGTGAACGGAGGCGTCCCACCGCGCGGTAGATGAGCAGCTTCACCGCCGCTTCAGACTTTCCCATGACCGCGGCTGCTTCCCGCGCGCTTCGGTCATCCCGAAACCTCAGCGTCATGGCGATGCGTTGCTGGGGCGGTAGCTTCTCGACCAGTCGCCAGAGGTCTTCGACCTCGAGGTGGTGGATCGCAGTCGCCTCGACCTGGGTACCGGCATCGGGCAGCCAGTCCGACAGCTCCCGGTTCACCGGATCGTGACGGAAGTGGTCCGCCAAGGCATTGCGGGCGATCCGATAGAGCCAGCAGGAAAAGGGACGGCCGCGGTCACGGTACCGGCTGATCCCGCGAAGCGCCTTGACGAAAACGTCGGCCGTTACGTCTTCGGCCGCCGCAACGTTACCGAGTCGTGCGTGCGCAAAGCGGTAGATATCCTCCACGTAGCGGTCGTAGAGGACGCCGAACGCCTGGGCATCAGACTTGGCTCGCTCAACGAGAAGGCGCTCATCCTGGTCCACGCCTGGAGCCTAGGGCGGAGCCGGGATTGCGTCATCATGGAATTTACTGATTGTGAGGAGGGAGACCATGGTGAGGGCTAGAGAGCTGACAAGGGGGCTCTTTCGAGATCAGGGCCCGATTCCAGCGACGCGGCGATTCGAGTGGACGGTGGTCGCCCTCTGCACCTGGTTGATGGCGGGCGCCTACCTGGATGCCTGGGCCCACCGGCACCTGGCCAGGCTGGAGACCTTCTTCACCCCCTGGCACGGCGTGCTGTACTCGGGACTCTTCGCCATCCTGATCTTTCTGGGCGTACGTGCGCTGCGCAACCAGGCCCGCGGTTCCCGCCTGGATCAAGCTTTGCCGGCGGGCTACAACCTCTCGCTGATTGGCGCCGCCCTCTTTGGCATCGCAGGCGTGATCGACATGATCTGGCATCTCAAGTTTGGGATTGAGGTCAATCTCGCGGCATTGATCAGCCCGCCCCATCTTCTGTTGATGCTGGCGGGCACCCTGATCGTGGCCGGACCCCTGCGGGCGGCCTGGCGGCGCCCCGTTGGCAAGGCTCCCTGGACGGCCGTGATCTCGGCCAGCCTTCTGCTGTCGATGCTCACCTTCTTCAACCAGTTTGACGAACCACTGGTGGATACCTACGCGGCGACGACCTCAGCGGCACCTCTCACGATCGCGCACCTCCAGCAGCTGGGCATCCTCGGGATCATGGTGCAGACGGCCCTGCTCACCGGCGTCGTTCTCTACCTGCTCAGTCGTTTCACGCTTCCCTTTGGCAGCATCACCCTGCTGGTCGGATTGAATGGTGCGCTGCTGGGCTCGTTGGAGCAGAATTTCGATCTCATCCCGGTCGCGGTGATCGGCGGGCTGCTTGCCGATGTCGTGATGTTGTGGCTTAGACCGGGACCCCAGCGGGTGGTCGCGCTTCGGGTCGGTGCGTTCCTCGGCCCGGTCGGTGTGTCGGCTCTCTACCTGCTCTTCCTGGAGCTTACCCGCGGGGTTGGCTGGCCGATCACGCTGTGGCTCGGCTCGATTGCCGTTTCCGGTGCCATTGGCGTGTTACTCAGCTATCTCACCGTCCATCCACCGCTACCGGCCGTGGACCTGGCCGGCTGAGCCGGCCCTATGCCCCGAGCCGGTAGATCGCCGACGCGTCGGACATATAGAGCGCGTGGTCGGACCCTTCTTTGACATCGAGCTGGCAGCGGGGACCATCGAAAAGCAGCCGGACGCCATCGGGCGACAAGACCTTGAGCCGGCTCTGACTGTAACTACAGAAGACCAGATCTCCCGCATAGCCCGCTGGGCCCCGGGCACTGACAAAGGTCGCGCCGGTGGGGACAAGCGTGGTGCTGCCGCTTTGATACGTGGGTGGCGTTCCGACACATTGGGCTCCCTGGAGATGGATGCTGTTGCCGTAACAGGTAGGCCACTGAGAGTTTCCACCGCGGACCACGTGGTCGATCTCATCCCAACCGCTGCCCGGGGTCCCGGCATCGCCCGACGGGCCGTTGTCCGTGACAAACAGCATGCCGTCACCGGAAAAGGCCAGCCCAAATGGATTCCGCAGACCGATTGCCCAGACCGGGTTGTTCGATCCGAATGGGTTGTCGCCGGGCACGCTGCCGTCGGGGTTGTAACGCAGGATCTTTCCGCGCAGACTTGACGTCCGCTGCGCATCGGCCGCGACATGGTTTTCGCCGAGGGTTATGTACAGCTTCCGGTCCGGACCAAAGGCGAGCCGCCCGCCCTTGTGACAGCAGTCGTTCCCGGCCGGCAGGTTATCGATGATGGTGCTCAGGCTCGATCCGGTGCCGCCCTGGTCGGTCCATCGCACCACCCGCTGCCGGCTTTGATCGTCGGCCCGGCTGTAGAACGCGTACACGAAATGGTCGGTTTGAAACGAGGGGCTCACCGCCAGGCCGAGCAAGCCTCGTTCGCCCGAGGTCGAGGCTGATACCGTCGCAAAGACGCGGGACGTTTTACCGTCGAACGTCCTGATGGTGCCGGCTCGCTCTGCAAAGAAGAGCCGGCCGTCGGGCGACCACGCCAGCGCGGTCGCGAAATCTGCCGCGACGTAGGCCGCGAACCTTGGGGATGCCTGGGGCGACGATGTTCCCGTCGCAGTCGGGCTGGTCTGGTTGGACGCAGACGGGCTGCATGCCGAGAGGGTCAGCAGGGCCACTGCCCCGACGATCGGGTTCGGGGAAGTCCGTGCCACTTAGCCGTATGGTATCGGCATGCCAGCGCCGCGGGAGGAGGTCATCGAGGCTGCCGGCCGTGAGGTCAAGATCAGCAATCCTGACAAGCTGTTCTTTCCGAGGTCGGGGCATACGAAACTCGACCTCGTTCGGTACTACATGGCGGTGTCAGAGGGGGCGCTGCGCGGCGTCTACGGTCGGCCCATGGCGCTCAAGCGGTTCGTCAATGGGGCGGAAGGCGAGGCCTTTTTCCAGAAACGCGCTCCCACCTCGCGTCCGGAGTGGATCGAGACGGTCGAGCTGTCGTTTCCGTCGGGCCGCACCGCCGAGGAAATCGTCGTGACGAACGCCGCCCAGCTGGCCTGGATCATCAACCTGGGCTGTATCGATCTCAATCCGCATCCCGTGCGCGCCGCCGACCTTGACCATCCTGACGAGCTGCGCATCGATCTCGATCCCGTTCCGGGCGTGTCGTGGGCGCAGATTCGCGAGGTGGCGCTGGCGACCCGCGAGGTCCTCACGGACTTCGGCTTGGCTCGCGGGGCTTCCACATCTATTGCCGGATCGAGCCACGCTGGAGCTTCCCCGAGGTGCGTCGGGCCGCGGTTGCCCTCGCTCGCGAGGTCGAACGGCGTACCCCCGACATCGCCACGAGCCGCTGGTGGAAGGAAGAGCGGCACGGCGTCTTCCTCGACTACAACCAGAACGCGAAGGACCGCACGGTCGCGTCCGCCTATTCCGTCCGGCCGACCGCCGATGCCCGGGTCTCGACGCCGCTGACGTGGGACGAAGTTGCGACCTGTCAAGCCGAGGCCTTCACGATCGACACCGTTCCGAAGCGCTTCGATGAGGTCGGCGATCCGTCCAGAGGTATCGACGAGGCGGTGGGATCACTGGACTCGCTGCTGGAGCTTTCCGACCAGCACGAAGCGGCCGGTTTCGGCGACGCGCCATGGCCGCCGCATTTCGCCAAGCAAGAGGGGGAACCGGCCCGCGTCCAGCTCTCCCGGCGGAAACGCGAGGACCGGCCACCCCAGCCGAAGGGACAGGTGCCGCCGCCGGCCCCAGCAAAGACGGCAGGCCCGACCGGGCGGCGCCGGACCACCATGCCGTTGATCGAGATCGCGCGGGCGGCGACGGAATCCGAGGCTCGCGCCGGGCTGCAGCGCTGGCGGACCCGCCATGGGGAGGTCTGGTCCCATCTGGCGCCGTCGGACATCCTGGTGGACTCGATGCGGGGACGCAACACGACCTGGACCCGAATCCGGCTCAACCTGCGCAACGTCCCAGAGTCAGAGCGGCCCCCCCAGGAGCCGCTCGAGGTCGACTACGATCCCTGGGCCGGGTATGAAGGACCGGATCGCTCGGGCCGGCTCGACCGCCCGAAGCGCCGGGGCCCGGCCAGCTAACCCCTGGTGCCTCTTCGGACGCCGCGGTGGATGACCTTCCACTTCCGCCGTTCGTCGAGCCGCAGTCGGATATCGGCCCGCACTTCGATCGCCCGCAGCTCGCGCTGCAGCTTCCGGTAGTTCGTCAGCCGGCTACTGGCAAGCGTGCCGTCGGCCGCGGCGGCGATCAGGGCGCAGCCCGGCTCTTGCCGATGCTGGCAGTCCGCGAACCGGCAGCGGCGCGTCAGATCCTCGATATCGGCGAACGCTTCGCCAAGCGCCTCACTACCGGCCCACATCTGGATCTCCCGCAGTCCAGGCGTGTCGATCATCAGGCTGCCGCCGGGGAGCTTGATCAGCTGGCGGTGGCTCGTCGTGTGCCGGCCGTGTCCGGTTCGGTGCACCTCCCGGGTTCGTAGCGTGTCGGCTCCCAGCAGTCGGTTGATGAGGGTCGATTTGCCGACACCCGACGATCCGATCAACACCGCGGTTTTCCCCGGAGCCAGATGGGCGCGGACGGCGTCGATCCCGTCGCCGCGCAACCCGCTTACGGCGACAACCGGGACGCTGCGGCCGATCGAGGCAAGCTGGACCTCGTACGGGATGACATCATCCAGGTCAGATTTGGTGAGCAACACGACAGCCGCCGCGCCACTCTGGTAGGCGACCGTCAGCAAACGTTCGATGCGCCGGGGGTTGAAGTCCGAGCCGACAGCGCTTGCGATCAAAACCAGGTCGATGTTGGCAGCGAGCACCTGCACGTGAGCTTCGCTACCCGGTGCGTTGCGCCGGATGGCGGTTCGCCGCGGCAGGACATAGCAGATCTGCGTCAGACCTGGGTGCTGGCGAAGCCCAACCCAGTCGCCGATGGCGACCGGACGTCCGGCCTGACGAAGCGGCGGGCTGAGTGTGGCAGAGACCGGACCGCTTGCTGTTTCGACCATGAACCGGATACCAAAGTCTGCTGAGATCCTTGCGGGGGTGACATCCGGATCCCCAAGTGCGTCGAGCGCGGTCGCGAAGTCGTCGTCCCAGCCCAGCTCGCGGAGCAGGACACTGTCTCTTGATTCCACAAAACCTCTCATTGGTGCAACGGTGGGCTAGGGACTAATCTTGGCGCGCAGCGCGTGATGGTGTCATCACGTCACAATAAGCGGCGCCAGTCTTCTGAGGTCTTCCAGTGGCGCGCGATCGGGCGTCAGCGTAAGGACCTGGACCGCCACGTGATCCGCGCCCGCATCGCGGTGTTGCCGCACCCTGCTGGCGATCGCCTCATCCTCGCCCCAGGCGACGACGGCATCGAAGATGCGATCGTCTCCCGGCGGCTCGAGCTCGTCGCGCGACCAGCCCAGGCGCTCCAGGTTCCGGCAGTAATTCTCCAGGTTGAGGTATGTCTTCATGTAGCGCTCGCCGGTTTTGCGAGCGCCCTCGCGATTTCGGGCAAACACAACGGCTTGTTCGGGAGCGAGTACGGGATCGCCGCCCAGAATCCGCCGCGCTTCCAGCGTGTGTTCAACCGGGACAAAGTAAGGATGGGCGCCGGCCGTCCGCTCACGAGCCAGTTGCATCATCTTGACGCCAAGGGCCGCCAGCAGGACCGGCGGGGGCGGATCGGGCATCGGAGGGCGATAGGGCGCATTCTCCATCGCCTCGAGATACGCGCCCATCGCGGTCAGCGGACGCTCGTACTGATGTCCACGAGCGTTCACCAGCGGCACGTGGCTGACACCGATGCCGAGGACGAAGCGGCCCGGCCAGGCTTCGGCCAGCGTTCGGGCTCCGTTGATCATCGCCGTCGCGTCCCGGACCCAGATGTTGGCGATTCCGGTGGCGACCGTGACCTGGCTGGTGGAGGAAAGGATCAGCGCACAGGCGGCAAACGGCTCACGGCCAACCGCCTCCCCGATCCAGATCGTCCCGAAACCCATCGCTTCGATCTCGGCGACCGCCTGACGAAGCGCCGCAGCCGGCAGGTTCGCCATCGAGCCCAGCCACACGCCGGCCGGGCCCAGGTTCAAGCGTGCGCCGGCTGCCGTGTGTGTTCCCGGATGAAGTCCAGCATCTGGCGCCAGGCGTCCTCCGACGCCGCCCTGTGCTGGTCAAATTTGCGATCGAAGAACGAGTGGGGCGCTCCCTCGTACACCACCTGCTTGTGAGGCACGCCCGCCTGGGTGAGCTCCTGTTCGAACCTGACGAACTCCTCCCGGGGTGTGGCGGCATCGTCACCGGCGATCAGGAGCAAGAGCGGCGCCTTCATCTGGGGGATGGCGTCGCGGACGACGGCCGGCCGCCCGTACAGACCGATCGCCCCTGCGAGTCCCGGCTGGGCGGCCGTCTGGCGCCAGGACTGTGCCCCACCGAAACAGAAGCCCACGGTAAACACGGATTCGACCGAGCCTCCCGCCGCGGACCGCAGGTAGTCGACACCAGCTCTGACGTCGGCAGCCACCTGTTCCGGTGTGGTCTGCCGGATATGCGTCATGAAATCGAAGCCCTCCGGCCGATCGCCCATCCCCGCGGTCCGCACCAGGTAATCGACGGCGATGGCATCGATCCCGGTTTCGGCGAACCGCCGAACGAGCTCCTTGTAAAAGGGATGCAGGCCAC
>VBHC01000068.1 GCA_005889535.1 Chloroflexota bacterium
ATGGGAATCCAGCTGGACGAGCAGCAGCTTGGACCGGTTTACTCGCTCGTCCTCAGCCTCGCCGAGCGGAAGCGTGCCCTTTACGCCGAGGACCTCAAGCTCGCCGTGGAGGAAGCGCTTGGACGAGCCACACCCGGGCGCTTTGCGCTGCGGGACATCCAGGTCAACGTGCAGAGCGGCATGTCCAGCACCGCCGAGGTCTCGGTCAGCGACCATGGCACCACAAAGACGGGCAGCGCAAGCGGCGACGGAACGCTTGACGCGGTTTTTCGCGCCATCCAGCAGGTTACCGGGGTCGAGGCGGAGCTCGAGGACTTCAGCCTGGCGGCGGCAACCCAGGGCAGTGACGCGCTCGGCGAAGCCGTCGTGACGTTGAGCCAGGGTTCGCACGTGGTCGTTGGGCGGGCGTTGGCGCTCGATGTGGTGGAGGCCGCGGCTAGCGCCTACGTCAAGGCGCTCAATTGGCTGGTCCAGCCGGAGCGGGAGCCGCCCACATTGAGGTTCCCTGCGAGTGAGACGGAAACTGGGGCGACGATCGGCGATCCGCACCACCGGTAACGCCGTCTAACGATTAGTGCTTGAAGCTTCGCCCTACCAGCGGCTGAAGGACGGGTTCAAGCAGATCGAAGAGGAAGCTGAAGATCAGCAGAAACAGCAGGTAGACGAAGAACACGCCGGCAATCACGATGCCAATCAGCAATCCCTTGGAAAACCGCTCCATGTCGAGCCGAACCACCTTGATCAGCAGGGCGCCCATCAGCACGCCGAACGCGGCGCCAATCGGGTTGGGCCAGCCGAGCAGCGCCCCAATCGGGACGGGCAGATAGCAGGCAAACTCCTGGAGCGTCCGCGGAGCGAGCGAGCGGCGTGGCTGGGCAATAGCCGCGGTTGCCGTGCCGTCGGCGGCGCCGAGCCATCCCTTGCACTTGCCGCACGTCTGGTTCTCGGGCGCGTTGTACCGGTACCCGCATTGCGGGCAGGCCTTGAGGGTCATCGCTCGATCAGGCAGCTCCCCGCAGCCGGAGCACTTCCTGTTCCAGTTCGCTGATGCGGTCGTCGCGTTGCATGATCATCTTTTTGTGCTCGGTGAGCACCTTCTTGGTAAAGCGGCTGGTCATGAACCAGCGCACCCGGTCGACGACACTGATCACGATCGCCATCAGCGCGCCCAGGGCTGCGCTGGCGAGCATCACGACCCAGATGGGAATGTCCTGGTAGCTGGCGCCGAGCACGTTGATCGTGGCCGGCTGCTGGTTTTCCACGGAGAACAACGCGAGCACAATGCCCAGAACGAGTGCGACGAGCCACCCGACGATCGCCATTAGCTTGTTCACCCCCACAGTTCGGTCGTCCCGCCTGGACGCCGATGGCGAAAGCCTCGCCGGCCCATATAACCGGCCGCGGCTCGCTGAACTTGCGGGCCGATAGACTGCGAACGTGATGGCGGTGCGCACGAACACGGTCTGGAGCAGCCCAGCCGAGCCGGAGCAGTTGCGGCCGTTTCGCATTCGCGGCGGCACCCGGGGATGCCTGTTGATCCACGGTTTCGCCGGCACCCCGCCCGAGATGCGCGGGCTCGGAGAGTATCTTGCCGCGGCGGGCTTTGACGTCATGGGTCCGTTACTTGCCGGCCACGGGCTGACCCCGGAGGCGATGGCGTCGACCCGGTGGCCGGACTGGGTCGCTTCGGCCGAGTTGGCCTACGAGACGTTGCGCCAGGATTGCACAGAGGTATTCGTTGCCGGCCAGTCGCTGGGAGGCACCCTGGCGCTGCACCTGGCCGCCACGAACCCGGGTGTGAAGGGCGTGATCGCGATTGGAGCGATGGGATCGCCGGCCTACTTCCGGGACTGGCGGATCAAGGTGATTCGCGGTCTGAAATATGTCGTGCGCTGGCACATGCCACCTGATGATTGCGACCTTGGCGACCCGACCGCCCTGCGCTTGCTCCACAGCTACGCCCGCCGCCCGACCGTGTGCATCGAAAGCCTGCTACAGCTGCTCCGCGTCGTCGACCGCGAGCTCCCCACGATTTCGGCGCCGGCCCTGATCGTGCACGGTCGCAATGACCGCACCGTCGACGTGGCGAATGCGCCGCACATCATGCAGCGCCTCGGGTCAGCGGATAAGCAGCTCGTCTGGTTTGAGCGCTCCGGCCACACGGTCACTGTCGACCTGGAGCACGACGCGTTGTACGCCATGGTGCGCGATTGGCTGACCGCGCACTGATCACGACGGCAATGTCGCGATCGTGACTGATGGCACCTGGCCGGCGCAGGAACCGCGCCGGTCACCGCACGGGATGATCGCCAGCGTCAACCCGCTCGCCAGTGCGGCCGGTCTTCGGATCCTCCGGAAAGGCGGCAACGCCGTCGACGCGGCGATTGCGGCTGGTGCCGTGCTAACCGTGGTCGAGCCGCTGAGCGGCCAGCTCGGGGGCGACGCGTTCATGTTGATCGCCGGATCGCGGCAGAACACCGTCACGGCGATCAACGGCAGCGGAGCCGCACCGATGGCCTCGCGTTTGGAGCAATTCGTCGGAGGTATCCCGGAGTCGGGCTGGTTGGCTGCGACGGTTCCCGGCATGGTCGATGCCTGGCGCGTCGCGCTGGATCGACACGGCACCCTGCCGCCGGCGACGCTGTTCGAGGAGGCGATCGGCTACGCCGAACAGGGCTTTCCTGTGACCGCCCGACTGGCTCGGAACCTCCGCGAGTTCATGCCCAAGGCCAAAGCGCATCCCGCGACGCTCGCCGTCTTCGCTCCCGATGGCCAACCGCCCGACGAAGGCTCCGTATTTCGGCAACCTGATCTGGACCGGACCCTGCGGAGCCTGGCGCAGGGACTCGACGGCTTCTACCGCGGACCGATCGCCGCCGCCATCGTTGAGGCCTCAACGCGGGGCGGCGGATTATTTTCGGCTCGCGATCTAGCCGAGCATCGAACGGACGTCCTTCAACCGATCAGCACCACCTATCGCGGCTGGACGGTGCTGGAGCAGCCGCCCGTCTCGCAAGGCGTGATTCTGCTGGTGGCGCTGAACATCCTGGAGACCTCCCCTATCCCCGATGACCCGGCCTCCCGAGTGCATCAGCAGGTTGAGGCGCACAAGCTCGCCCTGGATGAACGCCTTCGGAGGGTTGGTGATCCACGGGTCTCCCAGCAAGACCTCCACGAGATCGTCTCGAAGGCACGCGCCCATGCGCTTGCCGCTCGGATCGACGTTAGGCGGGCGGCGCCGCTGCCGCTCCAGGCGGCCGGCCACCCGGACACGACGTATCTTTGCGTCGTCGACGCTGATCGAACCGTCGTTTCCTATATCCACAGCCTGTACGCGAGCGGTGGCAACGGCATCGTCGCGGACGGAACCGGGATTCTGCTCAACAATCGGATGCGCTGCTTCAACCTCGAGCCGGACAACCCCAACCAGCTGGCTCCCGGAAAGCGCCCCATGCACACGCTGAACTCGTGGATGTTGCTCCGCGCCGACACGCCGCTCGTGGTGGGCGGCACCCCCGGATCGTTCTGGCAGGTGCAAACGAACCTCCAGCTCATCAGCAACCTCGTCGACCACGGCATGCCCCTGCAGGCGGCGGTTGACGCACCCCGCTGGACGATGGGGGAACCGACTTCGTGGGCAGACGCCGCTCTCTGCCTCGAGGGTCGATTCGGGGAGGAGACGGCTGCCCGGTTGAAGGCGCGTGGCCACACCGTGCGGCTAATGGGCAACTGGCAAGCCGGTGGAGCGGCGCAGCTGATCCAGCTGGACGGGTCCATGCTCATTGGCGCCGGCGACCCCCGTCCCGGTACGAGTAGCGTGATCGGCTACTGAATGAACCCGGTCGCGAGCTCCAGAGGCTTGTCTTTGCGGGAAGCCGATGCTATAAATCGCAGGTAACAGCAGCGGGTCCCCATCCCCGTGAACCACAAGGCGCGATCTTGCATCGCGCACCCGAAGGGAGGAGAAATGCCGGCGAAGAAGAAGTCATCGAGGAAGTCGACAGCCAAGCGGAGCACGGCGAAGCGGGCTGGCGGCAAGAAGGCGACCGCCAAGCGCACGACGGCCCGGCGGAGCACCGCAAAGAAGGCCGGCGGCAGGAAGTCCACCACCAAGCGGACCACCGCCAAGCGCAGCACGACGAAGGCGCGAACCAGCACCGCCCGCTCGACGAAGAAGAAGACGACAGCGGCAAAGCCGGCGGCACGGGCTGCCCAGCCGGCGGCCCCGAAGCCCTCGACCACGTTCACCGGCGGACGTCCCGTGGCCCGACCGATCGAACCGCCACCGAGCTTGCCCACCTACGGCGGGTTCGGTAGCGAGCCGGGTATGGGCAGCGAGCCCGAGTCCGGCTCGATCGGCGGCGGTTCGTCGGAGCGAATCAAGATCGGCGAGCGGCCCCCGGAGCAGACCTGGCCAGGAGGCGGCAACCGGTAGACATCGCCCGTGAAAGCCCCTGCTCGTCGGGCAGGGGCTTTTTTGTTGCCGCCAGGGTTACAACTACGTCCGTCTGCGCAGGTCGAATGGGCCACTTCGCCACGCGTTCCCTGATGCCCTGGACGTTTCTTCTGGTAGAGGATCATGGCAGCAGCGCGGCGGCTGTTGGCGACGGGTTTGTCAACCGTACTGGCGCTCGCCCTGACCGCGGTGCCGGCCCAGGCGGCGACCCGGCGCCCCACGCCCACCCCCAAGCCCACCCCGGCGCCCCAGGTCAAAAAGGCACCCGCCATCTTGCCGCCGCAGATCTACCAGCTCACCCCGCTGAAGGTCAATCCCACCGTGCAGCCGAACATCATGATCCTCGGCCAGTTCATGACCCCTGCCACGACGGCGCACGTTGGCGGCCGGCCCGCGACGACGGTGCAGGTACCCGACGCCAACCACCTGCTCGTGAAGTTGCCCGACAACCTGTCTCAGGGCACCTACCTGGTCGAGGTCACCAATGAAGCCGGGACCGCCACGGCCAGCGACCCGCTGGTCGTCGACGAGTCGCCCGGGCCGAGCAACATGATGTACCTGATGGGCGGCGGTTTCCTCCTCCTGCTGGTGCTCGTGATGCGACTGGCCCGGACGCCGAGCTTCGCCTGACGCCCCCCACCCAATAGGGGGAGGGAAACCCTCTAGTAGGGTTTGCGGTCGCCCGCCGACATCAGCACGGCCAGGTCCGGTTCCCTCACCTCGTGGAATTCCGGTTCCTCGCCGAGCGCGGCTTGCGGCACGGCTCTCATCGCCGCGAGCGCGCCTCGCATCTGCCCGACGTTGCGCTTGGCATCGTTGAAGGCGTTCTGAATCATCGTGCTGCCCCGTGCGATGCTGTTTTCGAGAAGGCGGTCCAGCGCGGTGACGTTGTCGTCGATCTGCTGCAAGTATCCCTCGAGATTCTCGAGATCGATGGACCGCGCGTACTGCAGGTGCAGCCGAAACAGGGCCAGCACATAGGGGATCGTCATGCTGTACGGCATCAAGATGACGCCCTCCCGGTAGGCCTCCAGGTGTGCCGACGGGTCGATGTACTGGCGTACCTCACGGACCTTCAGCCGCAGGATTCGCTCGATCTCCTGGACGACGAGGGCTTCCTTGGCGGGTTCCTGCAGCTCGTCGTTGAGCCGGTCCAGCAAATCAGGTGACGGCCACTTGCTATCGATCGGCAACCGCTTGCCGTTGGCAAGGACGAGGGCGTATTCGACCACCTTGCCATTCACATGGAAATTCATATCGATCATCTCCGGGGGGAACTGGCGGAAGGCATCCTGCAGGATGTTCTCGCCCGCGGCTCCGCGCGTGCGGCTGCCCAGCAGGACGGTCTCGATCCGCCGTGCCGACGCCTGGACATCTTCTTCCATGCGGCGGCGCTCTTCCGCGTCGACTTTCAGCCGCTCGACCACCAGGCGGGCATCAGACAGGTCTTTGCCGAGCGCATCGCGAACCCCGGCGGAGCTTTCCAGCACTTTCGTTTCCACGCCCTGCACCGCCGCCTGGAGCATGCCAAGCGACTGGCCGAGCGTGCCCTGCTGGTTGCTCACGGTTTCGACGTGCGATTTGAGCGCGCCAAGATCAGAAAGCGCGCGCAGCACGGCCTGGGAGGTGCCATCCGGGGCTGGCCGGCGGATCAGCAGGAGGAAGAACATGGCCATCACGGCGGCCAGCAGCAGGACGACGAGGACCAGTTCCAGGACGTTCACGGCAACTCCTTCAGGACGTAAGCGGGACGATTGGTCTTAATCATGGTGGTTGGGCTCACTCCCAAAGTCAAGCAGCCGGTTTTGACAGCTGTCTGTCGCAGGGCCTACCTGCTCAGGTATCCACCGGGTATCCGCGCTCGATCCAGGCCGCGGTTCCGCCGTCGATGTTCTGCACCTGGGTATAGCCGAGCTGGAGCAGGTAGCCGGCCGCCGCCAGACTGCGCTGGCCGCTGTGACAGATGGCGAGCACCGGGCGATCCCGTGGCACCTCTGAAACCCGTTGTTCCAACTCCCCCAGCGGAATCAGTTGCGCCCCCGGCACATGCCCGGCCGCATACTCCCAGGGCTCTCGAACGTCGAGCAGGAACGGCTTGGGCTCCTGCTCGAGGCGCTGGCGCGCCTGATTTACGTCGATGCCCGCAACTCGTGTCATCGGCGAATCTTAACCTCGGGCTGACCTGGGCGATCCTCAGTCGGCGCAAGCTTGGCTGCCGCCATGCGTCGAACTGAGCAGCGTGAGCAAGGGCCAGCAATACCTGGAAGTCTTCGGCTCGGACGCGCTCAAGCGGCTCCACGGATGCGCGATCGCCGAGTCAGACCGAGGCGCCGACAGCCCCTGCCAGGCCCTGGCGCGGCCGCTTCGACGGCCACAGGTTGGATTCGGAAACGCGCACGCACCCATCGTCTTCATCAGCCCCAGCCCGCTCGATGCCGCCGCCGCCAGTAACGAGGCCTTCGCCGAGTGGCTGGATCGGGAAGCGATGCTCGAGCATCACCTCACATCGGAGACGCCACATCCATACTTTCAGTTCGTCCGGGCCGTCGTGGACGGCGCACGCCGCCGGCTGGCGCAGAAACCAGGCAAGCGCGACAGCCTCGAGCTGGCGTTCCACACCTGGGCGGTGCGCTGCGCAACGGAAAACCCAGACCAGGTCACCGATAACGCGCTCAACCAGTGCGTCGACCGCCACCTCGAGAGCCTGCTGGCGAGTATCACACCGCGGGTGGTGGTGGCGATGGGTGGGCCGGTCGTGCGGCACCTGTGGTGGCGCACGAAGCAGAGTTGGGATGGGTGGGGACCGATGACCACGTTGCACGGCCGGGTGCTCGAGGTCCAGCTCGGGAAGCGAGTCGTGCCGACGATCCTTAGTGTGCATCCGTACCAGCGCGGCGTCGACCTACACGCAGAGGTCATCGCCCGCGCGGTCGCCGATCGAATCAAGGCAGAAGAACTTCAGCCTCAGGAATTGAAGGCGGCATGAGCACGCAGACGCCCACCGATCCGCGATTCATCGAGAACGACGACGACGGCCGTCTGCGCGAACGCATGCAGAAGGCCGAACAGGGTCACTCGCTTCGTCCAGGCGCCCTGTGTCCGCACTGCGGAGGGCACGCCTTCAAACGCGCGGAACTCAAGGCGGGCTCACCGTGTCCCGCTTGCGGGAAGCAACCCCGAGCCGCCGCTTAGTCAGCGGCTCAGCGACAGCGGAATTTCGCTGGGCCATTTTTGCGCCCGCGGCGGCGATCTTCTCGCGTAGCTCCCGCGGCGCCAGGATTTCGACCGCGTCGCCCCAGCCGAGGATCCAGGGTGTGATCTCGACAGTCCCCGTCACGGTCACCGTCATGTCGACCGCGCCCTTCGGTCCGTCGTCCAGGCGCTGCGATGGATGCCAGATCGATTCTTTGACCCGCGCTGCGGCCGGCGGGTAGAAACGCAACCGGACTTCGACCGGCTCCCCGGAGTGAAAGATGCCCCAGGCGCCGGCGAGATACTCGTTGATATCGAAGCTCGCCGGGATCTGATAGGTGTCAGACATCGGCTCCGCGCGGGTAATGCGGACCAGCTTGAAGGTCCGCATCTCGCCCAACCCGCGGTCGCGGGCGACGACGTAACTGCTGTGCCCGATCAATGACGGCTCGAGAAAATACGGTTCGATCACGCGAGGCTTCGCCTGGTGGTCCGTGCTCGGATACCAGATCCGAACCGTTCGCTGGCCAGCCCAGCTCAGCGCGATCGTCTGAAGAACGCGCGAGTAGAGCGGATTCGGCGCCCGTTCCGCCATCTGGCGGACGGTGGCGTGCACGTACTCGGCAACGGGAGCCGGCATCAC
Organism: Chloroflexota bacterium; assembly: GCA_005889535.1. GTDB lineage: Bacteria > Chloroflexota > Dormibacteria > CF-121 > CF-121 > CF-13. Next base: position 8,292 of record VBHC01000068.1, read on the forward strand.
CGCCGCCAGCTTGGTAAACGCATCGGCGACGTCGGGATCGGCTTCGTCGGTGTGGCGGTGCATCAGGCGCACACCCATCAGCAGGGCCATGGCTTCGCGCAAGGTGAACTTGACCGGCGCGATGAAGTAGTTCGGGTCGATCAGGATGCGGCCCTGGTGCTCGTAGATCGGTACGTTCATCGCCTCCAGGGCCCGCACGTCACGATATGTCGTCCGCGGATTGACGCCGGTCCGGCGTGCGATCTCGCCTGTGGTCAACCCCCGCGGATTGCCCTGGAGGAGCGTCTGGATCTTGAGGATGCGGGCGCCCCGATCCCCTTTTTCGAACGAGCCCACTTTCTGCGAGTTCAGTCTAAGACGGCAGCCAGATCGGAATAAACTCGGGCCAACCTTTATAATGGGCGCTGCTTCGCGCTCGCTTATGCCATCGCGCCAGGCACAATTCGCGTGGTTACGGGGGATTTGTGGCCCTTCGCCTGCTCCATTTCGCTGACCTGCATCTCGATCGATCCTTCGCGGGCGAACGCCTTTACGGCGTTGGTGCGCAACGACGCCGCGAGGACCTGCGCACCGGGCTTCAGCGGATCGTCGAGCGAGCCCACGAGGCCCAGGCAAACCTGATTACCTGCGCCGGCGATCTTTTTGAGCACGACCATGTCACCCGTGAAACCGCGAGCTTCGTGCTGCAAACCCTGGGAGCGGCCGGAATGCCGGTGCTGATCGCGCCCGGGCACGCTGACCCGGCCGTTCCCAGCTCACCCTACCGCTACCTGCGCTGGCCGACCAACGTCACCATCGCGGCCCACGAGGAGCTGCGCCCCTACCATTACGGCGACGTGCAGATCTGGGCCGCCGGCTTCATGCGTCCCGATGTCCCCGAGGCGCCCCTTCGGGATTTCGTTCGACCGGAAGGCGGGACCCATCTCCTGCTTCTGCATGCGTCGGACATGACGCAGGTGCCCGAAGGCGTGACGCCCTACAAGCCGATCCTCCCAAGTCAGGTGGAGGAAGCCGGCTTCCGCCATGCGCTGCTCGGCCACTATCACGATGCCAGAACGAGCGGGTGGGTCACCTATCCGGGCAGCCCCGAACCCCTGGGATGGACCGAATCCGGCCGCCACTGCACCGCGCTGATCACCATCGAGGATGACGGCGGACTGCAGGTCACGCTCGACGACGTCAATGCGCGGCAGTTTGCCCAGGAAACTATAGACATTACCGGCATGACCAACCCGGACCATGTCCGGGAGGCGGTGATGGCGATGCGGGAGGGAAAACACCTCGATGGAGCCGTGATCCGGACCACGCTCGTCGGCGAGCGGTCACGATCCCTTACCCTCGATCCGCAGGCCCTCTCGAAGGAATGCAGCGACGGGTTTGCCTACCTCGAGGTTTCCGACCGCTCGCGCGTCTCCCACGACCTCAACGAGGCCGCCCAGGAATTCACCAGCCGCGGGGAGATGGTGCGCAAGCTGGTTGACCACAAGCACGAGTCGCGCCAGGAGGAAAAGGCGGTCGGACGAGCGCTCCAGCTAGCGCTCGATGCCTTCGACGAATGAGCGCTGGGCTGGAAGCGGAGCGTCAGGTATGCGGCTGACCCGAATCGAGATCGAGGGCTTCGGCAGCCTGCAGGACATGGAGCTGCGCTTCGGTCCGGCCATGAACCTGGTTGTTGGGCCGAACGAGGCGGGCAAGTCCACCCTGCAGGAGGCGATCGTGACCGGTCTCTACGGCCTGCGCTCGGGCGACGGGGCTCGCGCCGCCACTGTGGAACGAGCCGATCGCTGGCGACCCTGGCAGGGTGGCAGCTTCGCTTTGGCACTGGAATTCGAGCTCGACGATGGTACCCAGCTCCGGGTCGAGCGGGATCTCGATGCGGAAACCGCGCGGGTTATCGACATCGGGACCGGTGCCGAGCTGACCGACCGCTTCGATCGGGACGCCTCCGGAGCCCTCCAGCTTGGGCGCCAGCTGCTGGGCGTGAGCCGAGACATCTACACCAATACCGCCTGCATTTCCCGCAGCGAGGTGATGCGCCTCGAAGATGCGGGCAGCATCAAGGAAGTGATCGTTGCCCTGGCCGACTCGGCGCACCCCGACCGGACCGCGCAGCGCGTCCTCGACCGGCTCCGCCAGGAACGCGTACACCGGATCGGCAAGCCGCGTGGGCGCTCCGGGCCACTCCACGACCTGGAGAGCCGGTTGGCGGAGCTGGAGCGACAGCTCGGCGCGGCACGTCAGGCCCGTGCCTCGGTCGACGAACTGGCGCAGAAACGCGAAACCGTCGGGGCATTGACCGAGGCGGAGCTGGGCATCGTCCAAACGCTGGACGCCGCCGTGCTCGCATCTCGCCTGGAGGAGGGGCGTCACCGGCTTGACCGGGCGCAGGCGATGGAGCAGGCGATCAACGAGGAACGTGCCCGACAGGACGAACACACCCGCTTTGCCATGTTCCCGCTCGATCGCCAGTCCGAGGTCCAGGAGCTACGCAGCCACCTGCGGGCCACCAAAGAGGCGCAGGAGGAATTCGAGCGCCGGGCCGCCGACGCGGCGCCGCAGGTGCGGCAGCTGGAGGCGGAGCGGGCGAAGCTCGACGCCGAGGCCCAGGGCCACGAAACGCGGGCCCGCGGGATCGATGCGGCAGCCCTTACCCAGGAGCCGGCGGTGCGCGAGATGCTTTCCGCGCTGAACGTGGGCGATGCGCAGGCGCCTGAGGGCCACCTCCGAGCCCAAACGGCCGCCGAAGAGGCCCGTCGCATCGCCGAGCGGCACCCCGGTCTCATCGGACAGAACCTGGACTGGCCGCCCCGCCAGATGGAATTCCAGCGGGTCTACTCGGAGTGGCGGGAGCGGCACACGGTCGCGCTCGAAGCCCGCCGCCGGGCGGGCGCCGAGCTGCCACCGCGGCTGGAGCAGCTCAAGCACGACATCTCCCGCTACAAGGAAGTCCCGGACGTCATCAAGGCCGGCCAGCACGCCGAAGAGTCCATGCGCCGGGAAGAAGCGATGGCGGAACGAGCGCGCAGCCGGCAGCGCACCTTCCTGGGCGCCATGCTGGGCGGCCTGCTCTTGACGGCGCTCGCGATCCTGGTCGCGTTCCTTGCCCTGCAGAGCGGGATGCCGATTTATCTCAGCGGCGCGGCGTTCTTCCTGCTCGGCATGGGCGTGCTTTCGACCGGGATCGGCATCTGGGTGCGGGGCGCCGCGGTGCGTGAGGTGGACCGGCGGCTGCGAGCCAAGGATGACGCGCGTCAGAAACGCCGTGAAATCCTGCAGCCGTGGGGCGTCCGGAGCTCAGGCGAGCTCCAGCAAGCGCTCGTCGAACACTTGCAGAAGGTCCGCTACGACGCCACCCGTCTCGAGCTGGACCGCCAGGCGACCGAGCTGGAAGAACGCGCGCAGACGGCCGGCCGTAGCCTGCGCGAACTGGTCGGCTCCTGGGGGCTGCCGCAGCCCGCCCCGACCGAGGAGGCTGTCGACGAGACCGCGCGCGAGATCGAATCGCTGGCGCAGGACACACTGGCATGGAACGCCGCCAGCCAGCGAGCGGCCGAGGCGTCACGCGCCGAGTCGGAAATGGATCAACGCCGGGAGTCACTGCGGCAGCAGCTGCACAGCTTGCTCGATCGCCTCGGCTTCGATCGACGGGAGGCGCTGGGCGCGGCGCGCGATTTCATCGCAAGCTGTGAGGCCGCCCGCACCGCCCAGCAGGTGCGCACCCGGATCGAACAGCTCGATGCCCAACTGGAACAATTACGGGCGCCCGGCCAGCGCGCCGCCGCCGAGCGTGCCAAAGCGGAGGAGTACGCCGGCCAGCTCTCCAGCATCTACGCGCCGGCGGGAATCACGGAGACCGACATGGAGCGCGCCGCCGACGCATGGGACGCGGCGGGGGACCACGCCGATGCCTACCGCGCCTCCAGTGGCAGACTGGCGGAGCTGGAGGGGCAACGCGGCACGGCAGCCGCGGACGAAGGGGCGTCGCTGCGACAGCTGGTCGATGACCTGTCCCGGCAGCTGGGTGAGATCAGCCCCAGCGTCGACCCGGTTCGGGCGGCGGAATTCGCTTCCCTGCCGCTGGCCGAGCTCGAACGGCAACGCGACCAGCACCGCGGGGCCAAGGAACGCGCCCAGGAGGAGCGGGCTCGCGCCGAGGAACTGCTCAACGACCGATTGACCCAGATCGGCGACGTCGCCTCGCTCGAAGAAGAGATCGCCACCGCGCGGGAGCAGCTGCAGGAGCTGGAGGCCGAAGCGCATGCCTACGACCTGGCGATCGAGACCCTGGAAGCCGCCGCCAAGTCGGTTCGCCGCGCCGTCATCCCTCGGCTGAAATCGCAGCTTCAGGGTCAGCTGGCCCCCATCACGAATGGCCGCTACCGGGACGTCCGGATCGGCGAGGACCTTGCGCTGTCGGTCAAGACCCAGGATCAGCGCGCCTTCAAGGATGTCGACAACCTGAGCCTGGGGACGCGATCGCTGATCTACCTGCTGGAGCGGGTCGCCCTGGCACGGATCATCGGCGGCAACGCCGAACCCCCGCCCCTGCTGCTGGATGAGGCGCTGGTCCACGCGGACCGCCGCCGGATGCGGGCCGCTCTCGACGAACTCGGACGGCTGGGCCAGGACCACCAGATCGTCCTGTTCTCGAAGGACGAATCGCTTGCGGACCGGGCCGAGAAGGCTGCCGACTGGACGATCATCCGGTTGCCGGGCCCGGCGGCGGCTCCAACCCCGGCCGAGGAGGCGAAAGAAGAAGTTCCGAGCGCATAACCGGGCTCGGAAGTCGCTCGGCCCCTGCTCGCTGCGACACACAGCTGTCAAAACCCGGGGTTAGGCTCCGCGACATGGGCAATGTCATTCCGTGGTCACAGATCCATCCGAGCATCAAAACCGAGGAGCCCTTCGTCGCCGTCGTCATCGTCGATCCCCAGCGCGAGATCTGCATCAGCGAGCTGGTCGAATTCGAGCCGGACGCGCTCGCCAGCGCCGATCTGGCCGCTCCGGAGCTGATCGCGGCCGCCCAGGCGGCAGCGGCAAGAGTCGCGAGCGGCTACCGCACCCGACGCAAGATGACCCCCTCCCCAACCCTCCCCACAAGGGGGAGGGAGATTCTGAAACCGCAAGCCGGGCGGGAAACTCCCGGCGCCAGTGGCTTACGGGTGTTGACCGGGGGCGCCAGCTAGGCTCGCCAGCCGCTCCTCGAGCCGGACTTTCACCGCGGGCCACTCGCTCTCGATGATCGAGAAGATCACCGTGTCGCGATAAGTTCCGTCGGGGCGGATGCGCTGGTTGCGCAGCGTGCCCTCGAAGCGGGCGCCCAGCTTCTTGATGGCGGCCTGGGAATGCACATTTTTCACGTCGGTCTTGAGGGCGACCCGGATCGCGTGCCAGTCCTCGAAGGCGTGCCGCATCAACAAATACTTCGCCTCCGGGTTCACCACGCTACCCCAGGCGTTCGGCGTATACCAGGTCCAGCCGATCTCCACTGTGCGGTCGTCTTCCTGAACCTCCAGGTAGCGCGTGCTCCCGATCACCCGGCCGTCGGTCAGCCGGCTGACCACGAAGGGATACTCGCGGCCCTGCCCCTCAGCCAGGCTCGCCCTCGCCAGCCATGCCTCCATGGCCTTCGACGTGACTGGCCTCGCCGGCATCCACTCCCAGATTTCAGGAGCGCGACCGGCCTCGAGGAGGGCGGCGGCGTGCTCCGGCCGCATCGGCTCAAGCCGAATATGCGTCCCGCGCAGCGAGATCGGTCCCAGTGCCGCCATCGACCACCAAGGATAAAGGCGGTCGCCGCTCGCGGGTCAGCGTCGCCCGGTTCGTACGCCAGACGATCAAGGCGGCCACCGCACAGAAGAGCAGCATGTAGATCGATTGCCCGGCGAGATTTCCCTGCCCGAACGGCACCAGCCGGACCACGCTCAGATTCATGCCAACGTGCGCCAGGATCACGATCAGCAGGCTGCGCCCGGTGTTGTTGTAGAGCCAGGTCAAAAAGACACTCTCCGCGATGATGCGGACGAAGAAGAGCGGAAAGAGTGTGATGCGCGCCCCCGGAATGAGCCACTGGGGAGCATGCCACAGCGCCCAGATCGCACCGAGCACGAGGCTGGCCCCCAACGCCTGAAAGCTGGACTGCAGCCGCGGCAGCGCATAGCCGCGCCAGCCCAGTTCCTCGCCGGGCGGCGACACGGTTGGAGCCCAGGGGTTCGGCGATGGGATGAAGAGCGCCGGGCTCGCCGCGCCCCACAGCCCCGGGGCGGCCTGGGCGAGGAGGCTCAGCCCGGTGGGCAGCGCCAGGGCGACCACGTAATAGACCGGCCGTGCGCGCCAGCGGACCACCTGGGCGAGCATCCGGCGAAGGCCGGTGACGCCGTCGTGCGCGCCGGTGAGGATCACGGCCATCAGGCTCGGGCTGATGCTGGCCAGGAACAGCAGCTCCAGGCCGCGAAGCGACGTGATCGGGAACGCCCGCGGGGCGAGGATCATGGGGAGCTCGGAGCCCCAGCTGATGGCGAACGCCCCGAAGACAAAGATGATGAGTTGCCGACGCCCCGCCGCATCCACCAGGCGTATAACCGGCGGCCGGCAGCCTTACTGCAGCTTTAACGATGTCGCAACAATGTGCCGAATCGCCCGCGCTAGAAGGGCTGGGCGACCATCAGGAACACGACGACCACCAGCAGCAACCAGGCAACCAGCTGGACCGTCATGGCCGCGGCGGCGACCGGCTGGGATCCCTCCCCCGCCGCGCTCCGCGCCCGGCGGAGATTGGGCGCCAGAAACGCGCCATCCAGCCCGGCCGCGGCTGCGTAGAGCAGAAAGCCGAGCAGCAACCAACCTGTGAAGGGTTTGAAATGTCCGATCCACAACAGGAGGCCTGTGATCAGCACCAGCGCCGACCCCGTGTAGACCATCGCGAGCTCGACGCGCCAGGCGAACTGGAACAGCGCGTGCTGGGCCGCGTCGGCAGCGCGGGCTGCCATCGGACGCAGTAAGGCGTGCGTGCTCACGCCTCCCAGAAGGAAGATGGCTCCGAACACGTGGAGCGTCTTCAGGATCGGCACCTGAGCAGCATACGGCACGCGCGCGCCCGTCTTATAGTTGCTCCGTGCCAGACGAGCCGCGCGGGCAGGCAGAGGTTGTCATCCCGCACGCGTGGCTCCTTCCGAACCTCAGCCTCGATGCGGTGCGCGCGTTGCAGCGGGGCGACACGACGTCGGATCTGGAACGCGGCGACCTTCGTCTGGCTGGGATCGAGGTGCTGGTCGCGCGCAACTGGGTGAAAGAAGAATTCTGGCCGCGCATCCAGGACGCCGTGCAGAAGGGATACGCGGCGGAGAAGACGTACACCTTTCTGCGGGCCCACGCTGACCGTCGCAGCACGCGCCGCCCGAAGAAGAGCGGCTAGCTTGCCTCCCGGCGCGGCGATGCCGGGACCCTGATGGGACGCAGACTGTCGCTCTCGCGGTCGACGAAGGCGCACACCCGGTTGCGGCCGAGCGCTTTGGCCTGATAGACGGCGCGATCGGCGGCGGCCAGAAGCTCGGACGCGGTTCGCCCATGTCCCGGAAACAGCGCCACACCGATGCTCACGCTCGCGGCAACGGTGGTACCGTCCGACAGCTTGAGCGCGATCGCCTCCACGCCGCGCCGGACACGCTCGGCCACCGTCATCGCCTCGGGTAGCGTGGTTTCTGGCATCAGGATGGCGAACTCGTCGCCCCCAAACCGTGCCGGCACGTCGTACTCGCGAAGCGCCTCGCGAATGGCATCCGCGACGCGGCGGATCATCTGGTCACCGTTCAGGTGACCGTGCCGGTTGTTGATGTCGCGCAGCAGGTCGAGATCCGCGAGGACGACCGTCAACGGGCGGTGGAAGCGACGCGCCCGCTCCACCTCGGCCTGGGCCACCTCATTCCAGTGCTTCATATTGGCCAGCTCGGTCTTTGGATCGGTCCGCGCCTCTTCCTTCAGTGTGGGCACCAGCAACGATCGGTAGATCAGGAAAAGCGGGCCAAGGCAAAGCGGGACCAGCCATGGGTTGGTCAGCCAGAGCAAGGAGCCGAGCGCGCCAACCGACATCAATGCCAGGTCAGTGCCCAGGTTGTCCCAATCCATCGTCCCGGCGCGCGAGATTGGAACGCCGCGCGCCCACATGATCACCAACGCGGTCAGCAGGTGATTGAGACCCACGAACACCAGACCCGCCAGCAGCGCGAAGAGGGCGGCCCGAGCGCCGCTGGCCGGGTGACCCTGAAGCCCGGCGCTGAAGAGGGCCCCTGCGGCCATGGAGCAGAGGACGAAATTCGCGACGTTGAAGGCCTGGATGTACCAGCGGTAGCGGACGCGCAACAACTCGACGGCGTGGGCCGCCAGGATGATGGCCACGACGTATCCGGGGTGCAGCAGCAGCGCGGCCGCGAAGAAGAAAATCGTCGTCGTGTAGTAGGACTGGTGCTTCGGGCTCCGCACCTTGAACTGCTGGGCAATCGTGGCGCAGCCGAGCAGAACGAGTGCAACCGGGGCGAGCTCGAGACGCGCAGGGGCGACGATGATGCCGATGAGGGCGGCGATCGCCGCCGTGGCCAGCACGGCGACGAGATAAAAGCGAGCGGCGCGCGGTAGATCAGCCATATCGCCCCTAGGCGGCGCGGGCCCTCGCCTGGCGGGCTGGATGCTGGCGGCGCGGGACGAGCACGGAAAGCGCCGTTCGTGCCAGCAATAGAGGCCCGGCCGTGACCAGGACCATCCAGGGCCCCGCCTCCAGCGTGAGCACGAGCATCGGGCCGGCCATCCAGGCGATGATCAGGTCGGCGGCCAGCAGTTGGGGCAACAGCAAGCCCGAGGCCGCGGGCGAGAGTCCGCGCGCCAGCCACAGTGCGCCGGCCAGGAAGATCCGGTTGAGGGCGATGAAGGTGCAGCCGGCCGCCATCGCGGCCACCACCTGACCGACCGCTCCATCGGGGAGCACGCCGACCGCGCGATGGTAGAAGGCGGCCGCCATCGCGGCGCTCAGGTAGTAATTGCAGAGGTTGAACCATTGGATATCGAGCCGCCGGCGGAGGCGGGCCTGCTCGGCGAGATGGATCAGCACCACGAAGGTGACGAGCTGCGTGGCGCTAAAGAGTGCCGCGGCGGTAATGATGAACGGCGTCGTCACCTGGTAGGCCTGGTGCCGAACGCCCTGGATCGGAAAGGCGTGCGCCAGCGTGCCCAGGCTCGTCAGGATGACGAAGATCCCCAGTGGTGTCCCCGGTCCGCCGACCCGAGCGAGCGCGATCCCGACCACGACGGCGACCCCGCTGAGGCCGACGATGTAGGCGCGCGCCGCCGTGGAGAGTCGCCCCCTATTCATCGCTAGTCGCTCCAGCTCACCGCGTCCCAGGAGACGCTGCTCCACGAGACGCTGCTCCACGAGACGCTATCCCATGACACCGTTTCCCATGACACCTCCGGCAGCGTTGCCAGGTCGTGGGCCGCCATGTAGAGAACCTTCAGGTAGTTGTTCGGATCCAGCCCGCGGTCCGCATTGCCCACGAGGCCGATATAACCGATGGCCGCCGCGGCGTCCGGGTAGCCAGTCCCACTTCCCGTGACGGACAGGCTATGTGCCGTGGCGAGGAGGACGCCCTTCAACTGGCCCGGGCGCACGCTCGGTCGGCTCTCCGCGTAGAGGGCCGCCACGCCGCTGACGATGGGAGCGGCGACCGAGGTCCCGCTCAGCTGGATGTACCGATCCCCAACCAGATATGCCGGATAGCTAAGTGCGAAATTGCTGTTCGGCGCCAGCGTGGTGATGATGCGCCGGCCCGGTGCGACGAAGTCCGGCTTGCTGAACCCGTCCTGGGTCACGCCGTAGGCCGAGAAGCCGGCCAGGGTGTCGTCGACGATCGACGCGGTGCCGTGGTCGTCCGTCGCGCCGACAGTGATCACGTAAGGGTCGTTGGCCGGAGCGTAGAGGGCGCTGTTCGGACCGGTATTGCCGGCCGCGACCACGACGACGATACCCTTCAGCCAGGCGTATTCGACCGCGGCATCGATCGGGCTGGTCTGGTAACTCTCCTGG
>VBHC01000069.1:0-16560 GCA_005889535.1 Chloroflexota bacterium
CGCGGCCAGGCGGTCGCCCAGTCCGGCGGCGACCGCCGCCTCCGGCCCGATGATGGTCAGGCTGACGTCGCGCTCGTTGACGAAGCGGACGATGCCGTCGACGTCTGTGGCCGCCAGGCCGGTGTTGACGGCGATCGCCCCGGTTGCGGCATTGCCGGGCGCACAGAACACCGCCTCCGTCAGCGGGCTCTGGAGCGCCTTCCAGGTCAGCGCGTGCTCGCGCGCGCCGCCGCCCACGATGAGAACGTTCATGGGCTTACTCCCATTCGATGGTCGAGGGCGGCTTCGAGGAGATGTCGTACACGACGCGATTGACGCCGGGAACCTCGTTGACGATGCGAGTCGAGATCTTCGCCAGGACCTCGTACGGCAGTCGCGCCCAGTCGGCGGTCATCCCGTCCTCGCTCTCCACGGCCCGCACCGCTACCACGTTGCCGTAGGTGCGGTAGTCGCCCATCACGCCGACGCTTTGCAGCGGCGTCAGGATCGCGAAGGTCTGCCAGAGCGAGCGATAGAGACCGGCAGCCTTGATCTCGTCGATGACGATCCAGTCCGCCGCCCGCAACGTCTCGAGCCGATCCCGAGTGACCTCGCCGATGATGCGGACCGCCAGCCCCGGACCAGGGAAGGGTTGCCGGTGCACCATGTCATCGGGAAGCCCTAAGGCCGAGCCGATGGCGCGAACCTCGTCCTTGAACAGGTATCGAAGCGGCTCGACCAGCTGGAAGCGAAGGTCGGCCGGCAAACCACCGACGTTGTGATGGGTCTTGATGCGATGCGCATTGACGGTGTCGTGACTCGTGCTTTCGATCACGTCGGGGTAGAGGGTACCCTGCGCCAGGAAATCGACCTTCCGCAGCGTTGCGGCCTGGCGTTCGAAGACCTCAATGAAGGTCGCGCCGATCCGCCGGCGCTTTTCTTCCGGGTCGATAACCCCCAGCAGCGCAGCCAGGAACGCGTCGCTGGCGTCGACGGCCTTCACGTCGATGCCCAGGTGCCGCTGCATCACGTCTTCGACCCTGCGCCGCTCATCACGGCGGAGCAGTCCGTTGTCCACGAACAAGCAGGTCAATTGACCTGGCAGCGCACGATGCACCAGCGTCGCGCACACCGCCGAGTCGACGCCGCCCGAGAGGCCGCAGAGGACCCGTCCATCACCCACCTGCTCGCGAATCGCGACCGTGGCCTGCTGGATGAACGCGGCCGGCTTCCACGCGCCCCGGCAGCCCGCCACCTCATAGAGAAAATTCCGGATAATCTCACGGCCCTGCGGGGTATGAATCACCTCCGGGTGGAAGGCGATGCCGAAACGCCCGGCATCGTCAGCCATCGCCGCGATCAATGAATTGTCCGATTGCGCGATCCGCCGAAAGCCGGCCGGCGCCTCGAGGATGGTGTCACCGTGGCTCATCCACACCGGCAAGGTCGACGGCATGTCCTTGAACAATCGCGACGGCTCATCAACGCGCACGCTGGCCGAACCGTACTCCCGCTTGCCCGCGCCGGCCACTCGTCCCCCCAGCTGATGGGCCAGCAGCTGCATGCCGTAGCAGATGCCCAGCAGCGGAATACCCGCCTTCAGCGCGGCTGGGTCAGCGAGCGGCGCACCATCCGCGTAGACGCTGGCCGGCCCGCCCGAGAGGATCAGTGCCCGGGGAGCGCGAGCCCGGATCGCTTCCCACGGCGTCGTTCCGGGAATCAATTCACAGTAGACGCCCGCCTCGCGCACGCGGCGCGCGATCAGCTGGCTGTACTGCGAGCCGAAATCGAGCACCAGCACCAGTTCCTCCACCCCAACCATGCCCTGCCCCGTAAGGGAATGACGGTGTTGTGGAGCGACGGCCCCACCGGTGCGCGCCGCGGCTATGTGCCCATCCCGACTTGCTGAGCCTGCTGGAAGAGCTTTCCTTCGTTCTGGATCGCCGGTGCGATCACGAGCTCGGTCTGCTGGAACTCACGCAACGTGCGCGCCCCGCAGACCCCCATCGCCGAACGCAGGGCGCCGACGAGGTTCTGGGTCCCATCGTCCACGCGAGCCGGGCCCAGCAACACCTCGCGGAGCGTCCCGCGCCGGCCGACTTCGATTCGAGTGCCGCGGGGCAGGTTGGGATCGGGCGTAGCCATGCCCCAGTGGTAACCGCCGCCAGCGGCATCCGTCGTGCCGGCAAAGATCGAGCCGATCATCACGGCGTCGGCCCCAGAGGCGAACGCTTTGGCGATGTCGCCGCCGACTCGCATCCCGCCATCGGTGATGACCTGGACTCGCCGCCCTGTTTCGCGAAGGTAGGTCTCGCGGGCGGCAGCCACGTCGCTGGTCGCGGTGACCTGCGGCACGCCAACCCCGAGCACGCCCCTGGTCGTGCAGGCCGCGCCTGGCCCGACGCCGACCAGGATGCCGGTGATGCCGGTCTGCATCAGCTCCAGCGCTGCCTCGTAGTCGACACAGTTGCCGGCCAGCACCGGAATCGAGAGGCTGGCGCAGAGCTTCTCGAAAGAGAGCTGCTCGTATGACCGCGAGATGTGCCGGGCGGTTAGCACAGTACCCTGGACCACCAGGCAATCGGCGCCCGCCTCCTGCACCAGGCCGGAGCGCCGGCTGGCCTGGGCCGGTACTGTCGACACCGCGACCGGGATGCCGGCCCGCTTGACTGCCGTGATCCGCTCGCCGATCAGGTGTTCCTGAACCGGGGCCTGGTAGACCTTCTGCAGTAAACCATTGATGCGATCGCGGGGAGCTTCGGCAATTTCGGCGAGGACGCCGGTGGGGTCGAGGTAACGCGTTTGCAGCCCGTCGAGATTGATCACGGCCATCCCGCCGAGCTGGCCCATCTCAACCGCGAAACGGACATCGACCACGCCGTCCATGGCCGCCGCCAGGATCGGCACGGCCAGCCGCACCAGGGCGACCTCGTCGAAGCCATAGGCGCGGCGGGCCCGTTTGAACCGGCCCAACTCGAAGGTGTCGCTGGTCTCGAAGACCGAGGGCTTGGATGGCGCACGCACACTCATGGTCGCCGGCTCCGAACCCGTATCGCGCTCAATGGGTATGCGTGGTCCTCAGGACGAGTGGTTTTCGGGGATTATAGCGGATAGGTTTTCCGATGGATCAACAACTTTCCCCGCCGGAGCGGGTTGGTGCGGCCCTGAGGAGCGCCGGTGTTCCGGCGCAGATCGAGGAGTTTTCAACCTCCACGCGCACCGCTCAGGAAGCGGCCGATTCGATTGGCACCCGCGTCGGGCAGATCGTGAAGTCGCTCCTCTTCCTCGCCGGCGATCACCCGGTCCTGGCGCTCGTTTCCGGAGTGAACCAGCTTGACCTCGCGCGTCTCGCATCCCTGGCCGGAGCGCCAGTGCGAAAGCCCGATGCAAATGCGGTGCGCAACGCGACCGGCTACGCCATCGGCGGAGTGCCGCCGACCGGTTTCCCGAACTCCATCCAGACCTTCATAGACCGTGACCTGATGCAGTACGACGTGGTATGGGCGGCCGCCGGCACGCCGCGCCACGTGTTTTCCATTGCGCCGCAGGAGCTGGTGCGCGTGACCACCGGCGCCGTGGTCGATCTGAAACAGTCCTAGGGGTAGATGCCGCGGATGGTCGTGGCTTGCGCCACCTTATCGACCGCCAGCACGTAGGCCGCGGTCCGCATCATCACCTTCTTTTCCTCGCTGACCCTGAGCACGTTGTCGAACGCCCGCAGCATGATGCGCTCCAGCCGCTCGTTGATATCATGCTCGTCCCAGAAGAACTCCTGGAGGTCCTGGACCCACTCGAAATACGACACGGTCACGCCACCGGCGTTGGCGAGGATATCGGGGATGACGAAAACACCTTTGTCATAGAGAATCTCGTCGGCCTCGGGAGTAGTCGGCCCATTGGCTCCTTCGCAGACGATCCTGGCCTTGATCCGATTGGCATTGCCCTCGTGGATCTGGTTCTCCAGCGCCGCGGGCACGAGCACGGTCACCGGCAGCTCGAGTAACTCTTCATTGGAGATGAACTGGCAGACCTTCTGCCGCAGCCGGCCGTTCAGCTCCTTCTCGCGGACGACCTCGTCAAGCTCGATGCCGCCTTCGTTGTAGCAGGCGCCGTTCGAGTCGCTGACGGCGATCACCTTGCAGCCGGACTGGGCGAGCAGTTTGGCGGTGGTGTAGCCAACATTACCGACGCCCTGGACGGCGACGGTCGCGTCCTCGGGGCGGATCTTCAGATGCCTCAGCGCCGCCAGCGTGGTCAGCTGGCAACCCCGGCCGGTCGCTTCCGGTCGACCTTCGGAGCCGCCGATGCCAAGCGGCTTGCCGGTCACCACCGCCGGCACGGAATGGCCGGCATGCATGCTGATGGTATCCATCATCCAGGCCATGATCTGGGCATTCGTGTTGACATCGGGGGCGGGAATGTCGCGATCGGGTCCGATCAGAATGCTGATCTCGCTGGTATAGCGGCGGGTCAGGTTCTCGAGCTCGTTACGGCTGAGACGCTTCGGGTCGACGATCACGCCACCCTTCGCCCCGCCGTACGGAATCCCGACAACCGCGCACTTCCAGGTCATCCACATGGCGAGGGCCTTGACCTCATCGATGTTCACGCCCGGGTGGTAGCGAATGCCGCCCTTCGCGGGGCCGCGGTCGACGTTGTGATGCACCCGAAAACCGGTAAACATCTGGACGGTGTGGTCGTCCATCAGCACCGGGAAGGTGACTGTCAATTCGCGCTTACACTCGCGGAGGACCCGGGCCATATTCGGATCGAGCCCAAGCACCTCGGCGGCGATATCGAACTGTCGCTGGGCGATCTTCCACGGATTCGAATGGTCCGGTACTGCCTCGGCAAAGCCCCTCATCGGCGTCGCCTCTACCTTCTGAGCCATGGATCCTCCTACTCGTTTACGCCGGCGACGCACGCTGACCGGCGCCGCGCACCCATTACACTACACGGCACCGTGACGCCGCGGATGACGGTCCTGGCAAGCGTCTCGCTTGCGACATTCCTCGTCACCGGGCTCGCCGCGACCCAGTTTCGAAGCCAGCCGCTGGCGTCCTCGAACCGCCTCGCCCGGGATGAAGCTTTGCGCCAGAGCGTCAACCAGCTCTCCGACCAGAATCGGGCGCTGAAGGCGCGGGTTCAGGCGCTGCAGGCCCAGGTCAAGGCGGGGGAAGACGAGAGCGCCCGCCGCTCGAGCGCTGTCCAGCAGGTCAAGGCGCTGCTGGATGAACAGCGAGCCATCGCCGGGCTGTTGGCCCTGCACGGTCCGGGTTTGACGATTCTGCTGCACGATGGCGTTGACCCCAACGACCCGGCCGACCGCTCGCTCGGCTGGACGGTCCACTACCAGGATCTGCAGGACATCATCAGCCTCCTTTGGGCGAACGGGGCTGAGGCCGTCGCCGTGAACGGCCAGCGAATCGTGCCCACCACCTCCTTCCACTATGCCGGCGTCAACATCCTCATCAACAACGCCAACCGGCTGACTGGACCGTACACGGTGACGGCGCTGGGGGACCCCTCGACCCTGGCCAACGGCCTGGGCGATCCCGATCAGCTCGCCGAGCTCAAAAGCCGTAGCCGCATCTACGGGCTCGGCTTGAGCTGGCTGCGTAGTACCCGGCTGAGTGTTCCGGCCTACGATGCGACCTTCCTGGTGAAGAATGCCCAACCACTCGGCTGACCGGATCGCGCGTTTTCAGCGGCTCATCGTCGTGAGCCTGATTGGCCTGGCCCTTGGCTTCCTCGTGGTGCTCCAACTCCGGTCGCAGGCCGCCGTGGCCCGCACGCTGGCGTCCCAGGACAACACGAGTGTCGCGCTGTTGATCAACGACCTGAACCGGGCCAACAATCAGCTCATCCAGCAAGCTGCAGCGCTCTCCCAGCAGGAAACCCAGCTGCGCCAGGCGCTGACCGCCGGGGGCGCCGACGCGCAGGCGATCTCAAAGGAGCTTCAAACGCTGCGCGAGGTCAACGGGACAACCCCGGTCCATGGCCCTGGGCTGCAGATCCGGATCCTGGGGTCGCTGATGGACTTTGAGCTGCAAGACCTGCTCAACAGCCTTCGGGCTGCGGGAGGCGAGGCGTTCTCCCTCAATGGCCGCCGCATGATCAGCAGCACATCGATTGTGAGCCGCGGCAACACTTTGCTGATCGGCGGACAGGCCGTCAGCGCGCCGCTGGTCCTGTCGGTGATCGGCGACCCCGAGCAGCTGGAGCCCGCGGCCGACCTGTCGGCGAGCAGCCTCCAGACCCGGGTGCAGGTCGACATCCAGCGCAAATCCGACCTCACCATCAGCGAGGTGATCAACGCTCGTCCGCTGATCTACGCCCAGCTCGGCCGGTAAACTCTGTTGATGGCGCGCACTGTCGAGCTGCGGAGCGATACCTTCACGCTGCCGACCGAGTCGATGCGCAAGGCGATGGCCATCGCGGAGGTCGGCGACGACGTCTGGGACGAAGACCCGACCATCCATCGCCTGCAGGAACGGGCCGCCGAGATGGTTGGAATGGAGGCATCGCTGTTCGTTCCCAGTGGGACGATGGGTAATCTTTGCGCCCTGCTCAGCCACGCCCAGCCAGGCGACGAAGTGATCGTCGAGGTCGACAGCCACATCTACCAGAACGAGGTAGCCGGAGCTGCCGTGGTCGGCGGGCTGCAGCTGCGCCCGCTCGACAGCGAGAGCGGCCGGCTCCAACCGGAGCAGGTTTTAAGGGCCATTCGAGAACCGGATATCCATGAGCCACGTAGCGCCGTGCTCTGCCTCGAGAACACCCACAATCGCAAGGGCGGGACCTGTCTGAGCCCGAGCCAGACCGAAGCGCTCTGCCTCGTGGCCCACCGGGCCGGCTTGAAGGTCCACCTGGACGGGGCCCGGATCTTCAATGCCGCCGTCGCGCAGAGGATCGACGTCCGCAAGCTCACCGGTCCGGTCGATTCGGTGATGTTCTGCCTCTCCAAGGGATTGAGTGCGCCGGTCGGCTCCATGCTGGCCGGGCGGGCCGATTTCATCGAGCGCGCACGCCGGATGCGCAAAATGGTCGGCGGCGGCATGCGCCAGGCTGGCGTTCTCGCGGCGGCGGGCCTGTGCGCGCTCAACGAAATGGTCGACCGCCTGGCGGAGGACCATGTCAACGCCAGGCGCCTGGCCGAGGCCCTGCAGGGCCTGCCCGGAATCGACGTCGACCGCTCAACCGTCGAGACGAACATGGTCTTTGGCGAGTGCCGTCCGCCGCTCACCGCACGTCAGTTCATCGACCGTTGCCGTCCCGCCGGTGTCTTGCTCGACCAGGCATCACCCTACCGATGGCGCATGGTCACCCATCGAGGCGTCAGCGCCGACGATGTCGATTACGCGGCTGCGGCCGTCCGCGGGCTATTTTCGGAGCCGGCAACCACGCCGCTCCGCGCGACCGGCTAGCGGCATCCAAGGCGGGCCGGGAAAGGGCTTACCGCAGGGGCAAACCCGTCGTCGAATCAAAAACCGGCCCGCTGAAGGTGGCATCCGACAACAGCAGCATGCTCCCGAACGTCTGCCAGTCACCGCTGGCATCCGTCACGATGCCGGCCGGCGCCTGCGGGCTGCCGCCGACGGCGATGGCCAGGGGTTGGCCCGGTAGCGTCCACCCGGAGGTGATGGCTGCCAGCGCGGCGCCGGCGACACCGAAGGCGTGCACCACGCCGGTACTGTCGAGCGCGAGCCCCGCGTGTGACCCGGGGAACAACGCCGCGTCGACCAGCGACGCGCCGGTGGACAGCGAGACGAAGCCCCCAGCCTGACCCGCCCCCGCGAGGGGGGAGGCTGCAAGGGCGATGGCACCTCCCGCATCGACCGCGATCAGGCTCCCGTCGCTCGCGCCCAGCAACCGCACGGGTGCCTTGACGGAGAAGCGTGGCCCCGCCGCTCCGGCGCTGTTCCAGGTGGTCCCGTCGGCCAGCAGGCGAAGCGGCCCGGAGGAGAGAGTGGCGACGTCGACAGCGGGTGCCACTGACGTCGGCGCAGCGTTGGGTGTCGATCCACTTCCGCCCAATCCATGGAGCGAGGCATCGGTGCCGAGTAGCAGCGCACCCTCTGCGGATGGGTGCTCCTGGCGGACGCCCATGGTGGTCGCCGCCCCATTCGGCTGGGCCGGCAGTGCGCCGAGCACCGCCTGGTCCGCGACAGTGGCCGGCAAGGCGGCACGGGCCGGGATTGTTGCCGTCACGACGAGGGGGGGTGCCGGATTTCGAGCCGCGTCTCTGACCGTGAGCCGCAGCTGGTAGCTGGCGCCGGGATCGCCGAGGAAGCGGACGGCGCCCCCGCTTCCGCCGGCAGACGGCTGATCCGACGTCCTCGAGAACCAGGGCCGAAACGCCCCTGATCCGGCCGCGACCTCGATCGCCATGTCCTTGAGACCGGATAAGTCATCGGTGCCCGACCAGTGAACCCCCAGCGCGGTCGAGGACCCGGGACCGACCCGGAGCGCCGAGGTCGGCGGCTGCACATCATATAGATATAGGTAGGTGATGTCGGCGCTGGTGCCAGCCCGATCGAAGACCCGAAGGTGAAGGGTGTGGGCTCCCGGGCCGGGCAGGGCTGCGCTCCCGCTTGTCGCCAGGGTACGGCCGGCCGCCACCCCCGGGTCCGCGTCCCAACGCGCCGCGAATCCAGCCAGACCATGCCCGCCGTCGCGGAGGCGCCAGCTCACCGGTGGCGGTGGGCCGTCGGTGCCGTACCAGTAGTTCCAATGCGCTCCACCGGCAAACGCGAGCGGGAGCAGGAAGGGCGCCGGCGGGTTGCTCGTCCAGAGGTAGCCCAGGTCCCAACGCCAGGGATCCTTGCCCGGCCCGGTCCAACCATAGGGATCGACAGAATGCCAGGGCGTGAGCAGATCGCGCACCTCGAAATGCACGTGCGGGCCGGTCGAGTTTCCGGTGCTACCGCTGAGCGCGATCAGCTGGCCGCGGGACACGTGCTGCCCGGGATAGACAAAGAGTTGATTGTTGTGGAAGTAGGCCGTCCGGTCGTAGGCGTGATCGATGACCACGCCCCAGCCGCCGCTGTCGCTCCACTCGCTGTAGATAACGGTGCCCTCGTCGGCTGCCAGCACCGGCGTATTGGACGGTACGGCGAAATCCGTACCGCGATGGCCGTCGTAGGCGTAGCCGCTGGCGCCGTCGAAGCGGATCATGATCCCGTCGTCCTGCCGGTCCGGGTAATGGTGGTCCGTCCACGAGGTGATTCGTGGGTGCGGGTCGCTAAAGGGCAGGGTCAGGTTGCCAGCCGCCGCCGCGGGCTGCATGGAGACGACCGAGAGACCGATGGCCAGGGTTACCGCCCTGTGCAACCTTAAGAACCGCGTAACAACAGTCCCGTAACGTGAACTGAAAGAAAGCCGCAACAGGCCCGCGACGGCACCGTCACGATGCGGGCCCCCTCTTGGGGTCGCTACAGGCTTTCCCATAGGCTGGCGTTGAATTGCGAAGGAGTCCAAGGATCTCACCTGTTTTGCCATGTGTCCCGTTGCCGCGCAGCGGCGATTCTAATCGCTCTGGGAAACAAGGAATGACGCAAAGCCACTCACGTTCACGCGGCAAGCGGGCCCAGGCACTGGCCGAGATGGCCGTGATGGTGCCTTTCCTCGTCATCGGAATGATGGGAATGCTCGACCTTGGCCGGGCCTTCTATTACCAGATCGCCCTGACCAACGCCGTCCGCGAGGCTGCCCGCTTTGGTGCCGCCCCGTTTTACACCGGCATCACGCCCTCGTGCAACCCCATTCCGCCCGCCTCCAGTCCGGGCCCGAACTGCCTGGTTCCCGGTGATGACGACATCAAGATTCGCCTGGCCCAGGAGCTCACCAATACCGGCTTTCTTGTCGACCCAGCCAATATCACCATCGCGCCGACCCAGCAGGCCCGCGTAACGAGCTGCGGAACCAGTGGCGGCTGCCAGTACCCCATTTCGGTCACTGCGACCTACAAGTTCTCCTTCATTACGCCGATCATCAGCAACCTGATTGGCGACGCAAATGGCCAGCTGACGCTCAGCACAAGCGCGCTGTTCCGGACGGAGTACTAATATGCGCAGCCTCTTTCGTCACCGCCGCGGCCAATCGATGGTGGAGTTCGCCGTACTGGCGCCCGTTTTCTTCCTACTGCTGCTGGGCACCATCGACCTGGGACGGGCGGTCTACATCTACAACGCAATCTCCAATGCCGCCCGCGAGGGTGCTCGGGCGGGGGTGCCGTACGACACGCCGCTCCCGACCAACGCCACTGTGGCGGCGGCGGTCCAGAGCAAGCTGGGCGGCGGGTTCAGCCTGTCTCTCGACCCTTGCCTGCAGCAAACTCCGCCATGTGCCACTCCGTCGACTACGGGAATGCCGTCCAATAGCGGATACATCTGGTACAGCTCCGGCATTGGGACCAGCACCGGGCAGCAGCACCCGATCACCGTGAAGATCACGTTCCTGTTCCAACCCTGGATTCCGGTGGTGCGCGATGCCGCCGGCGACGGCGTCACGTTCTCTGCGCAAACCACCATGGAGACGGAGTACTGAAAATGTTGATCAACCTTCGAAAGGGAAAGCGCGCGCAAAGCCTCGTGATCGTGGCCCTGTCCGCTACGGCGCTTTTCGGGATCATCGCGCTCGGCCTCGACGCGGGACGGCTCTACTTCCAACGCCGGGACGTCCAAAACGCCGCCGACGCCGGCGCCCTCGCTGGAGCTCAGGAGCTGATGCCTCCCGACGGCAACAGCCCGGTGACCAGCTCCATGGTCGCCAAGGCAAATTGCGAGGCTGCGCTCTATGGCATCCAGGAGCTCGGCGGCACGCCCACGGACGGCACCGACTGCACGAACCCGGCCCCAAACTACAGCCCTAACGGTTCGGGCTTCATCACCGAAACGGCCGGCAACATGCCGGTGACCGTCAGGGTGTGGACCCCGAGCGGCGTTCCAATCAGCGCCAACGAGATCCATGTTCGGGTCATGTACAACGTGCCGCTAACCTTCGCCGCGGTGATCGGCTTCACCAACTCAGCGGTGGTCGCCGACGCTTACGCGCATGGCGGTTTTCTCTACAACACCTATGCGGTGTTTGGCTTCCAGGCTGGACCCGGCGGCGGAAACACCGTCGATTTCGACCAGAACGGCTATGCGCAGATCGACAACGGCAACAGCGGCGGCGATATCTGCACTCCCAGCAACCAGGGACGCGTGGTGTCCAACTCGAAGTGGCATGCGCCCAACCCGCACCCGGGATGGCTAAACATCAACGGCGTCTTCGAGCACCTTTCGGCGTCCGATACGCATGCCGTTCGGACGTACTGGTACCAGACGGTGAATCCGGTCCCGGTGCAGGAGCAGGCTCCGAACTACGAAGCGACTTTCACACCGGGAGCCAGCTCATACGGCGGCACCGGAACCGTCAACATTTACCCCGGCCTGTATACCCAGAGCCTCAACATTCCCTTCGCTGGAGACCCGCAGGGTAACTGGACCTACATCTTCCACAATGGTATGTACCTTTTCCAGAACGCCAGTCTCAACATCACGGGCGGTACCGTCTCGAACACGTCGACTGGCCAGCCGCTCATGAAGGTGGTTGGACCGAATGGGTTCGTGGGCGGATACTCGGACCTCGGCGTGGGCCCGGACGGCATCACGGACGGCGTCGAATTCGTCTTCGACGGCAACAGCACCTTCAGCATGACAAGCCCCAAGACGAAGGCGCCGAGCGTCTTCCTGGTTGCCCCTCAACACACCCCCGGTCGGGTCACCCCGAAGATCGCGTTCTTCGTTCGGCAGACTGATACGAGCGGCAGCCCATGGACCGACCAGGTCGATGGCACGAAGGCGACCGCCGGCGGCTTCCCGGTGCAAATCTGGGGAACCGTCTACGTGGGCGTGCCGAACGCGGCCGCAACGCTGCAGGCGGCCAGCGCCTGGCAGAGCCCGGGAAATCGAGGTACGTACGGGATTACCGGCGAGCTGATCGCCCCACGCGTCCTCCTGATGGGTGGAAACCTGGCCAACGAGGCCACGATCAACCCAAGCGTGCCGAACGGCACGCCGGGGACCCCGGCGTGCACCGGCGGCTACGTAGCAAACCCCGCCGGTCTGCTGGTGCAATTCAACCCGAACTACGCGCCGATGTCTCAGGGTTACGCTTACCTCGTCAAGTAGTTCCGATTGGCCCTAGAATTCGGGGGACGTGGCGCACGCCATCTATTGCTTTCTCGACGGGGAGACGCTGCACGGCGACCCCCCGAAAGGCGAGTTGGATAGTCCTGTGGTGGAGACGCGGGTCCTCAACCTGGGAACGAACAACCGCGCGGCCTTCGTGCCACTGAGCAGCCTCAAATATGTCCTGCTCGACTCGCGGCCGCCCTCGAACCCGGTGGATATCGCCCGCTATCAGCGGGTCGCGATCCATTTCGTCGACCACGAGGTGCTCCGCGGCTACAGCGACCGCCAGATCCGGCCGTCCCGTTACGGGGTCACGCTGTCGCTGGTCTCGCCCGACCAGAGCGAGGTCAAAGACCTGGCCATCCCGTTTACCGCGCTCAAGGGAATCTTCTACCTCAAGACCTGGGAAGGCGGGGACTCGCCCATGCTCGAGTCCGACTGGGTTCCCCGCATCCTCGAAGCGCGTGAGCAGGAGCAGGTGCGCCGTCAGTATGGTGCCTCCGGCAAGCCCCGCCGCCGCATGCCGTTGTTAGAGAGGATCATCCGCCGCCGAAAGATCGCCGAATAGCCTCGGTTGCGGCGGAGCGTGCCTGATATGTTGAACCGTAAGATGCAGCCCGCCGCCGTTCCGCCGCCGGCGGTGGTCAGCCGATCGGCTCTCAAAGACCGTCTGCTCGATCCACGCACCCTGATCTCCTTCGGGATCCTCGCCGTCGTGCTGTTCGTCGTGCTCACGCACGTGCAGTTCGACTACGGCGCCAGCCTGCGGGCCATCAGCCAGGTCAACCTTTTGATCTATGCGCTGGCCTTCGCCGCCTTCTACTTCTCCTTCGTGGTGCGCACCGTCCGCTGGGAGATCCTGCTCCGGAATACCGGCGAATCCAACCGGTTCGGCGAGCTGTTCCATATCGTGATCCTCGCCTGGTTCGCCAACTGCGTCCTGCCCGCGAAGATGGGCGACTTCTACCGCGCGTATCTGCTTCGCCAGCAGACGGACGTCTCCGCATCCAAGGGATTGGGAACGATCTTCAGCGAGCGCGCGCTCGACTTCCTTGTCCTGATGAGCCTGCTGGTCGTCAGCGGCCTGATCAGCTTTCGGGCCAGCGTCCCCGAACGATTCGTCCCCGCCTTCATCGTCGGCCTGGTGATCGCCGGCGGCCTGATCGCCGGCCTGCTCGTCGTCCGCTTTAGCGATGGCCGGCTATCGCGGTACCTGCCCGAGCGTCTTCGCGACCGCGCCTCGCGCTTCAAGCATGGGCTGCTGAGCGCCTTTGCGGGCCGCCTGCCCCTGCTGCTCGGCCTGACCGTCCTGGTCTGGATGGCGGAGTCCACCCGCCTTTTCCTGGTGGTGCAGGCGCTGCCCTTGCACGTCTCGCTCAGCCTGGCTCAGATCATGTTCATCGCGCTGGTCGCGTCGCTGCTGACGACGATCCCCGCCCTTCCCGGCGGGCTCGTGCTGGTGGAAGGCGGGATCATCGCCGTGCTCGTGTTCTTCGGCCTGACCGCCTCGCAGGCGCTTTCGGTCGCCATCCTCGACAGGCTGATCAGCTACTGGAGCCTGATCGCCGTGGGACTGGTGGTCTTCCTGATGAGCCATCGGCGTTGAAGGTCCTGGTCACTGGCGGCGCCGGGTTCATCGGATCCCACATCGCCGAGCGGCTGGTGGCGGAAGGCCATGAGGTGGTGATTGTCGACGACCTGATCACCGGCCATATCGAGAATCTCGCCTTAAGCGCGCGGTTCTACCAGATGGACCTGCAGTCACCCTGGCTCGACGAGCTGTTCAAGATCGAACAGCCCCAGGCCGTCGTCCACCAGGCGGCCCAGGCGAGCGTTCGCCGCTCGGTCGATGACCCGGTATACGACGCCAGCGTCAACGTACTGGGAACCGTGGGATTGCTGCAGGCCAGCGTCCGCCATGGCGTCCGCCGCTTCCTCTTCGCCTCCACCGGTGGCGCCCTGTACGGCGATGCGCAGGTGACGCCCACCCCGGAGGACTACCCGACGCTGCCAGTTTCGCCGTACGGCGCCTCGAAGCTGGCCGCCGAGGTTTATCTGCGGACCTTTCACGCC
The DNA here is from genome assembly GCA_005889535.1 of Chloroflexota bacterium. Taxonomy (GTDB): domain Bacteria; phylum Chloroflexota; class Dormibacteria; order CF-121; family CF-121; genus CF-13. The sequence goes on from VBHC01000069.1 coordinate 14,232, forward strand.
GTGCATGGCCTTTCGTACGCCGCACTCCGCTATGCGAACGTCTATGGACCACGTCAGGATCCGCATGGCGAAGCGGGCGTCGTCGCCATCTTCAGCCGGCGCCTGCTGAGCGGCGAGACCACTCGGATCAACGGCGACGGCAAGCAGACACGTGATTTCGTGTATGTCGGCGATGTGGCCGATGCGAACGTCCGAGCCCTCGCATCGGACGCCATCGGCTCGTTCAACGTCGGCACCGGCATCGAGACCGACATCAACGCGATCTTCCAGTTGCTGAGAGCCCTGACGGGTAGCAACCAGGCGGAAGTCCATGGGCCGCCGCTGCCCGGCGAGCAGCGGCGCTCGGTCGTGGACGCGCGGAAGATCGAGAAGGTCATGGGCTGGCGTCCGAGAACGAGCCTAAAAACAGGCCTTACGGCGACGGCGCGGTATTTTCGCGAGGCGCAGGCTGCGCCAGCGACAGCTCCCGCGCAGCCTGTTTGAGCGCACTATCGCCGGCGTCCATCAAGCGGCGGGCCGCCTCCAGCACCAGCGGGTTCGGCGCGCTCTCGCTACCGATCATGCGGCTCGCCCAGTCGTAGGCATCGCAAGCCCTGCCAAGCTCGGCCCGCGCATCCGCCACCTGGTCTGACCCGGTGGCCGGGCGGAGGCGAAGCATCTGGTAGTAGCCGGTCTGAAAAATCTTCCGGGCTTCCTTCGCGGCCTCGGCCCAATCCGCGCCGGGTGCCCCGTCGAGGGCCTGGCGGAGCCGGGTGGCGGCCTTTTCGACGCTGACTGCGACGTCCACCACAACGATCCGGTAATCCGTCGGGGCCAGCTTCGACGGCATCCCCAGCACCCGGTACACGCCCCAGAGCGCGGCCGCCAGCCCCAGCAGGATCAGGAGATACAGCCAGACCATGTCCCGGCTTGAGGTTAGCGCGCGGCTACTTGTAGCGGAAGATGATCCGGCCCCGGGTCAGGTCGTAGGGTGAGAGCTCCACCCGCACCCGGTCGCCGATCAGGATCCGGATGTAGAACTTGCGCATTTTCCCGGAGGTGTAGGCGAGGATGGTCTGCCCGGTTTGCAGCTTCACCTTGAACATCGCGTTGGGCAATGGCTCGACCACCTCGGCGTCCATCTCGATGGTTTCCTCTTTGTCGCCGGGCGTCTCTTTCTCGACCAGGGTGTCGATGCCGGGCCGCAGCGTGGTGGGACCGCCGCGCTTCTTTGGGTAGCTGCGTTTCTTGCGCAAATCGTCGCCATATTACCCGAGTTCCGCATGAGAGAATCGGCCGAGTGCAGGTCACCGCCGAGCTGACGGGCAATCTCTGGAAGATCGTGGTCGGAGAAGGTCAGCAGGTCGGCGCCGATGAAACCCTGATGATCCTCGAGTCGATGAAGATGGAGATCCCGGTGACCGCACCGAAGGCGGGCCGAGTCACAAAGATCCACGTCCACGAAGGCCAGGCGGTGCAGGAAGGCCAACTGCTGGCGGAGGTCGACTAGGCTAGGCGGCGGCCTCCTCGCGCTGGTTGGGGGCGAAGAACGCGATCCCGACCACCGACATGCCGCGCTTGCACATCTGGCAGTAGGTGACCGTGACACTTCTCCGGCTTTCCCACCGTCGTGTCTCCCGGCGACCGCAGTGCTGGCAGACGAGGTCGAACATCATGTCGGCCATTGCCCCGCGACCGTATCACCGCTCGGGGCGGCTCAGGGCACGAACGCGCCACGGGCGGGTATAGAAATGTAAAGGGCTATGCCAGCAGGTGATCGATCGCCGCCTTCACCTCGTCGGTCGAGGTCGGCCCTTCGAAGCGCGCCGCGATGATGCCCTTCGAATCGATCAGGAAGATCCACGGCTCGGTCTGCAGCCGCCACTCCCCCACAGTCGGCGCCAGCTGCCGCTTGGACGGGTCGGGCACAAAGTCTCGATAGATTTCGACGTGGATGAACGTCAACCGGTCTCGATAAGTGGGCTCCAGGGCCTGGACCACGTGAACCTCGGGTCCGCAGACCCGGCTGGTGCAGAACGCCGGGGACGCAAATACCACCAGCGTCGGCCGATGCTGGGCGATGGCATCGGCCATCGAGATCTGATGCATATCGTCGGGCGGCCGGCCGCTGTCGATAGTGGTGGCGTCAGCATCTTTGGTCGTTGGGTTGTGGCTCCTGGGGGCCGCCTGCCCCACCGCCGGCACGATCGGCGTTGCCACCACGTTGAAGGCCAGCCGCTGGCTGAGGCGGGCGCCATTCGGACGTGACGCCGTGATATCCAGGCCCCAGTTACCGGCCGGATTCAGGTCGAGATGAGCGACATAGGCGCCGGCGCCTTCCAGCCCGGCC
>VBHC01000069.1:16599-28402 GCA_005889535.1 Chloroflexota bacterium
CCTGAACATGGACGCTGGCGTCGTTGACCGGGGTGTTGTGGTCGAGGATGCCAATCGGCACCCGTTGCTGCGGCCCCGCCACCAGCTCCGAGGCGATCACCTGGGCCTGCAGCTGCCCGCCGGACTGGCCGGTGTTCGGGGCAGCCGCCTGGCCGCATGCTCCCAGCAGCAGCGCCGCCAGGGTGACAGCCCGTCTCACCGAGTCCTGGCGCGATCGATGAAGAGCTGGGGCCGCTGGATCTCCGCCAGGGTGGGCAGCCAATCGGGTCCCTCCCAAACCCGACCGAGCAGGGCCGGGTCGGCGTCCCGAACCTCGCGGCAGAAACGTTCGCCGAGCACGTACTGGCGCATCTTCATCTCCAGGCCGGTCAGCCGCAGAAACGCGCGTTCGAGTGCCGTCCGTTGCTCCTGCCGCCGTCGGTAGGCGCCTTCCAGCAGGGCAAAGTGCGGCAGCTGGCGGCGGCCCACCTCGTTCATTACGAGATTGCTGTAGCCCTCCAGCAGGCTCATCACGGCCTGCAGCCTCGAGATCGCCTTCCACTGCTGCCCGACCCCGACCGTCAGGGTCCGGATCAGCTCGAGCCGGCTGGGCCGGCGACCGTCACCAAGGCGGCCGACCAACACCTGCCTCAGCAGCCCCTCCAGGTACGCCTGCAGCCAGGGATGAGCCTTGAACTCCCAGGCGTGCGTCATCTCGTGCATCGCCAGCCAGCGGCGCAACTCGTCGATCGGCAACCGGTCCTTTTGCGCCCAGGCCTGGACGTTTGGCTCCACCAGGATCAGCGAGGAGGTCTCGACCGGCTCGCGGCCGAGCAGGGCGGGATCGTACTGGCCGAGGACCCGGCGCGCCAGCAGGCCGAGCATCAGGCCCAGGTACCGCGAGATCCCCTTCTGGCCGAAGCTCAGGATTAGTGACCCGGGGATCAGCTGCTGCAGGCTCTCGAGCGGCTCGAACATCTGCCGGAAAATCCGAATGTTGAATCGGACCCACTGCCGCCGGCCGACGGCCGTCAGTCCCGGATACAGACGGCTGCCGGCGGGAGCCAACCCCGGGCCGAGCGCCTCGACCAACAGCGGCTCGAGCTCGGCCGCGATCGCCTGGTAGGTCTGCTCCCGCACGGGGTCTTCGGGCTGATCGGCGGCTTCCCCGCAGCGGTTGAGCGCGATCTGCTCGACGCGCTCCCAGTCGATCAGCCGGGCCGCTTGCTCCCGCGGCCGGACCAGCTCGCGGAGGACCACGGCCCCCACGCCGATGGCGACGCCCCAGGCCATGGCACGGCCCATACGCCGGGTCGGGGGGATGGGTTCAGGGATGCTCATGGGGAAGGCCGCCGGCGCGACCCTCATTCTACCGACGCCTGCCCGGGCTGGCGCTCGGGGAGGGTGATTGCTAGCACTCGTCGTTTAGGAGTGCTAAAATGCGGGTACTTACCGCCTCGGAATAACTGGCCGTTTGCCCACCCATTACCACAGGAAGGAGGACGATCGATGGCGAAACAACTCGCATACGATGCCGACGCCCGTTCGGCACTGAAGCGCGGCGTCGACAAGGTCGCGGACGCCGTTCGAATTACCATCGGCCCCAAAGGCCGCAATGTGGTGCTCGACAAGAAGTTCGGCTCGCCGACCATCACCAACGACGGCGTGACGATCGCGAAGGAGATCGAGCTGGAGGACCCCTTCGAGAACATGGGGGCGCAGCTGGTCAAGGAAGTCGCAAGCAAGACCAACGACATCGCCGGCGACGGCACGACCACGTCGGTGGTGCTGGCCGCGGCGATCATCGGTGACGGGTTGCGCAACGTCACCGCCGGCGCCAACCCGATGCAGCTCAAGATCGGCATCCAGAAGGCTGTCGATGAAGTCGTCAAGGCGATCAAGGAGCAGTCGGTCCAGATCTCCGAGCGGGAGAAGATCGCGCAGGTGGCCACCATCTCGGCCGCCGATCCCTCGATTGGCGAAATGGTCGCCAACGCGATGGAGAAGGTTGGCAAGGATGGCGTCATCACGGTCGAGGAGTCCAAGGGCATCGAGGATGAGCTGAAACTCGTCGACGGAATGCAGTTCGACAAGGGGTACATCTCGCCCTACATGGTCACCGACGCCACCCGGATGGAGGCGGTGCTCGAGGATCCCTACATTCTCATCACCGAAAAGAAGGTTTCGGCGGTGGCCGACCTGCTCCCCGTGCTGGAGAAGGTCGTGCAGAGTGGCAAGCCGTTGCTGATCATCGCCGAGGACGTCGAGGGCGAGGCACAGGCCACCATCATCGTCAACAAGCTGCGCGGAACTTTCACCGCGGTCGCCGTCAAGGCGCCGGGCTTTGGTGATCGCCGCAAGGCGATGCTGCAGGACATCGCGATCCTGACCGGCGGCCAGGTCATCTCGGACGAGCTGGGCCTCAAGCTCGACTCGGTGCAGCTCAACCAGCTCGGCAAGGCCCGCCGCGTCACCATCACCAAGGACGACACGACGGTCGTCGAGGGCGCCGGCAAGCAAGATGAGATCAAGGGCCGGATCAACCAGATCAAGGCCGAGATCGAGAAGACGACCTCCGACTGGGACAAGGAAAAGCTCCAGGAGCGGCTGGCGAAGCTGGCCGGCGGTGTGGCCGTGATCAAGGTCGGGGCCGCCACCGAGACGGAGCTCAAGGAAAAGAAGCACCGGATGGAGGATGCGGTTTCCGCCACCCGGGCCGCGGTCGAGGAAGGCATCGTCCCCGGCGGTGGCGCGGTGCTGGTGCACTCGATCAAGGCGCTCGACAATCTCAAGGTCTCGGGTGACGAGGCGACCGGTGTGCAATTGGTGCGCCGCGCGCTCGAGGAGCCGCTGCGTCAGATCGTCAACAACGCCGGCTGGGAAGGCTCGGTCGTGGTGGAGAAGGTCAAGGGCCTGCCCAAGGGCCAGGGCTTCGACGCCAATAAGGGCGAGTACACCGACATGGTGAAGGCCGGCATCGTCGACCCGACCAAGGTGACCCGTTCGGCGCTGCAGAACGCGGCGAGCATCGCCGCCATGCTGCTGACGACCGAGGCGCTCGTCTCAGACATCCCGGAAAAGAAGCCGGCCGCGCCGGCGCCGTCGATGCCGGACTACTAAGCCGAAAGCGAGGAAAGAGCCGCCCCGACGGGCGGCTCTTTTTGTCTCTGGGCTGGTGCCGTTCCGGCCCGTCGGCAGCAGATAGCATGGCGGCATGAAGCCGAGCGGCATCGTGACATTGCTCACGGACTTCGGCCTCGACGATGCCTACGTCGGCGCGGTGAAGGGCGCCATCCTTGCTGTGCATACCAGAACTACCGTGATCGACATCAGCCACGGGGTGCGTCCCTTCGCGGTGCTGCAGGGCGCCTTTTTGCTCGACACCGCCTGGCGAAGTTTTCCGCTCGGAACCGTGCATGTCGCGGTCGTCGATCCCGGGGTCGGCACCAGCCGAAAGGCTATCGCGTTTAGAGCGGCAGATCACATCTTTACCGGCCCCGACAATGGGCTGTTCACATTTCTCACCGAGCCCATCAGCGAGATGGTCGAGCTGGCCGCGCCGCCGGAGGCGGCGCCCACATTCCACGGGCGCGACCTCTTCGGCCCGGTCGCGGCCCGACTGGCGGCGGGAACGCAGCTCGCCGAGGTCGGCAGGCTTCGTCACCAGGAACCGTTGCGGCTCCAGGATGCCTGGGCAGCAAAGGTGGGCGAGGCCTGGCGCGCGCAGGTGCTGCACTGCGATCACTTCGGCAATGTGATCAGCAACCTACCGCTCCGGGCGCTGGCTCGCATCAAGGTGGTCAACGGGAGCCCAGTCCGAACCGTGGAAACCTACGACGAGGCCGAGCCCCATGAACTGGTCGCGCTGATGGGAAGCAGCGGTCGTATCGAGTTCGCGCTGCGCGAGGCGTCTGCGGCCGCGCGCTTACATACCGCACCCGGCGAGACTCTGCTCGTCACGTGAGCTGGCCAATCCTCCACTGGAACCAAGCGGCAACAGTGTCGTCAGAGGTGTTGCGCCAGGCGGACGTGAGGGCGCGCGACGAATTTGGCATTGAGCCGCAGCAGCTGATGGAGATCGCCGGCTGGCAGGTCGCCCGTTTCGTTGATGCCTTCCTGGACGGCGCCCGGGGCAAGCACGTCCTGGTGGTGGCCGGCTCAGGCAACAATGGCGGTGATGCGCTGGTCGCCGCCCGATTCCTCTACCAGCGTGGCGCGCTGGTGACCGCGTCGATCGTGGCGACGAAAGACCAGGGTAGCCTGGTGGCGCGGCACACCGCCACCATCGCCAGCCTCGGTATTCGTATCCACGAGGCGCCCGCCGGGATCGACGGGTCGGTTGACACCATCGTCGACGGCCTTTTCGGTACGGGCATACGCCTGCCGCTGCGCGAGCCGGGCCCGCGCATTCTTTCGGCAATGAACGAGGCTGGACGGCCAATCGTATCGATCGACGTGCCATCCGGAATAGACGCCGATACCGGCGTCGGCGCGGAGAACGCGGTTCGGGCGGCGGCGACTGTGACCCTGGCGGCGCCGAAGGCGGGGCTGAGACGGGCACAGAACTCAGGCCGCGTGTTCGTCGCGGATATCGGGATGCCCGCGACACTGTTTTCGGCTGAACGTACCGAGATCGAGGCGATCTATCGGGCCGGCAGCCTGGTGGAACTGTCGGATCCTGAACTGACCTGAACTCGATTACGAACACCACTCCGAGTTGACGGATTGGTGCCGCCTGACTAGACTGCAGGCATCCGCCCCACGTCCCAGTAATGGATCAAGTACAGGTCGAAGCTCCAGTCGCGCGCGCCCGGGGCGCCTCCGTGGAACGCGAGTTCTACTCCGACTTCCCACTTGTCTTGAACTACGTCGCGCGGTTGGTCGACGACATCGACGGCGCAGTCGCCATCACCTGCGCCGCTTTTCGCCAGGTTGCCGATAGTCTCCGCCATCGCCCGGCCGGTCAGGGGCTGCAACGCATCGACGTGTTTCGAGCCGCCACCGAGCTCAGCCGGCAGGCTCTGAAACCGCGCCGCTGGTTCCGTCGGCACCACATTACGCAGCTGAGCCTCGATGGATTTCCCCAGTCGGAAGCCCGGCGAGCATTGCGACGGGACACGGTCCAACGGGCGCTCACCGCGCTGCCCTTCGAGGCGCGCGCCGCGGTCCTGCTGCGGGACTTCGTCAAACTCTCGTACGACGAACTCGGCGACGTGGTCGATATCGCTCCACGCAAGCTGGTGCATGCCCTGGACCGCAGCCGCGCCGAACTCGGGGAGATCTATGACTACATCAAGTTCTGAGGGCAGTCGCTGCACCCGTATCTCGCCCAGCGCCGTGCTCGATGACCGCCTTGATGGCAAGGAGCTCGAATGGGCGCGCGACCACCTGCGGCGGTGCGAAGCCTGCCGCGACCGGGTGGAGGATTTCCGCGAGATGCTGTTGCGAGTCGGCCGCCTGCCGAGTGCGCCGGTCGGCGCGACCGCCATGGACCAGGCCTTCGTGGTGGCGATCCCCGACCGCTTGCGCGCTGAGGCCGGCTCGCGAACATTCGATATCGAGCCCCCAGGGACGACAGCCCCGGCCCCGACGCCTCCCGAGCTGCCGATGCCGATCCGCCCCGAGGTAACCAGCGTCCCCGACCTGCTGATCGAGTTGGAGCGCGAGATTTTCCGCGATGAGCCTGGCCAGGACCATCCGACTGCCCTGCCAACGGTGCCGGATCCGACCTACTCGACGGGGGGCGCGCCTCCGGTCGAGGAGGTCGAGACCGTTGCGCCCCCCGAGGCGGCGGAGCCGCAGGATGAGCCCATCACTTCGGCGCCGCTGATTCCGGCGACACCCGAGGTCCTGTCCGGACCACTGCGCGAGGTTCCCGTGGATTCCCACCGCGAACCCCAGCCCATCGTTCGGAACGAGCCCATCGGTCCGGATCTCGACCCCGAGCCTGCCGTCGCAGCCCCCGAGCCGGAAGCCGTGCACCCATGGCCGCCGCCCGAAGCGGCCACCGAAGCGATCCCAGCGACGCCGAGCACGAACGTCATCCTCGAGCAGGAACCAGCGCTCCGCTTCGATGAGGAGATTGCACCGGCGGCGACGCCGCGTAAACCAGACACGCCAATGCCGTGCTCTACGAGGGAGGATGGCTGTCCAAGGGCCTGCAGACCTTGAGTTCGACTTCGCCAACGACGGTGGCCTCGGTTCACCCCTCGACCAGCGCCAGCCCGCGACTCTCCGCCTCACCAGGCGCCAGCCCGACGGCGCCTCCCGCTCCGGTGCTCTTCACGCTCGGAAACGGGGTCGCCGGCGACAGCGTCTTTCGCATCCGGCCCGGCACCGCGGTGGCCGGCTATACCCGCCTGGTCTTCGACATGCACGGCGGCGGCTTACCCACCATGAGCATCACGCGCCCGGACGACCTTCATGTCGCCGTGACCTTCAAAAACAGCACGGTCAGTGGGATTGCGGTGAACGGCATCAAGAGCTATCAGATCGCGGGAATCGAGCCCGGGGTCCAGCAGGCCGCCGATGGAACGATCACGATCGACCTGGCGCGGCCCGTGCGCGTCACGGCCTTTACCCTCCCGGCGACCGGCGCCTACGCCTGGCGCCTGGTCGTCGACCTGCACACGAGCTAGTTCAGCGAGGTCCGGACGGTGCCGGCCGCCGTGGCGTGGGCCACCATCTGCTTGAGCAGGACGATCTCCTTGCGTAGCATGCGAAGCTCGAGCACGAGGCGTGAGTCGGTACGTCGCTCGGCCAGCAGGCTCTGTTTCTCGGGCACCTGCAGGTTCAGGGCCGCGGCGATCAGGTAAGAGAGCAGCTCCGGCTCCATCGGCGGCTCGGCCTCATCCGCCTTTTGGCCGACCAGCTCGCGTAACAGGTTGGAATATTGCTGGAACGCGATGGCGGTCGTCTCGGTCAGGCGGGCGGTGGCATCGAGGTCGTCGCCGGCCTCCGGAATGATGCGGATCTGGCCGCGGAGATACGGGCGATCGTCAGCGGTTCCAATGATCTCGAAGCGCGACGCGCCCATCACCAGCAGATTCATCCGGCCATCATCGAGGCGATCGATACGGATGATCTTCGCCAGCGTGCCGACGTCGTACGGGCGGGCCGGCCCGACCTCCGTTCCTTCCTCGATCGCGACCACGCCAAAGCTGTGCCCCTCTTCCAGGCAGTCGGCGATCATCTGCCGATAGCGGGGCTCAAACACGTGCAGCGGCAGCGGCATGTGCGGAAAGAGCACGACATTGAGCGGGAACAGCGGGAGCCATTGGCTGGACACGAATCCAGTATATGAGCGTGTCCGCCGAGCTTTAACCGACGGCGGGGGCGGCCTCCCGCACGGGTTGTAGGGCCGCCTTCTTCCGGCGCACGATGCCCGTGGTCAGGAGCGCACCGAATACGAGCACCGCGATCGCCACCGCAAGCGCGGGACGCATAGCGTTGAGATACGCCTGGGCAAACACGTCATGGCCTAACTGAAGGATCCGGCTCCTGACCTGGACGGGGAGGTTGGCGGGCAGCGCGACACCTGATTGGCCCCGGCCGACTTCGAGGGCGCCGTTCGCGGCCTTTGCGAAACCCTGAACGAACTGCGAGCGGAAGGCTGGCGGGACATTCGACGCCTGCACCTGGGCCTGGCTGACCAGCTCGCTGGCAAGCCGGTTTTGCAGGATCGCACCGACGATGGCGCTGCCGAAGGCGCCGCCAAGCTGACGATTGCTGTTCAGAAGCCCGGAGGCCGCCCCGGCGAGCCGGGGATCAATCCGCCGCATCGTTACCGTTGTCATGGGCGCAAAGGTGCAACCAAGCCCGACGCCGGCCAGGATCAGCGGCGGGAGGAAGGTGAACTGGCCCGCGCTAAGCGACGACACCCAGATGACCAGGCCCATGCCGACGCTGAAGCACGTGAGCCCGGCTAGCAGGATGTACTTTCCACCGAATCGATCGGTGGCGCGGCCAGCGACGGGCGCGATAACCATCGAGGTCAGCGACATCGGCGCGAAGGTGAGGCCCGCTTTCAACGCGCTGAAGCCAAGCACGGACTGGAGGAAAATCGTGAGCGGCAAGAACAGGCCCATCATGCCGAAGAAGACGATGGCGGCCAGCGCGTTACCGATCGCAAAGTTTCGATCCTTGAACAGCGATAACGGCACCAGTGGGTCTTCGCGCCCGCGGTCCCAAAGGATGAATAGAACGAAGAGGATGACGCTGGCGACAAACAGGCTGGGGATGCTGAAGAGACCCCAGTGACCGCCTGCCGCGTCGAACGACAGCGCGTCGGTAAAGGTGCCCCAGTGGTAGCGCTGCCCCTCGATCAGGCCGAAGACCAGGGCGAACAGCGACCCGCTGGCCAGCAGCACGCCCACCGGGTCAAGGTCCTGGTCTCGACCGAGCCGGATTCCCGGAAGCAGCCAGACGCCGAGGATGAAGGCGACGATGCCGACCGGGACGTTGACCCAGAAGACCGCCTGCCAGCTGAAGTTGGTCACCAGAAAGCCGCCCAGCGTCGGGCCGGTGACTGACGCGACACCGGCGACCCCACCCCAGACCCCAAACGCGGCGCCACGGCGGTTAGGGGGAAAGATGTTGGTCAGGATGCTGAGCGTCTGCGGCGTGAGAATGGCGCCGCCGATGCCCTGGACGATGCGGGCGAGAATGAGCTGGCCGGGACTCTGCGCCAGGCTGCAGCCGATGGACGCCAGCGTGAAGACGGCCAGCCCAATCAGGAAGAGTCGCTTGGCGCCATATTTGTCGCCCAGCCGACCGGCGGTGATCAGCAGCACGGCATAGACGAGGATGTACGCGTTCAGCACCCAGAGGATCTCGTCGAGCCCTGCGTGCAGGCCGTCGATGATGCTCGGGATCGCGACGTTCACGATCGTGAGATCGAGCAGGATCATGAAGAAGCCAAGACAGAGAACGAGCAGGATGATCCAGGGGCTGCGCCTCGTCTGAACCGCGGCTTGCATATGCGTTGAAAGTCTAGGGAAGCGCGTGCTCAGGCGCCGGGCTGGAATTGCGCTAGCAGGCCGCCGCGATAAACCGTGAAGCCCGGTGGGCCATGGCCATGATCGTGATCATGGGATTGACTCCGGACGCACTGGGGAAGGCGCTGCCATCGGCGACGAACAGGCCCTTGACCGCGTGCGCCTGGTGGTCAGGGCCGATCACCGACGTTGCCGGGTCATTGCCCATCCGGCAGGAGCCCATCTGGTGAAAGCTGACGTAACCCATCTGGCCAGTGGCATAGCCGTTGCGGTCGACCTCGTTCATGTAGGCTTCGATGCCACCTCGCTGCCCGGGCCGGTAGGCCACGTAAGCGCTCTGACTCGTGAAGATCTCTTTGGCGCCGGCGGCTTCCAGGATGCGCACGCCGACCTCGATGCCCTTGCGCATGTGGGCGAGATCCTGGCGCGAGAGCCGGTAATCGACCCGGCTGGTGCCGTCTTTCGAGGTCACGCGGCCCCAGCCGCTGTCCCGAAGCAGAATTCCTGTGAGTGACAGATTGGGAAGCTGGCGCATCAGGCGACTGTAGTGATCCGGCCTTCGCCATGGGGTGACCAACGCCAGCAGTGCCGGATGCAGCGGCGCCGACTCGATCTTCGGTCCAAAGTGCCGCCCGTCGAGGTCGCTGAACTCGTCGGAATAGATCGACTGGAGCGTCCCTTCCCAGGGCCGGATTGATTCATCAAAGATCCCGGAAACCGCGGTCGCGGGATGCAGCCGAAGCCAGCGGCCAACGGCCTTTGCCCGCAGGCCGGAGCGCTGCAGCAGGGCGGGGGTCGCGATCGCGCCAGCCGCCGCGACCACCGCGCGACTGCGCACGATCAGCGTGAATGCCGGCATCTCCGGCTGCCGGACGGTGGCGCGGACGCCGACCGCCCGGCCGTCTTCGATCAAGACCCGATCAACCGTGCAGTTGACGACGATCCGGGCGCGACGCCGGTAGGCGTCCATCAGGTAGGTCTTCAGCGTCGACTGCTTGGCGCCGATCTGGCAACCGTAACCGCAGAACCCGCACCGCTCGTCCTGCGTACAGCCCTGCACATTGCGCGGCATGTATCCGACATGCCAGCCAAGCTGGCGGAGCCCGCGTTCGAGGACTCGCTCGCGGGCACTGACCCGGCTCTGGCTGACATTGACGCCGAGGCGCTCGTACACCGCGTCCAACGACGAGGTGTACTCATCGGTTGCAAAGGCGGCGAGTCCGTATTGCTGCGCCCACTCGGCGCGGAGCCAGTCAGGACTGCGGAAGCTCGTGGTGTAGTTGATCACCGTCCCACCGCCCAGACAGCCACCGGCGATGAGCGCGACCCCGGCGTCCGAGGTGGCGGCGAAGCCGCCCTGGTAGTACAGCTTCCGCATCATCGCCAGTTCCAGTTGGTTGAAGTCAGCCTCGTTGTAATAGCCGCCTTCCTCCAGCACGATCACGTCCTTGCCGGCGGCGGACAGCTCGGCGGCCGCCACGCCACCACCCGCGCCCGAGCCGACCACGACCGCGTCGCAGGTCAATGTCGTGTCGCCGTCGAGGGTTGTCGTCTTGATGGGCTTGGGCGTCGGCGGCGGCGGCGACACGGGGCCCGGGTAACCGATCTCGGGCCAGACCGGGTTGGTGCCGTCGTCTTCCGTATCGCCGAGAAACGCCAGCAGCGAAAGGCGCTTGAAGAGCTGGAAGAGCTGCCGCCGGAAGGCCAGCCGGCTGGTGGACCAGGACGCCATGACGGCAACGCGTTGCTCGCGTGGCCAGCGGTGAAATGGCACCGGCCGGCCGCTGAGCAGGAAGGTGCCGCTACGGCGGCCAAGCACCCCCACAATGAGGCGCAGCCGGCGGCGGTCTGCCGCGGATGGCAGTCGGGCGAACGTATCCTCCATCGACGCGGCAACCCGGATCGGAGATCCCGTGTGGCCCATGCCGCCGATAAACGTGTCGGCCATGGCGACGAGCACGGCCGATCGGCTATCGCGGGCGGTTGTCGTCGGCGGCGCCTTGACGGCGGTCGTCACACCAGTTACCCCCCTGCCGAAGTGCTCAGTGGCTCAATCATAAGCAGCCGGCGAACGCTAGGAAAGGCCCAAAATGGATGCCATGTGCTACTCAAACGACGCCCGGCCCCCGCTGCCGCCCATCCAAGGCGGTTCAACCGACGACAGCGATCTGATCCTCACCTCGGCCGACGGAACCCGCTTCGGTGCCTACGCCGCTCGAGCCAGAACGCCGACCGGTGCGGGCGTCGTCGTGATACCCGACCCGCGTGGCCTGCATCCCTTTTACAAGGAGCTCGTTCGGCGGTTCGCCGAAACCGGGATCGATGCCATCGCCGTCGATTACCTGGTGCGGACCGCGGGGATGGGCGATCGGCCGGAGGGCTTCGATTTCATGACGCATATCCGGCAGACCACACCGGAGCAGGTGGCGGCCGACATCAGAGCTGGTGTCGACTACCTGCGGTCCGCGGCGGGAGGCTCGGTCGAATCAGTGTTTACGGTGGGCTTCTGTTTCGGTGGGGCACAGTCCTGGCGCCAGTCGGCCGCCCAGCCGGGGCTCGCGGGAGCGATCGGTCTGTACGGGCGGCCGGCCGTCGTCCGCGACGCCATCCCCCAGATGAAGGCGCCGCTCTTGCTGCTGATCGCCGGTGACGATGCCGCCACACCCCGGGAGGAGTTCGTCAGGTTCGAACAGGAGCTCACCCAGGCGGGCGTGCGTCACAAGCAGGTGGTGTACGAGGGAGCGCCCCACTCGTTCTTCGATCGCAAATTTGACCAGCACAGGGCGGCGTCGGAGGACGCCTGGCGCCAGATGCTGGACTTCATCCGG
>VBHC01000183.1 GCA_005889535.1 Chloroflexota bacterium
ATTGCGTTAACCCTGATCGCCGAGGCAAGCCATCCCTACGACCGAGCGTTCGAGGACCAGCGAGGCGCTCACCTGGTCGCCTTCTTCAATGCTCGCAAGGCAACCAGCGCGCTCGTCGCCGGGACCCAGCAGCTGTTGGGCGCGTCCGCCACGGGCGGTCCCTGGCTGGTCGCGGACGTTCCCTTCAAGCATGGCTCCGGCAAGTACACCCTGACCGTCGTCGGCCGCGGCGATCCTGGAGGCGGGGTTGAGGTCGTAAGGCTCACAGCCGGGCGG
>VBHC01000184.1 GCA_005889535.1 Chloroflexota bacterium
GATTTCAAGATGGCCTACCGATTCCAGAGCGCGCCCACAGCCGATCAGATCGGTCGGGACATCACAACGCTCAAGATGGCACTGCAGCCCGGCGCACTGACGGATACCGTGTCCTATTTAGACGTCAGAGACACGTTCAACCGCGTAACCGCCGCGATCCTGATCTTCCTTCTGGCCTTCAGCGTTTTCGCGCTTGGAGCCGTCGCGCTCATCATCGCCAACGTCGTCACCGGGGCCGTGATCGGCAGCTACCGCGAGATCGGCATCATGAAGGCGCTCGGATTCACTCCGCTGCAGGTGGTCCAGAGTTTCGTAGCGCAGATGGCGGGACCGGCACTCGCTGGATGCCTGGTGGGCATTCTCATCGGCGGGTTGCTAAGCCAGCCACTCCTCAACCAGAGCACGGACGCACTCGGCCTACCCAGCGGATTTTCTTTCGCGCCGTGGATCCCGATCGTCGCTGTCAGCGGTGTGCTGGTCATCGTTGTGATTGCTGCAGTCACCCCGGCCTGGCGGGCGGCCGTGCTCAACCCCGCGTCTGCCATCAGTCTGGGAACGAGCCCCAGAATTCGCGGGCGCTCTGGACTCGGCCGCCTGCTCAACCGGCTGGGTCTTGCGAGGCCGATCAGCCTCGGAGCTGATGACGCATGGGTTCGGCCAATTCGCGGTGGACTGACGGCCATTGCCATCCTGCTTGGAGTTGCCACGCTGACTTTCGCCTATGGCCTGCACGGCAGCTTCAACGCTTACCACGACTTCGCCCCGCTTCAGGGCCAGGTGATCGTGGAGCGCACTGCCCTGTATCCGGAAGCAGGCCTAATAACCACACTCAAGGCTCAGCCGGAAACCGACAATGTTGTCAGGGTCGACTCCCGCACCATGTCGGTATCGGGCGCGTCGGCCCCGGTGCAAGGGACTTTCTACGAGGGTGATTCAACCCGCCTCGGATGGCTCGTGCTGAAGGGTCGTTGGTTTTCAGCACCTGGTGAAGCCGTGGCAGCATCGGCCTTGCTTCAGGACTTGCATCTCAACGTTGGCGACAGCGTCAGCGGACTCATCGATAGCCAGCCGGTCCGAATCCGGATCGTCGGTGTCACCTTCGATCCGGACAACTCAGGCCGTGCATTCATCGCAGACTGGTCGACCCTGGCTGCGGCGGTTCCAAACGCGGAAGCCTCTACCTACTATGTAGCGCTTCGCCCCGGCACAGATCCCGCCGCCTTTGCGCGACGCATCCAGGCGACGCAACCAGACTTCTTGAACGCGCAGGTCGCCGACTTCGGCGCCTCGTCCTTCGGGATCCTTGAATCGGTGATGCTCGCCCTTGTGCTGGTCTTGATTCTGATCGCCGTCGTGGGCGTCTTCAACACGGTGCTGCTCAACACGCGTGAACGTATCCACGACACCGCTGTGCTCAAGGCGGTTGGCATGACACCGGGACAGATCGTGGCCATGGTGGCGGTGTCTGCCTCGTTGTTGGGGCTCGTAGGCGGGCTGCTTGGAGTCCCGCTCGGAATAGCCCTTCACCGTGGACTAATGGGGCTGATGGGCAACCTGATCGGAAACGAGATGCCGTCGGTTGCCTTGAACGTCTTTGACCCACTCGTTCTGCCATTGCTCGTCCTTGCAGGCCTTGTTTTGGCAATCCTGGGAGCCGTTTTGCCGGCGCGATGGGTCGCCCGCCTCTCGGTTGCCGAGGTCCTTCACGCGGAGTAGCCGAAGTGGCGCTCGCAGGTGCGAGCCGCATAATCATGGGCTTGGCGAAGGCCGGTGTCACGTTTCGCTCAAGTCCGTCCGATGGTTTCGTTTGGGTCGTTGCCGTCTCGGGTCAGTACGGACTTTCTGCATTGGGGCGGACGACATTGGGGTATTGCGCTCATCAGAGACGACGGAGAACCGGCTGGCATGTCACCGGTCTTTGAAGGTGGAGTCACGGGAAACTGGCCCCCATTTTTTGATGGCCTTCCTGACTTGGCCAACGATCCGAAGTAAGTCTCTAACACTCGTAGTCTTTATGCCAGGCTCTTTATCACTCACGCCGGCCTCCAGCCGGCACCCCGGCGACGGCCATCAGGCCTGTGATCAAGACGTTGATACCTTCTGCCAGCAGGCCAGCCGGCAAGCGCTTCCTGTCGGCCAGCTGCTGCAGCACGAAGCCGTCGGTCAGCGCCATCGTCAGCGTCGCCACGCGATCGCTCGATATCGGCAGCTGCACGCCAAATTCCCGCTCAACCTGGTCAATGCCGCGGGCGATGATCTGCCGGCACTCTTCGTAAGCGGTGGCGAGCCGTTCGCGAAGACGGGGGTCACGAACCGACTGACTCCACATTTCGATGGCCAACCGCATCCAGTCGGTGTCGTGTTCGACCATGTGGGTGAGCACTTTACCGCCCTTGCGCAGCCGCTCGGGCAACGGCTCCTCGCCCTGATAGGCGCGCGCCACCGCCAGTGTCCAGTTGCGGCCGCGGTCGGCAACTAGCTCGACGAAGACGTCTTCCTTGCTCTCGAAGTTCGAGTAAAAGGCGCCCTTGGTAAAGCCAGCCTCTTCGGCGACGTCGTCGACGGTTGTCCCGTGATACCCCCTGCGGGCGAAGACTCTGGCTGCCGCGTCAATCAACTCGGCGCGAGTTTGGGCTTTGCGCTCGTTCCGGCTGAGCCGCTTGCTCATCAGTTACAAACTAACAGCCGAACAGGACTTCCGATACCACGAAGTATCTCAGCTTGACCGCCATCGATACCGTCTGGTATCGTGATACCTGTCGGTATCTCACCACGAATTTGATCGCTTGGAGGATGCCAATGCAACGCCCATACGCGGATCTGCTGAAGCGAATCTACACGCTGTCATCGGCCGAGCTGATGGCGATCGATTCGCGTGCTCGCGAGCTCGGCGTCGGGGGATCGCAATGGGAAGAGGCATGGCTGGCGGCGCGCCAAGGCCACACGTTAGCCATTCCGGCCTACTCGCGTGCCGTCGCAGCTGGTGCCACTCCCCTGGCGGCGGCGGCCATCGCCGGCGCCGTGGCCGCGCAGCACACGGACGCCTTGATCACCCAGAATCAATACGAGACACTCGTTCAGCCCCTTGCCGACGCAATCGCGCCGGGTCGACGGGCGGTCGTAGCTGTCGCCTGGATTGCCGCGGCCTGAGCGAAGTCTTCCCCGGCGCTCGAGTCTCGTCGAGCCAGTGTCGGGGATGTGGGGCAATTGCCGTGCCTATGACACCCGGAGTGGATGGTGTCCCCAACCGTACAAGCTATGAACTCCACCTGCCAGCCGAACTGGGCGCGTGGTATTCGGGGTCGAGCTCCAGCGGACGCCCAGCGGACGGTCGGCGGGCGCTTGGCGGACG
>VBHC01000070.1 GCA_005889535.1 Chloroflexota bacterium
GAAGTGCTTGCCCGAGCCCGAAGTAGCTCCCCGAGGGCTGACCCCGCCAACCCCGGAGCCGTCCGTACATCGATCGGAAGGAGCAACCGGCTGGACCACGTTCGGCGTTACCGCCTGTGGACGAAGAACGCCGGCAGGGGTGGGACGGGCTCCCTTGGTAATCGGCGGGTTGACGCGATTGACCTCCGAATCTGCGTTTGTGGCCTGGCTGATTTGAACGGCGCCGGCGTTCGCGGACTCGCGCATGTTGATCGACCCGGTCGAACTGGCCGCGGTTCCGCATGCCGTCAGCACCGCCGCCGAGATCAGGATCGCCGGAAGTCGCCTCACTGCCCTTTTATAACGAAGCGGCCAGCCTGGACTGACGGCTTGGACGGAGCGTCAACTCGTTGCAGCTTTCACCTGCGCGGTGAGTCGTCCGGCCAGGGGATCCAGGCCGCAGGCGTCCCGCAGAGCTCGCTCGATGTATACCCGGGTCATCCGCTTACGCCAATAGTGGCTGAGGTCGGTGTTGTCCAGAGGGCGCGCCGGTTTGTCTGCCGCATCGGCGACCGCGGCGATCGACTCGTCATCGGGGCGCCTTCCGGTGAGTGGCGTAAGAAAGGCCGTGATATCGACCGGGCGTGACCCGACCGCCCCCAGCGCACCACGTGCCGTGCGTACCACCCCGTCGTCCCAGCTCAGTGCGACCGCCACACCGAGGATCGGGAAGTCGAAGGCCGGCCGGCGACGCAGTTTCCAGTACGCACTGGTCATTCGTTGGTCCGAGGCCGGGAGGTCGAGCGAGGTGATGACCTCATCAGCACGCTTGGTCGTGTAGTCGATGCCGTCATCCTTATAGAGCTCGTGGGCGCGAATTCGACGGTTGCCACCGCCGCCATGCAATGTCACAGTCGCAGCGAGAGCCAGCGCCACCGGCGCGCTGTCCGACGACGAGACCGCCCAGCATCGTGGCGAGCTGCGGGCGACCAGGCAGATGTCACCGTCTTTCTTCAGGCAGAAGCCGACGGCCTTTCTCCAGCTGTAGGTCTGGTTGTAGTAGTTGCAGCGGGGGTCGACGAGCAGGTTGCCGCCCAGCGTCCCCATGCATCGGACCTGGGGGGTTGACACCAGGTCGCACGCCTGGGCGAGCGCGCGATACGGGCCGTTCAGCGTGGGATGGTGCGCCAGGTCATCGAGCGTCGCCCCCGCCCCGATCGTCAGCCCGTGTTTGGCGTCGCCGGCGATCAGCCGCATGCCCGAAAGGGCGTTCAGGCTGATCAGCGCCGGCACATCGAATTGCCGGCGCTTCAGGTTCGGCACGAGGTCGGTGCCGCCGGCAATGAACATCGAACCCGGGTTGGCCGACGCCATGGCCGATGCCTCCTCCACGGATCGTGGTCTCAGGTAGCGCAGCCGCGGCAGGCGAAGCACCTATTTACCTTTCCACGCTTGCGGGACATCGGCCTTGATCAGCGGTGGAAACGTGTAAGCCGGCACCGACTTCGGCCCCACACGCTTTTCCCGGTCGTTCAGGGCCTTCAACACCTTCTCCGGCGTGATCGGGATCTCGTCGATGCGAACATGCAGGGCGTTGTAGATGGCGTTGGCCACCGCCGGAATCACCGGCAGCAGCGGTCCCTGCCCCGCTTCCTTGGCGCCAAACGGCCCCTCGCGATCGATCGTCTCAACCAGGTAGGTGTGCATGACGGGCGCTTCGAGCGCCGTCGGGCTCTTGTACTCGAGCAATGATGTAGACGCTCCCCTCCACCTGACCAATCACGAGCATGGGGTTGATGGCGCGTCCGATATCGTGGGCGATCCAGACCTCGGGGACCTTAACCTCACCGGTCTTGAGGTCGCAATCGACTTCGACAACCGCCGCCGAGTAGGAATACGCCGGGCTCGGACCGACGCCCGATCCCTTGTACGGACCGGCCAGCTTGGGGGGCGTGTAACTTCCGCTACCGGTCACCACTCCGCTTTCGGCCTCGGCAAGCTGCACGGCTTGAGCGAAGATGAGGCCTTCCGCGGGTCGGTCGCTGCGGTAGATCCGGTGGTCGCGCGCCATGAGCTCATCAGCATCGCAGTGCAGGGACCTGGCCACGACGCGGAAGAGCCGATCGCGCACAGTTTCCGCGGCGGCCTTCGCGGCATTGCCGGCCATGAACGTCACGCGCGAGGAGTAGCTGCCGAGATCGATCGGTGTGAGATCGGTATCAGCGGTGGTCAGCTGGATGTCGTCGAGCGCAACCCCGAGGACCTCGGCCACGATCGCCGCCAGGATATGGTCCGACCCCTGGCCGATGTCGATCGCCCCGCAGAGCACGAGGACACCCCCATTCCGGTCGAGCTTGAGCTGGACCTCCGAGTGCGGCATGAGGCCGCGCCCAAGCGGCATCGAGGTGCGACGCTCCAGAAAGCGGGAACCCTCGACAACCTTATTAATACAGTCCTCCAAGCCGCAGCTCGTGATCCGCAGCCAGTTGACGGTCTGCGAGTCCGGGGAAGGCAGGTTGCGCCGGCGCAGCTCGACCGGATCGAGCCCGAGCTCTTCCGCGACTTTGTCGAAATGGATTTCGAGCGCAAATCGCGGCTGCGGCGTGCCGTGCCCACGCTTGGGCCCGCAGGGCGGCTTGTTGGTGAAGAGTCGAACGCCTTCGAATCGGTACCTTGGGATGGCATACGTGGTCGCCTGCAGGGCGCCCGTGTAATAGGTGCTGGCCACCCCGTAGCTGCCGTAGCCGCCGCCGTCCAGGAAGCTCTGAAATTGCATGGCGGTAATCTGACCGCCGCGGGTGAACCCCGTCTTGACCTTCATCAGCACAGGGTGGCGGCCGCGGTGCGCGTAGAAAACTTCCTCCCGGGTCAGGGTGATCTTCACCGGACGAGCGGTGGCGATGGCGAGCTTGGCGGCGACGAGCTCGTGCGCAAAGATGTCGCTCTTGCCGCCGAATCCTCCGCCATTCGGCGTCGCGATCACGCGGATGCGGCTCATCGGCAGGTCCAGCACCTTGCCCAGTGCGCGGTGCACGTAATGCGGTGTCTGCGACGAAGTCCAGAGCGTGAGCTTGCCGTCGGCGGCATACTGGGCGACGGCGGCGTGCTGCTCCATCGGGAGGTGGGTATTGCCCTCGAAGAAGACGATGTCTTCTCGCACGTGCTCGGCGGCGCGGATGGCAGCATCGGTATCGCCGAACTCCAGGGCCACGGCTTTGTGCACGTTCGACAGGCCATGGATCGGCTCGCCCTGGCCGGCGAGGGCCTCCTGAATCGACATGAAATGCGGCAGTTCCGTGAACTGCACGTCGATCAGATCCAGCGCCTCGTCGGCGATCCACTCATCAGTGGCGGCCACCGCCGCGATTGGATCGCCCACATACCGGACTTTCTCCCGGGCGAGCGCCTCCTCGTCCTGGCTGACCGGGAGGATCCCGAACTTGACCGGCAGGTCGTCTCCGGTCAGGACGGCCAGCACTCCGGGCAGTTTTCGCGCGCGTGAGGTATCGACGTGCAGGACGCGCGCGTGCGGATACGGACTGCGCAGGAGCCGGCCGTAGAGCATGCGCGGCAGCGACAGGTCGTCCGCGAACTTGACCTGGCCGCTGACCTTGCCGAAGGCGTCGGGCTTGGTCAGCGGCTTGCCCACGACGGAGAATGCCTCAGCCATCGGCCCCTCTCGACACCGCCAGCTCAACCGCCTCGAAGATTTTCAGATAGCCGGTGCAGCGGCAGAGAACGCCGGAGAGCGCCGCCTTGATCGCCTCGCGCGAGGGTCGGGGCTCACGGTCGAGCAGGGCCTTGGCGGTAAGCAGCATGGCAGGAGTGCAGTAGCCGCACTGCGCGGCACCGAGCTCGGCGAAGGCGGCCTGGAGAGGATGCGGGTGGCGACCCCGCGCCATCCCTTCGATGGTCATTACATCGCGTCCTTCCAGGTCGAGCGGCATCGCCAGGCACGACAGGAACGGCTTGCCGTCGACCAGCACGCCGCACATTGAGCACTCGCCCAGCTCGCACCCATGCTTGGTGCCGGTCAGACCAAGATCTTCCCGAAGAACCTCCAGCAGGGTTTTATAGGGCGGCACCATGATCGCAGTATCTTCGCCGTTGACGCGAAGGCGCACCGCCACCTTGTCCGCGATCGACACGCCCCTACTTTACGGTGGCTAGAGAGGCAGGCGCGGAAGCTGGATGTCGACGAGCCGCGGTCTCGACCTCAGCGGCGGCTCGACCATCGGCGTGCGGACGCATTCCTCGGGCGCGACTTCGCGCCGAACCTCGCTGAAGATCGGAAAGCGCAGCTGTCCCTTGAGATCCCACTCGCTGAACTTGACCGCCACCACGATTTTGGGCTGGACCCAGCAGATCGCCTCATCGGTCCACCGCGGATCGTCGGGGGCCCGGCCACTGGTAAGCGCGTCCAGCGCCTTGCGCAGGCCCACCGAGGTCGCGGTATCGAAACCGCCCACCACCCGACCGGCGGGGCGAAGGGTTCGCCCATCGTAGGTCGCCACGATCAGCGCCCCGAGGAGGCGGTCGCCGGCCTCGGGAATGAAGCCGATCACGACGAAGTCCTGGCGCCGGACCGCTTCGATCAGCAGCCAGTCCGGGTGGCGCTGGCCCGCCCGGTAGGGACTGTCGAACCGCTTGGCGATCACACCTTCCAGGCCCTTCTCCCGGGCTGCGTCGAAAAACGCCAGGCCGTCGTCAGCCACCGGTTCCACGACATAGATCCGCCCGGATGATTGGAGCAGACCGTTCAGGCGGGGACGCCGGCGCAGCAATGGCTCCCTCAGCCAGGAGCGACCACGCAGGTAGAGCAGATCGTGGACGACGTAGGTCACCGGATGCGCGGCGGCGGCGCGGGCGACGGCCTCCGGGCGGGTTGCCTGCTGCCGGCTTGCCAGCGCAACGGCATCTGGTCGACCTTCTGGATCGGTCACGATCAGCTCGCCATCGACGATGGTTTCCGGAGGAAGCAGGTTGGCCAGCACCTGGACCTCGGGATATCGCCCGGTCAGGTCTTGCAGGGTTCGGCCCCACAGCACGACCTGGCCGCGCTCGACCGAAGCCAGCGCGCGCACCCCGTCCCACGCGACATCGAACGCATAGTCCGTTGAATCAAAGGGCGCTGCGGCCGTCATGGGAAGCATCGGCCGGAGTCGGTCGGGCAGAGCCCGCTCGAAGGGCAGGTCGAGCTCAACCGTTTGCGGACGCGACGGCATGCTAGCCGGAATGTACTACGAGGTCCTAGGCAGTGCGGCGCCGGGCCGCGGGGCGGGCCGCCGACGTTTTGGCAGCGACCTTGACCTTTGCGGCTTTCGACGCGGCCGGCCGGGCGGCCGCCGGCTTCTTCCCTTGCTTCGTCGCCTCGACCGATGCCTTCAGCGCCGCCATCAGGTCCATGACGCGTGGCTCCTGCGTGGGGGCCGGCGCCATCACCTGCAGACCCTTCATCTTCTGGTCGACGATCTGCTGGAAGGCAGCCTTGTAGTCGTCGGTGTAGCGCTCCGGCTTGAAGCTGTCCGTCAGGTTGTCGATCAGGGAGGTCGCCATCGCTACCTCCTTGTCACTGATCTTGACGTTCTGCGGCAGGTTGAGCTCCTCGGTGGAACGGATCTCGTCGGGCCAGTTGAGAGTGTTGCAAAGCAACGTGTTGCCTTCAACCTGTATCAGGGACAGATGCTCACGGTCGCGCAGGGCGATCTTGGCGACCGCCACCTTATTGGTGTCCTCCAGCGCCCTCTTCAGCAGGAAGAAGGGCTTGACCCCAACGTCCTCCGGCTCCAGGTAGTACGCGCTCTTGACGTACAGACCCAGCGGAACCTCGTTGCGCTCGACGAACTCCACGATGTCGATCGTCTTGGTGGTCTTCAGCGGCAGCTTATCCAGGTCTTCCTCGTCGATGAGGACGAACTGGTTCTTTCCGACCTCGTATCCCTTCAATACCTCATTGAAGGCCACCACGTGGTCGTCGGTGGGGCAATGCCGCTGCTGCTTGATTGGCAACTGACAGTGCGGGCAGAGCTGCCGGAACGAGACCGCGCTATGCGCCTCGGTAGCGAGATACATCCGGATCGGGATCGCCACCATCCCGAAGCTGATCGCGCCCCGCCACATGGACCGAGCCATGCTGATGGCCTCCTTTGCTGAGTTGCCCGGATTATACCGCCGGTGGAGCAGGAACTCGAAAAGATGTTCGAACCCGCGCCGCCAGCCGCTCGGCGTACAGGGGGCCGAGCCGCTCGTGCTTGAAATAGGCAAAGACGTCTCGGCCGTCCTGCAGGTAGCCCACGATTCGCCGGCTCCACGCGTTCAGCCGCTGCGGCGAGTATGTTTCTCGTCGCAGCCGCAGGTAGACGAATGAGCCTCGGCCCAGCGGACCGGGTTCCGCCTCGCCATCCCCGTGGACCATTGCCGCGCCCATCCCTTCGATCAGGTCGGCGACCTCCGGTGTATGCCAGGACCGGTGGCGAAACTGGAATGCCACCCGCCAGTGGCTGGGCAGGAGTGGCACGATCCGCGGAAGTCGACTTTCGTCGAATGGTGCCGTCGGCGGAAACTGGAACAACACCGGACCCAGCCGCTCGCCGAAGCCAGCGGCCTCGAGCGCCAGGCTGCGGACCGCTTCCTCCAGGTTGGGCATCCGCCGGTTGTGCGTGATGCGCCGGTGCGCCTTGACGGCAAATCGGAAGTCCGGCGGAACGGCGGCGACCCACCCGGCCACGACGTCCTCCGGTTGGGTTCGATAGAAAGTAGTGTTGACCTCGACCGTCCTCAACCGCCCGGCGTAGTAGCCAAGCATGTCCTTGGCCTTGAGGCCCTTCGGGTAGAAGCTGCCACGCCATCCGGTGTAGGAGAAACCCGAAGTCCCGACGAACAGCTGGGCGCTCGCCGGCATCCAGCGGCGTCCTTTAGATGTTGGGAACGCCCTTGATGAGTCCCATGAACTCCGCGCGGGTCTTGGGATCGGTCTGGAAGATACCCAGCACACAGCTCGTGAAGACTCGACTGCTTTGCTTTTCCACGCCGCGCATCTTCATGCAGAGGTGATCGGCCTCGACCACGACGCCAACGCCGACCGGCTCCAGGTATTTCTGGAGACACTCGGCGATCTGGCGGGTCATCCGCTCCTGCACCTGGAGGCGGCGGCTATAGAGCTCCACCAGGCGCGGCATTTTACTGAGACCGACCAGCCGGCCGCTCGGGATATAGCCGATGTGCACCCTGCCGAAAAAGGGAAGCAGGTGATGCTCGCAGAGCGAGTACATCTCGATATCTTTCACCACGATCATGTCCTTGTAGGCCTCGGTGAAGGTGGCCTCGCCGAAAACGTCGTCCAGTGTCATGCGATAGCCGCGGGTGAGGTACTCGAGGCTCTCCTTGACTCGCTCCGGCGTGTCACGCAACCCTTCGCGCGAGGGATCTTCGCCGAGGAGGATCAGCTGATGCCGGATCAGGGCTTCCATCGAGACGGCATCGCTAAGACGGTCGGCTGCCTGCGCCATAGCTCAATTATGGACAGAAGCGGGGGCCGAACCGCCTGCGCGATCAGCTGATGACGTTCATCGGGTCCTGGGGGAATTCGCGCAGGTATGCCTGCATCGCCACCCAGAGCGCCTTCACGGAGATCGTCTGGAAATCCGGTCCGCGGTATCCCGCCAGCGGCGAGGGGGTCTCGGCATACGTCACCGTGTCGAGTGCCGGGTCGTTGTGGCTGAAGTCAAAGGCAAAGACCGTGATCATGTGGGTGGCATTCCAGTGATTCCAGCCGGGCATCGTCTTGGTCATCGTCTGCAGCATGACGGGCACACCATGTCCGAAGGCCATGATCGCCTGCTGGTCGAGGATGTCCTGCTCGATGTGGGCCTGCACCTCGTCGAGCGTCGTGATGTGCGCGGCCTGGTAACGTGGCTGCCCGAGCACCGGCAGCACCATCGGGTTGAGGAAGGCGTTGATCCCATTTGTCGCATCGGCGCCGTACTCACCCCGGTTGGGATTCAGCTTCGATGCTCGGGCCACGGTTTCGATGTCCGGGACGTCGGACATCCAGGCGGACAGGAGAACCTGGGTGGCGCCGGCGCCGCAGTAGTTCCGATGAGCCCAGTCACCAGGTTCGTGGTAACCGCGAACCTCGACGGCGCCCTGGCTGCTGGCGACCTGGCCCACGGTTACCGAGGGTTGCGGCTCCGGGGTGACGGAAGGGCTGGCGGTTGGCTTGGGGAAGTTGTAGGCGAGCGCCACGGGACCGACCGACCGGGTATTCACCTGGGCGCCGAAGCAGGAAGGGAGGAGCGCGGCGAATGCCATCGCCAGCGCAACTTTTATTACTCCCTGTGACATTTTGGTCTCATCCTAGCAGTGACGGTGTGAACTGGCCAGACCCTGCGGCTGGTTGTTACAACGGGTGCGGGGGCCGCGTGGTTACCACCGACACAGTATGGCGGCCCGGGCAGTTCGAGGAGCGTTGATGATAGCGACGCTGTCACAATACCCTAATATGGAACCACGTGTTCGGCAGTAAAGCACCGCGGCCGCGCCGCACAAACGGGAAAATCCAGGACCCGCTCAGGGCCCGGGTCAAGCCGATCCCGGAGCCCTCCAGCGAGGAGCTGGCCAAAGAGGACACCACCAGGTCCGACCTTGCCGCCGGGGGTACGCCCGAGGCGGGACGGACGACACTCGACGAAGCGCGCCGCAAGGGTCCAGTCGGGTGGCTCCAACTGCTGGGACCGGGGTTGATCACGGGTGCCAGCGATGACGACCCGAGTGGCATCGGAACCTACACCCAGGTCGGGAGCCATTTCGGCTATGGGCTGCTGTGGACCGCCTTCTTTACGTTTCCGTTGATGAGCGCCGTCCAGGAGCTTTGCGCGCGAGTCGCGCTGCAAACCGGCGTCGGCCTGGGCATCAGCCTGCGGCGCAAGTTCCCAACCTGGCTGGTCGGCCTCGCCGTGGCCGGGTTGCTGGCCGCCAATACCTTCAATGTTGGCGCGGACATCGGCGCCGTCGCCGCTGGCGGCGAACTGCTCTCCGCAGGGCTGGTCAAGACGATCTGGCTCATCATTCCGGTAGCCGCCCTCATCCTGAGCCTGCAGTTCTTGGTTAGCTACGCGACGATCTTCAAGATCTTCAAGTGGTTGACGCTGGTCCTCTTTGCCTACGTCATCACCGCGTTCTTTGCCCACCCACAACTGGTTGCCGTGGTGAAGGCGACCTTCGTTCCTCACCTCGAGCTTTCGAAAGACTTCATCATGGCGCTCGTGGCAGTGTTGGGAACTACCATCTCCCCTTATCTCTTCTTCTGGCAAGCCTCGTCGGAAGTCGATGAATTGAGGGCCGCCGGCGCGACCACGCCGTTGACCGGCCGGCGCGGGCTCCGGCTCAAGGAGTTGCAGGCCGCGCGCCTCGACATTTTCATCGGGATGGCCTTCTCGAACCTCGTGATGTACTTCATCATCCTGACCTCGGCCGCAGTCCTTCACGCCCACGGCAAGACCAATGTCGAGACGGCCAGCCAGGCGGCGGCGGCATTGGCTCCCCTCGCCGGCCCATTCGCGTTCGTGCTCTTCTCGCTGGGGATGATTGGCAGCGGTCTTCTGGGTATCCCGATCCTGGCGGCGTCCGCCAGCTACGCCCTCAAGGAATTCCTCGGTTTGCGGGGCGACCTCGCGAGCAAGCCACGCTACCGCCCCACCTTCTACATCATGCTGGCGGCGGCCACCACGGCGGGCGTGGTGATGAACTTCATGCACCTCGACCCGATTCGGGCCCTCTTTGTCACCGCGGTGATCAACGGCATCGTGGCCCCCCCGCTGCTGATCCTGATCATCCTGCTGGGCGCCGACCGCGGCATCATGAAGCGCCACGCCAGTGGGAGGTTGAGCCTGGCGTTGACCTGCCTCGCCGCCGGGCTCATGGCTCTGGCGGCCATCGCGATGTTTGGCACCATGCTGGCCGGCGGCTGAACCAGCGCCGCGGAGCGGCCGAATCCGAGTCGTAATTCTTAGACTCTTCTCATGCCGGCGTGCTTTGATGGTGGCGAATGGCCGAACAACCGCACGTGCTGGTGGTCGACGATGACGCGAAGATTGCCGCCGCGCTCCGCCGCGCGCTGATCTACGAGGGTTACCAGGTCGAGGTGGCGCCCGACGGCCACATCGCGCTCGCCCGGGCCCGGGATCGCATGCCCGACCTGGCCATCCTGGACATCATGATGCCCGGCATCGATGGGTTGGAGGTCACCCGGCGGCTCCGCGCCGAAGGGGACGTCCCGATCCTGTTGCTGACGGCAAAGGACGGGATGGCGGACCGCGTCAAGGGCCTGGACAGCGGCGCCGATGACTACCTCGTCAAGCCCTTTGCCTATGAAGAGCTCCTGGCGCGCGTCCGGGCGCTGCTCCGCCGCCGGGCGCCCCGGGCTCGCCGCACACTCCGCTATGCGGACGTGCTGATGGACCTCGCGACTCGCGAGGTCAGGCGCGCCGACCAGCCGATAACGACCACGGCGAAGGAGTTCGACCTTCTTCAGCATTTCATGCGCAACCCGGGCCAGGTCCTGCGGCGCGAACAGCTGCTGGACGCGGTCTGGGGTTTTGACTTCGGCGCCAGCAGCAACGTGGTCGACGTCTACGTCGGCTACCTGCGGCAGAAGCTGGAGCAGGGCGGCCGGCCGCGCCTGCTGCAAACTGTGCGCGGAGTTGGGTACATCCTTAAGGAGGAATGAACCCGTCTATCGGTGATCGCGGCCGGGTCGCTGAACGTCTGGCGCCAGTTCGTCGCGCATTCGATCGAGGGTCTCGATGGGTGGACCAGCAAACGGCGTTTCGGCACCGCCTCTCGATCCGCGGCCGGATCGCGTTGTTCGGTGCAGCCGTGGTCGCCGTCACCGTCGTCATCTTCAGCGTTCTCGTCTACCTGGTCGTGGAGAACAGCCTCGTGTCCCAGCAAGACGGCACGCTCAGCCGAGGTGGCGATCGGAACTGGTCGATCCTCCAATTTGGCGGGCGATTCGTGCCCGGTAGAAATCAGTTTGGTCAAACCGACCTCAAAACGAGCTCTGAGCCGTTTTATGAGGTGTTCGATGCGCAAGGAACCGCACTCGGCTCGAGTGCCTTCATCGATGGGATCTATCCGCAGTTCCCCTCCGGACTGTTCGATTCGGTCCCGGCCGATCGTGGCATCTTCAAGAACGTTCAAGCCAGCGACGGGCCGCTCGTGCGGGCCTACCTGCGTGCCTGGAACCGTCCGGACTTCGGCAACAGCGGCTATCTCCTTTACGGGCAGCCGATCGGCGGCATCGAGGCCCAACTCCAGAGTCTTCGTCTCTTCCTGATCGCAGGCGGAATTCTCAGCCTGCTGGGTGCCGGCCTTGCAAGCTGGCTGGTCGCGGGCCGGGCATTGCGACCGCTCGATGCTATGGCGAGCACCGCCGAAGACATCGGCCGCACCCAGGACCTCGGACGGCGGCTCCCGGAGGGCGGACCGAACGACGAGGTGGGCCGATTGCAGCGAAGCTTCAATCAGATGCTGCGCCAGCTGGAGGACGCCTACCAGCGGCTGCGCTCCGCGTTGCTGGTGCAGCGGCGCTTTGTCGCCGATGCGTCCCACGAGTTGCGTACCCCCCTGACGACCATCCGGGGGAACGTGGGGCTGCTGTTGAAGCGCGACGACATCACCGGCGAAGACCGGATGGCGGCGCTCAACGACATCGCCGGCGAGAGCGAGCGGATGAGCCGGATGGTGCAGGACCTGTTGACGCTGGCGCGCGCGGATGCCGGCTACCACCTGGAAAAAGCACCGATCGATCTGCTGCCCATCGTGCAGGACGTCTCCCGGCAGGCGCAATCGCTGCGGCCTCTCCGGCGAATCGAGCTGCTCGACGGCGTGCCCGCCCCCGTCTACGGAAACGCTGATGCGATCCGCCAGCTGCTCTGGATCCTGATCGACAACGCCATGAACCACACCAATGCCGATGGGCACATCCAGGTCAGCCTGGTGCCGGGCAGCCGGGCGGCGACACTGGTCGTCAGCGACGACGGACCCGGGGTCCCGAGACAGGATATCGAACGCATCTTCGAGCGTTTCTACCAGTCCGATGCTTCCCGTTCCGGCGAAGGGACCGGACTCGGCCTGGCCATCGCGCGATGGATCGCCCAGGAGCACGGTGGGCGGGTGTACGCGGCGAACAGGCCGCAGGGCGGCGCCGCCTTTACTGTCGAGCTGCCAACGCCTCAAACGCTCGCATCGCACTAACCTCTCAAACGCTCGCATCGCACTGAAGCGCGGCTCGCGTGGGGCGAGGCCCCGGCGCGGCTCGCGTGGGCCGGCGGGCCCGTTGTAAAGTCTTAGCGACCTCTTAGGCAGCGCTCACAGGCGGCTCATCGGCTTGGAGCAGCATGGAGCTCGCGCTATGCAGGATCCGTTCAGCCCAGATTTCGTCGAAACGCCGATTGCGCCTGAACCACCCTCGCTGGCCTCCGAGCCGGCGTCGCCGCAACCCGCTCCCTCCTTTCCCCACCGTCCGGCGCGCAGCATGGCCGTGGCCATGCTCGCCGCCGGGCTGGTCGCCGGCAGTATCGGCGGTGGTGCCATCGGTGCGGCGCTGGCCAGCCAGCACAAGACGGTTGCCAGCACGCCGGCCTCGACGGTTGGCGCCGGCGTCGCCGCCCCCGCTCCCGTGCCAGGGTCCTTTGCGGCGATCTACCAGCAGACCGCCCCGGGCGTCGTCATGATCTCCACCGCCATCGCGCGTGGAGGCGCCCGCTCGTTCAGCCAGGCCGAGGGCTCCGGGATCGTGGTCGATAAGCAGGGGGACATCCTGACCAACGCCCACGTGGTGTCAGGGGCCACGCAGATCCAGGTCATGTTCAGCGACGGACACTCAGCCGCCGGTCAGGTCAAGGGCGTCGATCAGAGCGCAGACCTGGCCGTGGTGAAAATCTCGGTATCTGCGGACCAACTCCATCCCCTGGCCGTCGGGAACTCGGACACCCTGCAGGTGGGTGACACGGCGCTCGCGATTGGCGCGCCATTCGGCCTGGCCGGCTCGTTCACCGCCGGCATCATCTCCGGCTTGAACCGCAGCACCACGGCCCCCAACAACCGGGCGCTGACCGGCATGATCCAGACCGACGCGCCCATCAACCCGGGTAACTCCGGCGGCGCGCTGCTCGATGGGCAGGGCCAGTTGATCGGCATCAACGATTCGATCCAGAGCCCGGTCGAAGGCAACGTCGGCGTCGGTTTCGCCATTCCTATCAACCGCGCCGAGTCGATGCTCCAGTCGCTCGAGAAAGGGATTGCCATCGAGCACCCATGGCTGGGGATCAGCGGCCAGACGCTCACGGCGACGACCGCCGGTCAGCTTGGCCTCAGCGACAAGTCGGGCGTGCTCGTCGTCGACGTGGTTCCGAACGGGCCCTCCGCGAAGGCCGGGCTTCAAGCCGATGGGCAGCCCTCGGCGAACGATGATGTGATCACCGCCATCGACGGCCACTCGATCACGGCGATCGAGCAGCTGACCCAGTACCTCGATACCAAGAAGGTCGGCGACCACGTCACCCTCTCGGTGACCCGCAACGGCCGGCACATCTCCGTGGGGGTCACACTGGGCAATTTCCAGGCCCAGCCGTCGACGACCCCCTAACCCAAACCAAATGATCCACATGACTCGGTCGGGGGCGATGTGATGCGGCAGGCGCCGACGTTGAAGCCGCTTCCCCAATTCCGCCGGAACGCCTGGCTCACGGGGACGCGCGCCTGGCTCGCCGGTCTGGCCCTGGTCGCGGTGCTGCTGGTCGGCTTGATCGCTCGCGACACCGTCCTTGCGAAACCGGCGGCCGCCACGATTCGAACGGCAAGCGCGGATCGCGGCGCGGTGACCTCGGTGGTCAGCGGTACCGGCTCGCTGGTGCCTGCCGGACGGATGAACGTGAACTTCAGAGCCGCCGGCACGTTGAGCGAGGTCGACGTTCGAGTGGGCGACACTGTCAAAACCGGCCAGGTGCTGGCGCGGCTCGACCCGACCACGCAACAGGCCGCGCTGAGCCAGGCGCAGGCGTCGCTCGCTTCGGCACAGGCGAATCTCAAGGCAACGCAGACCCCGCTCACGGCGGCGCAGGTGACGCAGTTGCAGCATCAGCTTTCGGCCGCCCAGCAGAACTACAACGACACGGTGGCCTCCGTGAATGCGACCAACCAGGCCGACGCGGCCACGGTCGCAAACGACCAGTCGAAGGTCAACGCCGACTGCGGCATCGATCCGTCATCGCTTGCCTGCACCCAGGACAGGACACAGCTCTCCAATGATCAAAGCAAGCAACACATGGATGCGATCAGCGGCCAGTCACGCATCAACTCTGGATCACAGCAGGTCACCTCATCGCGCGACAACCTGGCCGTGCAGACCCAGGTCAAACCGAATGCGCTGGCGTCCGCCCAGGCCCAGGTTTCCTCGGCTCAGGCGCAGGTGACGGCAGCCCAGTTGGCCGTCAGCCAGACCACACTCACGGCGCCGACCTCCGGCGTCGTGATCAGCCTCAGCGGGGTTCCCGGCGAGTCCGTAGCGGGTGGTGGGTCGGGCGCCACGGCGCAGGCCCCGGGGTCGCTCGCGCCAGAACCGTCATCGAGCAGCGCCAGCGGGTCAGGTGGGTCGTCGGGATTCATGGTCATCGATGACACCAGCAGCTACGTCGCCGTCATGGCGTTTCCCGAGACGGATGCGGCCCAGCTCGCCGCCAACCAGGCGGCCTCAATGACCTTCGACGCGATTCCCAACCTGACCATCTCGGGCCACGTGCTGAGCATCAGCCCGAGCGCAACGGTGGTGTCGAATGTCGTCGACTACTACGTGAGCTTCGTGCTCAACCGGACAGATCCCAGGTTGCGCGAAGGCATGACCGCCAACGCGGCGGTCACCGTGGCGCAAGCCGACAATGCAGTCCGCGTTCCGAACGCCGCCGTACAGACCCAGGGTGGGACCACCACGGTCACGGTACTGACCAACGGTCAGCAGGTACCGACCGAGGTCGTCACCGGCATCGTCGGCGATACCTACACGGAGATCAAGGCGGGGCTCAACGAGGGCGACAAGGTGCTGCTCCCCAGCCTGCGGACCACAGGGACATCAACCACGAATAGCAATAATCTGCTCCGGGGCGGCGGCTTCGGGGGTGGAGGCATCCGGAGCGGCGGAGGGTGATCACCCTCGAGGGGATCACGAAGGTCTATCGCGCCGGCGAGGTCGAGGTCCCCGCACTCAAAGGCGTTTCGCTGCACATCCCGGAAGGCGAGTTCGTCGCCATCATGGGTCCCTCCGGCTCTGGCAAGAGCACGCTGATGAACGTCATTGGCTGCCTCGACCAACCGACGGAGGGCCGTTATATCCTGGACGGCTATGACGTGTCGGCGCTGACCGACGACCAGCTGGCATGGATTCGCAATCGAAAGATCGGCTTTGTCTTCCAGTCGTTCAATCTGATTCCGCGGGCGAGCGCGGTCCACAACGTCGAGATGCCCCTGATTTACGCCGGCG
>VBHC01000089.1 GCA_005889535.1 Chloroflexota bacterium
TATGTCGCGCTCAAGCCGGGACAGAAGCCCAGCAAGGAGCTCGAAGACAAGGTTTCGGGTGCGATCGAGAAGCTGATCGGCAAAGTCGCGCGGCCGAAGAATGTCTGGATCGTCCCCGATATGCCCAAAACCCGGTCGGGCAAGATCATGCGGCGCGTGATCGCCGGAATTTCTAACTTCACAAGCCCGGGCGACATCACGACACTTGCGAACCCTGAGGTGGTTGACACGATCCGCGAGCAGGTCCAGTCCGAGAAGGTCAAGCGAGGAGAACGCCCGCGGGAGCTTACAGCGAAGGAACAGGAGGAAATCAAGGCGTTCGGCAAGACCGAGTAGATGAAGCGGGCCGGCCCAGGGGGCCGGCCCCAGACTACGTCCGGCCCTGCTGGAGGATCCGGTAGAGCGCGCTGAAATCTAAGTGAGAGTCGCGCAGCTGGTCGAGCCGGTCGCGCAGCGCATAGACGTCTGACTGCAACCGATTGATCTCTTCGGCATGGTCCTCGTTCGTCTCTTCTTGCCGAGCGATCAGCTCGCGACGCCGGCGGATCTTCTCGCTGATGGTTCGCTCCACCGCCTCCCACTGCTCGGATAGGTCGCGTAACTGCCGATCGAGCGCCGCCAACTCAGTAGTCAACTCCTGGCGTGAGCCGCTATCACCGGTCGTGGTCATCATTTCGGCCGGGAAAAGGTCCCACGAGGGATTTCTTGGACGGCGAAATCGCGATCAACCGGTGAGACCTGACCGCGGACCGTCAACAGGCCCTCCTCGCAAGTGAGCTCCAGGTCTTCCAGGCGTGCGCCGGGGAGGGCTCCCTCGATCACGATCTCATTGTCCAGCTGGTAGACGTCGACCGGAATGGGCAGATCGCGCTCGGGCCGGCTCCCGATCGGCTGCTGGCCAGCCAGCTGCTCGACCGCATTGCGCAGTGCGTAGGGGTCGTTGTAGACGAAGCGCATTTGGCCCTTCCTCCCGGCGATTGTAACGCGGGCCTTACCGAGCCAGCCTCAGCCGATTCGGGTCTTGCGGAGGAATGTGACGCTGGCGATGGCAACGAGCCCGAAGGTGATGGCCAGAATGGCGAGACTCATCACCGCGGTTGGCCCAGATCGGCGGTTGAGTAAGCGAAGCGCCACGAAGCCGGCCACGCCCGCGAGGCCCAACTCGATAAGGATCGTCAGCAGGACGACGGAAGCTGCTTGCACGATATGAGCATGCCACTTCGGCGGGCCGCTTGGTCGGGTGCCGACGGTGGCGGGCTACAATACCGACTCGTGCCGAGGTAGCTCAGTCGGTAGAGCACATGACTGAAAATCATGGTGTCGCCGGTTCGATTCCGGCCCTCGGCACCATCGGCTTTCAGGCTCCGGGTTGACGCCAGACCCGACTTCCGTCCGTTCGTGATCAGACGTCCCTGACGAAGATGACTCCATCGGCCTCTTTCAGCTGGTGAGGGTCCAGCGGGAAGTAGCCATTGTTGGGCGCCGCGTCGGTCCGAAGGACCAAATTCGGGGCTGTGCGGCTGAGAGCCGCGGTGAGGCTTCGCGACTTGAACAGGTAACGGCTCTCCGGGAGGGCGGAAAGGATTCCCTCGAGCGTGTCCGGGGCTGGGGCGTTGAGCCCCTGGTGTGGCGCGGCACCGAGAGCCGAGCTCAGGACTGCGTACTGGTCGCCCAACTGCGCGCCGATGATCGATCCAACGCTCCACCATTCGAGCGAGAGGTCTCCCAGGTGCCATTTGCTCCGCCCCGTCTGCAGATGCAGGTTATGGCCAAACATCAGAGTGGGTCCGCGCTGTCCCTCGCGCGTGAGAACGGCCGTGACGTTGTCGGCCATCATCACGTCTCGGAGGCCCAGGAGGCGCGCTAGGCGGGCGTCGGATGCATCCGCCATCGCAGCGTGGTATCGAAGCAGCCCGGTAGCCGTGCGCGCGTGCAAGTGCGCACGCC
This sequence comes from Chloroflexota bacterium, assembly GCA_005889535.1. GTDB lineage: Bacteria > Chloroflexota > Dormibacteria > CF-121 > CF-121 > CF-13. Next base: position 1,948 of record VBHC01000089.1, read on the forward strand.
ACCACTCATCACGCGAGGTGGACGCAATCAGTCGCGGGGACTCCGCAATCAGCAGGGCGAGAAGATCGTCCACGAGGACGCGCAGCCTGCTGGCTTCCTCCGAGGCGCCGACCGATTGGGAGGGGTCCAGGATGGCGGTGGGGTTCGACCACCGCTCATCGGCGCCGGCCAGCGTATCGATGGCGCCCGCCGTGGCCGGTAGCAGCGCGGCCTCGAGGTTGGTTGCGAGGTAGGCCTGCAGTACCCTGAGCGCGGGTCGGGGACTCTTGGCCGCGGTCATCTCCATGGGTGCGTCGAACCCGTAGAAGCTGAGCCTGTCACTCGCATCCCGGCTTCGGTTGTATTGCCGCATCCAGGCGACGAGTTCGCGGTTGGCTGACGCCTTTTCGAACCCGTGGCTGAAGCCGGACCGCATGACCTCGTCGAGTTCTCCCTCTCCGTCTGCGACGAAGGCATCGACCGTCAGGGCAGCAAGGCAGTCGGTCTCGATCGCGATGGAGCGGTAGCCGTCGTGCTCGACAAGATGCTGGAATGCCTGGTTTCGCAGCTGCGGGAACGCCTCCACACCGTGCATGGGCTCTCCCAGGCCGAGAAGTCGAGGCCTCGTCGGAAGCGATTGGAGAAATCGCGCGAGCGCGCCGCCGATGCCGGCGGCACCATCACCCGGGAAGGCCCAGCCGGCCGCCGGGAGGGAAGGGCGACCGGTCAATATTTCCGCCCCCGCAGGCGGGGGAGGATAGGCTGGCCACTGCCGCGATCAGCCATCAAGCAATCGACAACATTATGCCCAGCCTCTAGGCGTCTGCCCCGATCCCATTTCCCTGACGGTCTCGTTCCGGTCTTCGGCAGCTTGTGGTTCACGTAGCGTGAGGCAAGCAAATCCCGTAGCCGTTCTGTGATCGATCGCCCTTGATCTCGATCGCGAGCGAGCGTACTGTGAACCTATGCATGTGCTCGGGCTGCGCTCGATAGCCAGCGTCATCATCGCCGCAGCCTTGGTCGCATTCGCGCTGATGGCCATCGCCGCTGGCTTCGACATCATCAACGGCGGCTGGGACACGCCGCCCCAGCCGCAGTTGTAGAAAGCGAACCATTAGCGTTCGGCTGGCTGCTGGTCATGGCCTGCCAGACGGACGGGCGGCACGTAGTCGCCGACGAGATCCCGCATCCACCACAGGCCCGTTTCCCGCCGCTCCCGGGAGTTGCTGAACCGATAGCGATAGAGCCGGGCGCGCACGAACGCCGGTGGAGCGTGGGGGAATGGATTTCGCCGGAGCAATTTCAGCGTCGGCGTGTCGTTCTGCAACAGCTTGATCAGGAACGGCACGAACCAGGGATGGTCGAGAGGCGAGGACATGGCTGCGAACCACATCAGCCAGTCCAGTCGCAGGTGATAGGGGGCAACCTGGGGTGGGATGCGACGCGGATCGCCGGGCTTGCCCTTGAACTCGTACTCGCTCCAAGTCCTGCCGCCCGCGGTCAGGTCCGATTCGCTAGTCCCTTCGACCACGATCTCGTACCGGATCCTCGTAATCGAACCAAAAGCTCCATATGCGTTGACCAGGTGATAGGGGTTGAAGCTGAAATTCATGAGCTGGCGACGCGAAAGCAGGTTGCGGGCGGGCCAGTAGCTCAGAACCAGAACGCCAACCGTCAGGGCGATCAGGACGCCCTCATACCAGACCGGTGGCGCACTTTGCGAAGCGACCTGGACCGGCAGCACGCTGCCCAGTGCGGCGTTGTTGAACGCCGCCACCGCGCACACGATAGTGACGGCGTTGAGCCAGGAAAAATTCCCACTCAGGACAAGCCAGGCTTGCGTGACGACGATGACTGCCCCTGCGGCGTCGGAGATCGGCTGGGGAAAGGCGAGGCCGAGCGGCGCCACCAGTTGCGCGAAGTGATTGCCCAGGACTTCGACTCGGTGCAATGGGCGGGGCAGGTGGTGGAAGAACCAGCTCAGCGGATTCGGCATCGGTTGGGTTTCGTGGTGGTAATCGAGGCACGAGAGATCGCGCCAGCAGGGGTCACCCCGGATCTTGATCAGGCCGGCGCCGAATTCGACCCGAAAAAGGAGCCACCGAAACATCCAGATGACCACCAGCGGGGTGGCCATCCGCGCGGGCCCCAGGAAGATGGCGAAGAATCCGGCCTCCAGGAGCAGCGACTCCCAGCCGAAGGCGTAAAAAGTCTGACCGATATTGACGATCGATAGGTAGAGCGCCCAGAGCACGAACCAGACGAGCATCCAGATGGCCAGCGGCGCTGCCTCGACCAGCCCGACGACGACCGCCGCCGAGAGGAGGACGCCAGACCAGGACACGATGGCAAGCAGCCCGTCTGAGTAGCGGAGATGAAACAGGCTCGGGGCGCGCTGAAAAGGCACGCGATCCAGGAACCTTGGCGCCGGCAGGAGTCCTCGCTCGCCGAGCAGAGGCCGAAATTGATTGAGGGCCACGACGAACGCGACCAGATAGATCGCGCCGAGCGCCCGGGTGATGAGGAGACGGCTCAGCCAGTAGTCGGGAGCCGCGAGCCAGTCGGTGATCGTGACATTCCCAATATAGGAATAAGGACGGCCCGCGTGATTTCATCCCCACCGAACTGGGTACACTCCGATCGTGAGCACCAAGATTTCCAAGACCGATGCCGAGTGGCGCGCCGAACTGACTCCTGAGCAATACGACATCCTGCGGGCCAAGGGGACGGAGCGGCCCTTCAGCGGCAAATATGTCCATACGAAGGCGGACGGCGCCTACTGTTGCGCCGCATGCGGCGCGCAGCTGTTCCGCTCGAAGACGAAGTTCGATTCGGGCACCGGGTGGCCCAGCTTTTACGAGCCGGCCAACCTAGAGGCGGTGGAGCTGCGCTCGGACAACGGTCTCTTCATGCGCCGCACCGAGGTCCTCTGCCGCAATTGCGGATCGCACCTCGGCCACGTCTTCAACGACGGTCCCGCGCCGACCGGCGAGCGCTACTGCATCAACTCCGTGGCGCTGGAGCTGAAGCCAGAGACGCCGGCGTCCTGAACCTCAGGCGGCTTTGACGGCAGCGACCAGCTTCGTCAGTGAGTCCTTGGCGTCGCCGAAGAGCATGATCGTCTTGGGGTCGTAGAGAAGCTCGTTGTCGATGCCGGCGAAGCCGGGACGCATGCTCCGCTTCATGAACACGATGTTCTTGGCCTGGTCGACGTTGAGGATCGGCATGCCGTAGATCGGACTACCCTGCGTGTTGCGGGCAGCGGGGTTGACCACATCATTCGCACCGACCACGAGGGCCACGTCAGTGGAGGGGAATTCGCCGTTGATCTCATCCATCTCCTTGAGCTGTTCGTAGGGGACGTTGGCTTCAGCCAGAAGAACGTTCATGTGGCCGGGCATGCGGCCGGCGACGGGGTGGATGGCGTACTCGACCTCGACGCCGCGCTTCTCGAGCTCGTCGGCGAGTTCCTTCAATGCATGCTGTCCCTGGGCGACGGCAAGCCCGTAGCCGGGGACGACGATCACCTTTCGGGCGTAGGCGAGCATGGTGCCGACGTCCTCTGGGCTGCCGGCGCGAACGGTCTTGCCCTCGGCGGTGGCGGCGGCGCCACCCGCGCCAGCCTTGACCTGGCCGAAGGCTCCGAAGAGCACATTGGCCAGGGAGCGGCCCATCGCCTGGCTCATCAAGGTGGTCAGCAACGTACCCGAGGCGCCCACCAGCGTCCCCGCCACGATCAGGGCAAAGTTGTTGAGCACGAAGCCGGTGGCCGCGACCGAGAGGCCGGTGAAGGCATTGAGCAGCGAGATCACGACCGGCATATCGGCCCCACCGATCGGGAGGACGAAGGCCACGCCCAACACCAGGGCGAGTAAGAGCAACGTCACAAAGAAGATCGGCTGCGACGCCACCGCGAGATTCGTGATAGCGAGGCCAACGATCGCGATCGCGATGAGGGCGTTGACGATCTGCTGACCGGCATACGTGATCGGGGTGCCGGTGATCAGCCCCTGCAGTTTGGCGAAGGCGATGGCGCTGCCCGCGAACGAGATGCCGCCGACCACCATGGAGAAGATGCTCGGGAACGCGATCTGGAACGCAGGATGCAATCCCTGGTGCAGGAGTTCGGAAATGGAGACCAGTGCGGCGGCCCCGCCGCCGACCCCGTTGAACGCGGCCACCATCTGTGGCATGGCGGTCATGTGCACCCGGCGTGCCGAGATGGCTCCGACCGGCGCCCCAATCGCGAGGCCAAGGACCGTGACGACGATGCCGGCGACCGTGAAGTGCAGCAGCGGGATGGTGGCAAGCACGGCGATCACCATCCCCACGGCGGCGGTCTGGTTGCCGCGACGAGCGCCGCGCGGACCGCTCAGCTGCTTCAAGCCGAGGATGAA
>VBHC01000090.1 GCA_005889535.1 Chloroflexota bacterium
TCCTCCTGGAGCGCCGCAAACACGCCCTTCTTGTCGGCGAAGTAGAGATAGAACGCACCCTGGGAGAGACCGGCCACCTGCACGATTGAGCTAACGGTGGCGGCGTGGTAGCCGTCACGCTCGAAGACACGGCGGGCCGCCTCCAGCAACTCGCCGCGGCGCACCCACTGGCGCTCGGTGAGTGGCGATTCGGTCATCGGCCGGCTACTGACTGACACGTCAGTCACCAGCGTACCAGACCTCCGGACGCCCGGTCTACTGCAGAATCACGACGAATCGCTCGACCATCCCATCCGGGCTACTGTCCGACGTCAGGATGAAGGCCCGCAGCGGGGTGAGGTTACCGGTCGTCTTCAGGTGGAGACCCTGCACCACGCTCCCGGCCGGCGCGGTCTCGATGGCTTTGACGATCTTCGCCAGGTCGAGGTAAAACACGGACGCGGGATTTGAAATCGACGCTTTCGCTGCCGCCCCGTAGGTGGCGTCTTTCCCGATGGCGGTGTGGTCCTTATGGGCGTCGATGATCGCCTTGAGCTCGGTGGGAGTCGACGCCAGGACTCCCATTCCGTCGAGGACGGCAAAGGCCGGCAGGAAATGGTCCTGGGTGGCGATTCCAGGAATCGCCATGGTGGTGATGCTGACGCCGCGGTACGTCGTGTTCGTGGGCCGGCCCGCCTGGCCTTCAGCGGCAAGGCCCAGGATCCCGTTGAAAAAGCTGCGCATACGGGTGGCGTCGTCCGTTCCGAGCATCACGGCGCCACTCGGGAAGACGGAGCGATCCAGCTCGGCTTCCACGGCGAAGTCACCGGTGAGGTGCTGCAGGATGCCCTGCGGCCCGGTCAATCCCACGCTATCGGTGGCCTGCCGAACCGAGGGATCGGGACCGGCCTGATCCAACGCCGATTGAATCGTGCGATTGAGGCTGGCAAACGCGAAGAAGCCATCGCTGCTGCTGGGAATCCAGCCGATCACGGAATCCGCATGACCGGCATGTGCCAGCGCGTCCCTGGTTGAGGCGCTGAGCTTGCCGGCGTTGAGCCGGACGGTGGCATCGGCAACGATTCCGTCCTGTCGCGCGGAAAGTGCCAGCGCCGCGCCCTGGAACGCCTCGGCATCGCCGAGCCCCTTGATCCCGGCCAGGCTGGCCGCGAGCGGGGTGGTCAGCTGCGTCTTCAGGCGCGAGATCATCGACTGACCGTTGACGTAGGCCAGCGCCAGCCGGTCCGCCGGCAGCTTGGAGAGGGTCGCCTTGTAATCCGCCGAATCGGTAAGCCGGGCCGACCGGCCCTGGTCGGCGTCGATGATCTCGTGGACCAACGCCTCTGAGCTGGCGATGACGACGACATGGTCGACGATCGCGTACGCCCCTGCCTTCAGCGCACCGGAGGTCGGGGTCGTCGATGTCGTCGGCGATCCCACGGTGATCGTGATGCCACCGTAGGCTGTGTCATGCCAGCGGTATTTCTGCCCCTGGGAGCCGGCGCGGAGCTTGGTCAGCGCCGCCATTGCCTTCGCATCGTCCCTCGAGACGACGAAGAGCGCCACCGGAACCTCGGCATTGCCCTGCGGAATCCGGGCCGCCAGAGCGACCTGGGCCCCCAGCCACGGCTGGATGTCGCCGGTGAACGTGATGCCGCTGTCTTTCAGCGCCGTGTCGAGCTGCTGCGCGAGCTTCTGGTCTGTGCTGGTGTCCGGGAAACGGTGCACCGCGCGGAGCAGGTTCATCTTCTGCGACACCGAGGGGTCGAGGTTGGCCACCGCGTACACGTCGACCGAGGCCGGCACCATCTTCTCGACGGATGTTCTTGGCGTGAGGACGAGCACCAGGGCGGCAGCCGCGGCAGCGCCAACCACGACGAGCCCCGCGGCTGGAATCAGCAAGCGCCGATACCGAGCAAACCATGACCGGGTGGACAGCGCCGATGGCAGGGTGGCGTTGACGGGATCTGGCGCGCCACCTTCCGGGTTGGAAGGGGGTTCGGGGAATTGCCCCGGTGTTGCGTCGATCTCGTGGTTCATCGCCGGGATGCCTCACAGCATCAACTCCGGCGATCAGGTCAACTTGTCAGCTGCGCGCGCTCGTTGCCGGGGCGTTGCCGAAATGCAACCGGGCCAGGGCGTGCATCTCATCAGGGGAGAACCCGGTGCTCCGGCCAGCGGCGTACTGCCGCTCCACATCGCGGTGGATGGCGACTACGCGCGGGTCATCTTTGCGCACCTGGGCCGACCCGTTTAGGCCGAGCGTCGTGTTCAACCAGTAGGCGATCCCGGCCAGCCCGGAACGGTCGTTGACAGTGATCCCGAGTGGCCGGTCGAGGATGCGGGTGGTGTCGAAGATGTTGTAGATCTCTTCGTTCTTGAGGAGACCGTCGGCATGGATCCCGGCACTGGTCACATTGAAGCCGGCGCCGGCGAACGGGTAGTTGGCGGGAAGCGGCGTGCCGAGTTCGTCCCGGAAGTAGGCCGCGGCCCGCGTGATCGCGGTGGTGTCGACGCCGGCCGACTCATTGGTCAACCCGAGGTGGTCGATAACCAGCGCCTCGAGCGGTGGGTTGCCGGTCCGCTCGCCAAACCCGAAGAGCGAGCCGTTCGCGGCCGCGCATCCGTAGAGCCAGGCGGCCACGGTATTAACCTCGCCCCGGTGAAAGTCATTGTGGCCATGCCACTCGAGGTTCCTTGGTTCGACCCCGAGGGTGCGGGTAAAGAATTGCACGAGCCGGGGCACGCCACGTGGCAGCGATGCCTCGGGCCACGGCAGCCCGAAGCCCATCGTGTCGCAGAGCCGGAATTTGACCGGCACTCCGGCCTGCCGTCCCAGCTCCTGAAGCGAAGCGACCAGCGGCGCGACAAAGCCATCGAGGTCAGCCCGGGTCAGGTCCTCCAGATGGCAGCGCGGCCGAAGGCCGGCGTCGATGACGGAGCCGACAACCCTGGCATAGTCATCCGCCGCCTCGCGTCGGGTGCGGTGCATTTTCAAGTAGATGTGGTAGTCGGAGGACGAGACCAGGATGCCGGTCTCCTTTACGCCCGTTGGGATCACGGTCTTCACGCTGCTGGCACGCCGCGATCGCCTCCCGATCGAGTGGTGTGTAGGCGAAGAGCTCGGTCTGCCGGATGACCGGCCCCCCCAATTCCGCCAGCAGGTCGTAGAGATGAACGATCTGGTCGATCGTGTAAGGCGCCCGGGCCTGCTGGCCATCCCTGAACGTCGTGTCCGTGATCCAGATTTCGTCGGGCCTGGCCTGGGGGACGCCGGTTGGTTCGAAACGGATCGGCGGGATCCGCGTGTAGGGGAAGTCGTCGCGGAGCAGGTTCGGCTCGGCGGGATCGACCATGACCTATTCTATGCATATATTGATTTAGCTTGCAACATGTTGACGGCAACACCCGAGTCGCGTACGCTTACGGCACCGTGAT
>VBHC01000071.1 GCA_005889535.1 Chloroflexota bacterium
AATCTGCGCGGCACGCTGCCGCCGGGCGTCTTTCCCAAGGACCTGGCGTTACAGGTGATCCGCAGGCTGGGCGCCGAGGGCGCCAACTACCTGGCGGTGGAATGGGGAGGTGAGGCTGTCGAAGCCATGAGCGTGGATGAACGCCTCACCCTTGCCAACCTGACAGTGGACTTTGGCGGTAAGGCGGGACTCTGCGAACCGGATGAGCAGACGCGCCGCTACCTGGGCGACGCCGAGGTGACCGACCTTCACCCAGTCAGGCCTGATTACAGGCTGGTGCTCGAGGTTGACGCCGAGACGCTCGAGCCGCAGATCGCCTGCCCGCCCGCGATCGACAACGTCCAGGATCTGAGCAGCGTGGTAGGCACCCAGCTCGACGAGGTTTTCGTCGGCAGCTGCGCCAACGGCCGGATCGAAGACCTGGCGATCGTGGCAGGCTACTTTGAGGGCCGCCAGGTGAACCCGCGGACCCGGACCATCGTGGTGCCGGCATCGAAGGCGATCTATATGGAGGCGCTCAGCCGCGGATATATCCAGACTTTCATGGAGGCGGGTGCGCTGGTGATGAACGCCGGCTGCGGGCCGTGCCTCGGCCGTCAGCACGGCGTGCTGGGTCCCGGTGAGCGGGCGCTGTCGACCAGCAACCGGAACTATGCCGGACGCATGGGGAGCCCGCAGGCCGAGATCTACCTGGCGAACCCCGCGGTGGCCGCGGTGTCGGCGCTGGCCGGTGCCATCGCCGATCCCAGAGGCTTCAACTGATGGGGCGGATCTTCAAGTTCGGCGACGGGATCTCGACCGACGCGATCATCCCCGGGCGCTACAACGTCACCACCGACGCGGCGGCCCTGGGCAAAGCCTGCTTCATCGAGGCCCGGCCCGACTTCGCCGGAAGCGTCCAACCCGGCGACGTCATCGTGGGTGGCCGCAACTTCGGCTGCGGCAGCTCGCGCGAGCACGCCCCGATGGCGATCAAGGCGGCCGGGATCCAGGCGGTGGTCGCCCGCAGCTTCGCCCGGATCTTCTACCGGAATGCGATCAATATCGGGCTTCCGGTCATTCAGTGCGACGCGATCTACGATGCCGTGCGCGACGGCGACCCGGTCTCGATCGATATCCGTTCCGGCGGCATCGACGTCAATGGCAAGATGTTCACAGGGGAAACGCCGGGTCCGGTGGCGGTCGCCATCATGGAAGCCGGGACGCTGATCGACTTGATCAAAACGCGCGGCTGGGCCGCGATCGAGGAGGTGTCGTGATGGCAACCGTCGTAACCGCGAAGTGCCCCGAGTGCGAGGCCGACGTCAAGCTGGCTGCCGACGTCGAGAAGGGCGAGATCGTGCCCTGCGCCGACTGCGGCGCCGAACTGGAAGTCGTCGAGCGCGATCCGGCCGAGCTGCGCCTGGCGCCGGAGGAAGAGGAAGACTGGGGCGAGTGAGATGAGAATCGGCGTTCTCTGTTCGCGCATCCGGGCCGAGGAGAAGCTCCTATTCGAGACCTTCGCCCGGCAGCGGCTCGAGATCGAGCGGATCGACGACCGCGAGCTGGTCTTTGACCTGGCGGCGGAGCCAGCGCGGTATGACGTCGTGCTCGAGCGGTGCCTCCATCATTCGCGGGCGCTCTACGCCCTTCGCATCCTCAATCAGGCGGGGATTCCGACCGTCAACAGCTACGAAGTTGCGCTGACCTGCGGTGACAAGATCAACACCACGACCGCCCTGGTGGCGGCCGGCGTGCCGAGCCCGCGCACGCTGATCGCCTTTACGCCGGAGTCGGCGCTACAGGCAATCGAGACGCTGGGCTATCCGGTCGTCCTCAAACCGGCGGTCGGTTCCTGGGGTCGGCTGCTGGCCAAGATCTCCGACCGCGAGGCCGCCGAGGCGCTGCTCGAGCATAAAGACACGCTCGGCTCCTACCAGCACGCGATTTTTTATATCCAGGAATTTGTCGACAAACCGTCGCGCGATATCCGCAGCTTCGTGGTCGGCGACGAGACGATCTGTGCGATCTACCGCGAGTCGTCGCACTGGATCACGAACACCGCCCGCGGCGGCCGGGCACGCAATTGCCCCGTGACAGCGGAGATCGACCGGCTCTCGCGCGCCGCGGCCCGAGCCGTCGGTGGCGGCGTGCTGGCGATCGACCTGCTCGAGCACCCGGACGGTCTGCTCGTCAGCGAGGTCAATTACACGATGGAGTTCCGCAACAGCATCGACACCACCGGGATCGACATTCCGGGGCGGATCGTCGACCACGTCCTTCGCGTTGGCGAGCTGGAGGCGGTGCCGGCGTGATCACGGCGGCGCGCCCGCAGACCGAGCCCGTCACCGAAACCGGCATCGAGCTGTTAGAGGAAATGCTGTCGATCCCAAGCCCATCGACGCAGGAGCGGGCCCTGGGCCAGTGGTTGGTCTCACGCCTCCGCACGATGGGGTTTGCCGCGCGGCGCGACGAAGCCGGCAATGTCGTCGCCTTCTGGGGAAGCGGGCCCCGTGAGGTGGTGCTCCTCGGTCACATGGATACGGTCCCTGGCTTGATCCCGGTGCGGCGCGAGGGAAACCAGCTCTTCGGCCGCGGCGCCGTTGATGCCAAGGGACCGTTGGCTGCCGCCATCACGGCAGTAACCCGGCAACCCGCCGGTGCAGCCTACCGCTTCACAGTGATCGGGGCCGTCGAGGAAGAGGGCAGCTCGCGCGGCGCCCGGCACCTCACCAATCGGCGAGCGCCAGACCAGCTGATCATCCTCGAGCCGAGCGGATGGGACGCCGTCACCCTCGGCTACAAGGGCAGCCTCAAGCTCCGCTACCGCTTATCGCAGCCGATGGGCCACGGCGCCGGACCTAACGACAGCGCTGCCGACAAGGCCATCGCCTTCGTTCGAAGGGTGCAGGATCACGCCGCGGAGCGGGGCAAGGATGCCGGCAGCTTCGAGCGGCTCGACGTCCGCATCCTCCGATTCCATGCCGACCACGACGGCTTCCGCGACACGGCGGCCATGACGGTTGGCTTTCGTTTGCCGCCGAACCTTGACGTGGCGGCGCTTCAGCAGCGCCTCGAGGCCTGGTCGGATGGCGCCGAGCTTCGCTTCGAGTACGCCGACGCCGCCGTTCGGGCGGAAAAGAACACGCCGCTGGTTCGGGCCTTTCTCAAAGGCATCCGCGACGCTGGCGGCACCCCACGGTTCAAGATGAAGACCGGAACCTCCGACATGAACATCCTGGCACCCGTTTGGGGCTGCCCGACGCTGGCCTACGGCCCGGGCGATTCGAAGCTCGATCACACTCCCCACGAGGCAATCGAGCTCGACGAGTTCGAACGCGGCGTCGAGGTCCTGACCGCGGCCCTCAGCCAGCTCGCTGGATAATCGTTCGATGAGGACCGCTGCCGTGGTCGGCGGCGCCGGCTATGCCGGTGGCGAGCTGCTCCGCCTGCTGCTCTCGCACCCGGAAATCGACGTGACCCAGGTCACGTCCGAGCGCCTCGGTGGAAAGTTCGTGCACAGCGTGCACCCGCACCTCCGCCGCCGCACCGACCTGAAGTTCCAGAGCCGGGCATCGCTCCAGCCGGTTGACGTCCTCTTCCTCGCGCTGCCGCACGGCGAGACCAGCCACGAGATCGATCAGCTGCAATCGCTGGCTCCGACGATCGTCGACCTATCGGCCGACTTCCGGCTCCACGACTCGAGCCAGTACCCGACGTGGTACGGCTGGGAGCACCCGCAGCCGCGGCTGCTCGGCGACTTCGTTTACGCTCTGCCCGAGCTGCACCGCGACCAGATCCGTACCGCCAACCGCCTCGCGTCGGGCGGTTGCCTGGCCACCGCGGCCATCCTCGGTCTGTACCCGCTCACCCGGGCCGACGCCGTCGATCGCTCGATGCCGATCGTGATCGAAGGCAAGACCGGCTCGTCCGCGGGTGGCGCGGAGGCGGGGCCGGCATCGCATCATCCGCACCGCAGCGGCGAAATGCGCTCGTTTGCCCCCACCTCGCATCGCCACACGGCGGAGATCATCCAGGAGCTTGGCCTCAGTTCGCCCAACGGCCATGGCCCCAGCATCGCCTTCTCGGCGACCGCCGTCGAGGCGGTCCGCGGAATCCTTACGACCGCCCATGTCTTTCTCAACGACGACCTGGACGAGAAAGCGCTGTGGAAGATCTACCGCGCCGCCTATGCGGATGAGCCCTTCATGCGAATCGTCAAGGAGTCGCAGGGGATCCACCGCTACCCCAACCCCAAGATCCTGTCGGGGACGAACTACTGCGACGTCGGCTTCGAACGAGACCCGCACTCCCGTCGCGTGGTAGTGATGAGCGCCCTCGATAATTTGATGAAGGGTGCCGCCGGTCAGGCTGTGCAAGCGCTGAATGTTCGCTTTGGCTGGGACGAGAAGATTGGGCTCGACTTCCCGGGCCTCTACCCTATCTGAGCCGTGCTCGTCATCAAGATCGGCGGTAGCCTCACCAACGTCGAGCCGCTCCTGGCGGATGTGGCCGCCTGCCGCGAGCCGCTCGTTCTCGTGCACGGTGCCAACAAGGAACTGAACGACCTCTCGACCCGGCTGGGCAACGCCCCGCGGATGGTCACCTCCGAGCGCGGCGAGGTCAGCCGCTTCACCGACGCGACTACGATGGATCATTTCCTGATGGCCTACGCGGGCAAGCAAAACAAGCGCATCGTAGAGCGGCTGCGGGCGCTCGGCGCCAGCGCCGTCGGCCTGACAGCGATGGACGGCGGGATTGCGATCGGCCGGCGCAAGCCGGACCTGCGGATCAGGGAGGGCGGCAAGACAAAAGTGCTGCACGGCGACCACAGCGGCAGCATCGAGCGGATCGAGCCGAAGCTGCTCCGCCTGCTGATGGACAACGGTTATTTGCCAGTCGTCACACCGCCCGCGATCAGCCACGAAGGCGTCGCGATCAACGTCGACGGCGACCGCCTGGCCATGGAGATCGCGGCCGCGCTGAAAGCGGAGCGCTTGCTGATCTTCGCCGATACGCCGGGCTTCATGCGGGATGTCGCCGACGCGGGCAGCGTGATCCCCCTGATCCACCTCGACGAGGTCGAGCGGATCGCCGGCTACGGCAAGGGCCGCGCACGAGTCAAGCTGCTGGCCGCGGCGCAGGCGATCCGTCGCGGCATCAAGGCCGTTGGGCTACTTGACGGCCGGGGCGAGCATCCACTGACGCGCGCCTTTGAAGGAGCCGGCACATGGGTCACGACCTGACGACCACGCACATCCGGCTCAGCCCGATTCCGTTGCATGCCGAACGGGGGCTGAGGCTGGTTCGCGGCGAAGGTTCGTACCTCTGGGATGACCAGGACCGGCGATATCTCGACTTGATGACCAACTATGGCGTCAACCTCCTCGGTCACAATCATCCGGAGGTCACCGCGGCGATCACGGCACAGGCCGCCACGCTGACGAACGCCCATCAGAGCTTTGACACGCCGGCCCGCGACGACTTCCTGCACGCGCTCGGCGTGCTGCTGCCGCCGCCACTCACCAGGATCTCGTTCGGAAATTCGGGCGCCGAGTCGGTCGAGGCGGCGGTGAAATATGCCCGCGTTGCCAGCGGTCGAACCGGGATCGTCGCCACCCATCGCGCCTATCACGGGCGCACCTTCGGCGCCCTGGCCGCCACGGCCGATGCAAAATACCGCGATCCGTTCGCACCGATGCTCGAAGGTTTCCGCCATGTCCCCTTCGACGACCTCGGTGCAATGGAGAAGGTGTTGGACGACTCGGTCGCGGCCGTGATCATCGAGCCGATCCAGGGCGAGGGCGGCGTTCGGGTACCGGCGGACGGTTACCTGAAGGGCATTCGGGACCAGTGTGACGCGCGCGGCATCCTGCTGATCTGTGACGAGATCCAGACCGGGTTTCGCACGGGCGCGGTCTTCGCCTTCAGCCGCGAGGACGTCATGCCCGACATCCTCTGCCTGTCGAAGTCGATCGCCAACGGCCTCCCGCTGGGGGTTACGGTGACGACTGAGGCCGTCAGCGATCGTGTGCCCAAAGGCAGCCACGGCAGCACCTTCGCCGGGAGCCCGCTCGTCTGCGCCGCCGGCACGGCCACCCTCAAGCTTGTGGGTGATGACGAGATTCATCGCCGCGCCGCGCAGGCCGGCGAACACTTCATTGAGAAGGTTCGCGGCCTTGGCCTGCCACAGGTTCGCGAGGTACGCGGCCGGGGATTGATGCTGGCGGTGGAGCTGAAGAAGCCCGCGACGCCCGTGATCAAGTCCATGCAGGAGCGTGGGGTGCTTGCGCTGCCAGGCGGCGGCACTGTGATCCGATTCCTTCCCTCGATCCTGATCGACGACGCCCAACTCGACGAGGGCGTCGCAGCCTTCGTGAGCGCCGTCCGCCAGTCCGGCTGACGAGCGATGCGGCATACGCGGAAAGAGGTCACCGAGCGGACGCGTGCCGAGTACCAACAGCTCGATCGCCTGATCAAACAGCTCAAACCAGCGGATTGGCGCCGCCGGGTGCCGCGGCCGGAGACGAAGGATCCCTGGACGGTCAAGGATGCGCTGGCGCATATCGTCTATTGGAAGGAGCACAGCGCCCGCGTCTTCCGTGGGGAGAAAGGGCCAGCGGAAATGCGAGGCCTCGACGTCAACCAGGGCAATGCGCTCATCTACCGACGCTGGCGCCGTCGCCGCCCGGCTGATGTGGTCGTCTGGCATCGACAGGTTCAGCACGATGTGATGCAGACACTTCGCAGGCAGTCGGACGATTGGTTCGGTCGCCGGGAGCGAGGCCCCGACTGGCCCGGTGACTTCGATGGCCACTCCGCCTGGCACCGTGTCCGGGATATCGAGGCTGCTGTCGGACGGCAATCGCAGAGGGGATGAAAACAAAGAGCCGCCCAGCGGGGCGGCTCACTCGAACAAACGGCCTGGTCAGTCGACGACGGTCGTGGATGACCGTGGCCGGGTCATCAACCGGATCGCCGACACGATGCCCCATCCGATCAGGGCATAGATCGCGATGGCGACCAGCGACTCCGGCTCGAGGATCGAGCGGCCTTGCTGCGTCGTATTGAAGATGCCGTGGAAGGGCGCGACCAGTGGCCAGGTCACGTCATACATGAAGCGGACAAACGGCGCTCCCACATTTGCGCCGAAAAGCTTCAGCACAAACCGGATCGCGATCAGGACATCGATAAAACCGACAATCCACCAAACGGCCTGAACGGCGCGCGAGTTATAGCTACCCTCGCGGTACACGGATCTGTGTGAGGTCGTCACCGGCGCGGCGGGCGCCGGGCGCACCGGGTCGCCCGTGCTCGTCTCCTCGCGGACGATCTCCCGATCGTACGAATCAGCCATGATTGCTTTCTCCTCTGAGCCCGCAGATGGTTCCAAGCGCGGCTCAAACGCTACACCCATGATAGCAGGTTATATGCCAGCGTAAGCGCTCTATTCGCTGGCTGGCGAGACAGTCCATTTGCCGGATTCGCGAAGCTATGAGACGGCAAATGGAGATAGCCGTCTACGGCGCCGGAGCGATCGGGAGCCTGGTGGGGGCGCGTCTCCACGAGGCCGGCGCCCGGGTGCGACTGATCGGGCGTAAGGATCATGTGGATGCGATCCGCGCCGATGGGCTTCTCGTCAAGGGCCAGGACGAGACCCGGCTGGTTCGGCTGCCGGCAACCACGACGCTGGCGGATGGCGCCGACATCCTCCTGCTCACTGTCAAATCCCAGGACGTACGGAGCGCCTGCCGCGATATCGCGGGGCAGCAATCGAGAGCCACGGTCGTCACCATGCAGAACGGCGTCCGCTCAGACGGCGAGGCCGCCGGCATCCTCGGGCCAGACCGCATAGTCGGCTGCGTCCTGAATATCAGCGCCACCTATCTCGAGCCAGGCGTGGTCGAGCAAAATACCAGTGCTCTGCTGCAGGTGGGTGCGCCCTTTCCCGAGTCGGCCGGACGGGTCGAGGCGGTCCTTGCGCTGCTCAGCCCGGCGCTGAAGACGGAGCACGTCCCCGACATCGCCCGCGCTCGCTGGACCAAGCTGATGGCGAACCTGAACAACGCCATCATGGCCATCACCGGCTTACCGATCGGTAAGGCGCTGCGACATCAGGGACTGGCTCAGCTGGCGATCGCGACCATTCGCGAGGGCGTGAAGACGGCTCAGCTCGGCGGATTCGGCCTCGACCAGAGCCGCCGGGCACGCACATTTCGCCTCATGTCCACACTTCCGATGTCGCTCAGCTACCTCGTGTTTGGCGGCCGACTGGCCGGCAATTTTCCACCAGACAGTACCTATGGCCCGTCGACGCTGCAGAGCTACCAGCGTGGCTCGAGCAGCGAGCTCGACTATCTCAACGGCGAGATCGTGTCGCTCGGGGAGCGGATCGGACGCCCGACCCCCTACAACGCAGGCCTGCTCGAAGCCGGGCGCCGCGTCTTTGAGACGCATCGACACATGACAGCGGAGGAACTGCTTCGCTCGTTCAGGTTTTGAGATTCGAGCGCCTAAACTTAGCTCGATGCCCACTGTTTTGGACCTGTTTTCGCCTGCGGCGCGGGCCTGGTTTTCGGGCGCCTTCCCGGCCCCGACCGAGGTCCAGGACGGCGGCTGGCGATCGGTAGCGGCCGGCCAGCACACCCTGATGTCGGCCCCCACCGGCAGCGGCAAGACGCTGGCGGCGTTCTTCTGGTGCATCGATCGGCTGGCGACCGAACCGGTCCCGGCAGAGGCCGAACGCTGCCGCGTCCTGTATGTCTCGCCGCTCAAGGCGCTCACGGTGGACATCGAGCGCAACCTGCAGGCGCCCCTGCGCGGTATCGGTTTGCAGGCTGAGCGCATGGGGATCGCGCTGTCGCCGATCAGCGTGGCGATCCGCACCGGCGATACGCCTGCACGTGAGCGCCGGCAGATCGAGCGCCACCCGCCCGACATCCTGATCACGACTCCCGAGTCGCTGTTCCTCCTGCTCACCAGCGCGGCGCGGCAGATCCTGCCCAGCGTCCGATGGGTGATCGTCGACGAGATCCACTCGATGGCCGAGACCAAGCGAGGCGCCCATCTGGCCCTCAGCCTGGAACGGCTGGCTGCGATCACCAGGACCGAGCCGCAACGCATCGGGCTGTCGGCCACCCAGCGCCCGCTGAGCGAGACGGCCCGCTTTCTGGGCGGCACCAATCGCGAGGTCACCATCATCGACGCCGGCCGGGTCAAGACGATGGAGATCACGGTCGAGGTGCCCGTCGAGGACATGGCGGACCTCGAGCGCGACGCCCACACCCAGAGCGGGCCGGCCGCACGGATCGGCCCGGAGCCGGATGGTCCCCGCCGGAGCATCTGGCCGGCCATCCACCCCCGGATCCTGGAACTGGTACGCGAGCACCGCTCCACGATCATCTTCGTCAACTCGAGGCGGCTCGCGGAGCGGCTGGCCGCCGCCATCAACGAACTGGCCGGCGAGGACCTGGTGCGGGCGCATCACGGGTCGATCGCCAAGGAACAGCGCCTGCTGATCGAAGATGCGCTTAAGGCTGGTCGCCTCCCCGGACTCGTTGCTACCTCCAGCCTCGAGCTCGGCATCGACATGGGCGCGGTCGACCTCGTCATCCAGGTGGAGTCGCCCACCAGCGT
This sequence comes from Chloroflexota bacterium, assembly GCA_005889535.1. Lineage (GTDB taxonomy): Bacteria > Chloroflexota > Dormibacteria > CF-121 > CF-121 > CF-13. The sequence goes on from VBHC01000071.1 coordinate 9,616, forward strand.
CGCCAGCGGCATCCAACGGATCGGCCGGGCCGGCCATTCCGTCGGCGAGCCCTCGAAGGGCACCATCTTTCCCAAGTACCGGGGCGATCTGCTCGAGACGGCGGTGGTCGTCGACCGGATGCTGCGCGGCGAGATCGAAACTACCCGGGTCCCCCGCAACCCGCTCGATGTGCTGGCTCAGCAGATCGTGGCCATGTCCGCCATGGAGGAGTGGTCGGTGGCCGCCCTTTCAGAATTGGTGCATCGGGCGTACCCGTTCAGTGATCTCGGCCCCCGCGCCCTGGAATCGACGCTCGACATGCTCAGCGGTCGCTATCCCTCCGATGAATTCGCCGAGCTGCGCCCCCGCATCGTCTGGGATCGTCTGGAAGGAAAAATCCGTGGCCGCGCCGGCGCGCAGCGGCTGGCGGTCGTGAGCGGGGGGACCATTCCGGACCGCGGTCTGTTCTCGGTGAATCTGCTGGACGACGGCAAGCGGGTCGGCGAGCTGGACGAAGAGATGGTCTACGAGATGCGCCCCGGTGAAACCTTTGTCCTGGGGGCGACCACCTGGCGGGTCGCCGATATCACGCCGTCCCAGGTGATGGTGACGCCGGCGCCCGGAGAACCGGGTCGCATCGCCTTCTGGCACGGCGACGCGCTTGGCCGGCCGGTCGAAGTCGGACGCGCCATGGGCCAGGCGATGCGCGAGCTGACCGGGATGGAGCCCGATGCCGCAGCCGCCCGATTGCAGGAACGCTCGCGCTTTGATGATCGCGCGGCCAGCAACCTGCTGGAGTATCTCTCGGACCAGGTCCAGGCGACCGGCACGGTGCCAACCGACCGCACCATCGTGATCGAGCGCTTCCGTGACCAGCTCGGGGATTGGCGGCTCTCGGTGTTGACGCCATTCGGGGCTCGGGTGCATGCGCCCTGGGCGCTCGCCGCGCGGGCTCGGATGCAGGAGCGGCTCGATCTCGAAGTCCAGATGATCTACACCGACGACGGGTTCGCGCTGCGCCTTCCGGAGGCCGACCGGGCACCGGACATCACGGACCTGCTTCTCGATCCGGAGGAGATACGCGAGCTGGTGACCTCACAGCTTCACGGATCGGCGCTCTTCGCCGCGCGCTTCCGCGAGAACGCCGCCCGGGCTCTGCTGCTACCACGGCGCCGGCCAGGTGAGCGCACCCCGCTGTGGCAGCAACGCCAGCGCAGCCACGACCTGTTACAGGTGGCCGGCAAGCACGCCGAGTTCCCGATCCTGATCGAAACCTATCGCGAATGCCTGAGCGACGTGTTCGACATGGACGGCCTGCGTGACCTGATGAGCGCCATCCGGGCGCGGGAGGTGCGCACCGTCGTGGTCGACACCGAGCGCGCCTCGCCGTTTGCCTCGACGCTGGTCTTCGATTACATCGGCCAGTACATGTACGAGGGCGATGCCCCGCTGGCGGAGCGGCGGGCGCAGGCGCTGACGCTGGATAAGGAGCTCCTGGCTGAGCTGCTCGGCACCGAAGAACTTCGGGAACTGCTCGATCCACGGGCGATCGACGACCTCGAGCTGGAGCTGCAGGGCCTGCTGAAAGAACGCTGGCCGCGGGACACCGATGAGGCCGCCGACATCCTTCGCCGGCTCGGCGACCTGACCACGCAGGAAGCCGAGGCTCGCGGCATCCACACCCAATGGCTGGATCAGTTGGAGCGGGAACGCCGCGCCACCCGGGTCCGCATCGCCGACGAGGAGCGGTGGATCGCCGCCGAGGACGCCGGGCGATATCGCGACGCGCTGGGCGTGGCGCTGCCCGTCGGCCTTCCCGATGCGTTCCTCGAGAAGATGGACGAGCCTCTGGCGTCCCTCCTGGTCCGCTGGGCCCGGACACACGTCCCCTTCGTGAACGCCGACCCGGTGGCGCGCTGGCGGCTTCCGCTGCGCGAGGTGGAACAGGCTCTCCGACGCCTCGCCGGCCGGGGCGACATCATCGCCGGCGAGTTCCGGCCCGGTCATGCCGGGCGTGAGTACTGCCATCCCGACGTACTCCGCTCGCTGCGCAGGAAGTCGCTGGCAACGTTGCGACGGGAGGTCGAGCCGGTGCCGGTCGACGTCCTGGGCCGTTTTCTGCCGAGCTGGCACGGCGTTGGCATCCAGGCCAGCGGGCTCGATCGGCTCACGGAAATCGTCTTCCAGCTGCAGGGCTGTGCGATTCCCGCATCGGTGCTCGAACGGGACGTCCTCCCGGTTCGGGTGCGCGAGTATCGGCCGCAACTCCTCGACCAGCTGATTTCGATGGGGGAGGTGGTCTGGACCGGCCGGGGATCGCTGGGCAGCTCCGACGGCCGCGTCGCGCTGTACCTCAGGTCTGATGCGCCGCGGTTGATTGCGGAGCCGGACGAGCGCCCGGGCGGCGAGCTCCACGAGCGCTTGCGCGACCACCTGCAGAGCCGCGGCGCATCCTTCTTCCGCAACCTCTATTACGCCACCGGCTCCGCTGACGAAGATGCGGTGCTGGACGCGCTCTGGGACATGGTCTGGGCGGGCGAGGTCACAAACGACACATTTCTCCCGCTGCGGATGCTCGGACCGCGAATGCGTCGCAATCCGCGCCGACCGCTGATGCGGTTGGGGCCGCCGGCGGCCGCCGGGCGCTGGTCCCTGGTGAGTGACCTGCTGCACCCCCAGCCGTCGACCACCGAGCATCTGCATGCGATGGCAGGCGTGCTCTTGCAACGATATGGTGTTCTGACGCGCGAGGCGGCGCTGGGAGAGAGTATCAGCGGCGGCTTCGCCGCGCTCTATCCTGTGCTCCGCGCGATGGAGGAAGCGGGCAAAATCCGTCGGGGCTACTTCATCGACGGGCTCGGCGGCCTGCAGTTTGCGCTGCCAGGCGCCGTCGACCGGCTTCGCGGCTCGCGAGACGAGGAATCGAAGGTTGTGGCCCTGGCCGCGACCGACCCGGCCAGCCCTTACGGAACGACCATTCCATGGCCCGAGCACGAATCGCGGATGGCGCGCGCCGCCGGCGCCCACGTCGTGCTCGATGCTGGCGAGCTGCGGCTATACCTGGAACGCGGTGGACGCTCGTTGCTCACGGTCGGCAACGTGGAGCTGTCCCACCTTCATGCGCTCGCGGGGATCGCCGCGCGGATCGGAAAGCTGGAGATCCAGAGCATCGACGGCGACGCCATCAAGGGCTCCCGCCTGGAAGGCATGCTTCGCGAAGCCGGGTTCGGCACGACACCCAAAGGGGTCGTGCTCTGGCCGGAGCGCCGGCCCGTCCTTGCCTGAAGGCGACACGATCTGGCGCACGGCCGCCTCGTTGCGGCGACGCCTCGCCGGCCAGCTCGTCCGGGAGGCTCGGCCTGCGGCGATCGCACGACTGAAGGGGCGGCGGCTCGAGGCCGTCGAGGCACGCGGCAAGCACCTGCTGATGCGCTTCGAGGGTGGGATCACGCTGCATTCGCACATGCGCATGACCGGAGCGTGGCACCTTTACCGGCCAGGTGAGCGGTGGCGCCAGCCGGAGCGGCGCGCCACCGCCATGCTGACCTTCCAGGACACGGTTGCCGTCTGCTTTGCGGCTCCAGTCATGGAATTGGTGGCCGACGAGCGGTCGCCGGTCGTCCACCTCGGGCCCGACATCCTGGTCGATCCCTTCGATCTGGACGAGGTGATCCGGCGCGCGCGCCGATCGGAGGCCGCAACCGTTGGAGAACTCCTCCTCGAGCAACGCGTCTGCGCCGGAGTGGGCAACATCTATAAATGCGAGACGCTCTGGATGCTGCGCCTCGATCCCTGGACGCCGCCGGCAGCGCTCGATGAGCCGACTCTGCGGCGAATCTACGCCGCAGCTCGACAGCTCATGCGACGCAACCTCCTAGCACCAATCAGAAATCAGCGGGCGGCGGTCCACGGGCGAGGCGGCCGGCCCTGTCCCCGGTGCGAAACCCCAATTCGAATCCGAGCCCAGGGTACGCAAGCCCGGCTCACCTATTTCTGTCCCGGCTGCCAGGGCGCGTCGCCAAGACAGGGTCTGCCCATCCGAGGGAGACATCAATAGCGGCCGTAGGCCGGGATCGCGGCGCCGGTGATGGCGTCGGCCGCATCGCTGCACAGGTAGGCAATCACCGCCGCGATCTCAGCCGGCGGGACTGCCTTCTGGATCAGCTTTTCCGGCAGGGATCGTCGGTTGGCCGGCGTATCGATGATGGCGGGGACCACGGCGTTGACGCGGATGCCTGAGCCCTTCAGCTCCGACGCCAGCACCTCGGTCAGCTTGATGACGCCGGCCTTCGCCACGGCGTAGGCCGCCGCTCCCGGCTCGGCGACGACGCCCGACCTGGAGGACACGTTGACGATCGCTCCACTCTGCATCCGCCGCGCCGCCGCGCGGCACGACCACCACGCGGATCCGAGGTTTAAGTCCAGCATGAAGGTGAAGTCATCGGGCGTGCTGTCGGAGACCTTGCCACCGCGAAAGCCACCGGTCGCACTCACGACCCAGCGCGGCACACCGATGCGGTCGATCCGCTCCCACAGGTCATCGACCGCCAACCGCGAGGTCAGGTCGGCCGTGTCGCCAGAGACAACGCCCGGATACCGGGACTCGAGCTGCGATACCCCGGATCGCGAGCGTGCCACGGCGATCACGCGGTCGCCCCGGGCGGCGAAGACATCGACGATCGCTACTCCCAACCCGCCGGTCGCACCCAGGACCACAGTGAGGTCCGCCACGGTTACGTCGGGCGCTCCCACCGGTAGCGGAGGAAGAGGTGCGATCCATGCCGGCGAACACCGATGAGCCGGCCGTGCTTCGGCGCCCGACCGAAGTCCACCCCATGGACCAGCCCAAATGACCGGTCGCCTTTTTGGCCGGCGAGCACCGGGGAAACGGTCAAAAACAACTCGTCGATGTCATCGTTTGCGACGATCTGGCCGAACAGCCGGGGACCCCCCTCGGTGAGGATCCTGTGGTGGCCATCAGCCTCGAGGAGGTCGAGGATTTGGTGTACGTCGAGTCGATCAGTTCCAGAGACCGCCCTCACGTCGGTGACGCCTGGCAATACCCTGCGCAGACGAACGGCGGAGGTCTCGGTGGTCAGGACCAGCGCCCCGGCCTGGAGCGCACGATGTGACGGGTCCAACTCGCCGCGGGCGGAGACGATAACCAGGCGTGGCTCGCCGTCTCGTTTGAGCGTGTGGCGCAGCGCGCGGAAACCGTCCGCCGCAGCCGGGAAGATGTATTCGGGCGTCCAGAGCGCGCGCCCACCTTCGGCTCGGACGGTGCCGGCGCCAACGAGCACGACATCGGCAAAGGCGCGCAGCATACCCATGACGAACCGATCCGCCTCATTGCGTCCGCTGATGATCCCGCCGGAAGGCGCCGTGCCGCCTTCGAGCGCCACGATTCCGTCAATCGAGCTGACGAAATTCGCATACACGCAGGCATCCGGGAGCCAGAGGTCACCCCCATAGAGCTCGGCCAGCGGCGGCGGCAGTGTCGTCTCGGAACGGTCTGGAACCTCATAGAGGCGATGAAGCGGATTCAGGAAAGGTGCCCGTTGGCGCGCGACCGGGCGATGTTGAGAAATTCCTCGCGCAACTCGGGGTTCGACTCATAGTTGCCCCGCCAGAAGGTGGTGCGCGTGGTCGATTCGGACTCGCGCACGCCACGCATCTGGGTGCAGAGATGGATGGCTTCGAGGTACACGGCCACGCCGTGCGCCTGCAGCACCCGGGACAGCGCCTCCGTGATCTCCCTGCCCATCCGCTCCTGCACAGTGAAGCGCCGGGCAAAAAGCCGGACCAAACGGGTCAGCTTGGAGATCCCGATGATGTGCTCATGGGCGATGTAGCCCACGTACGCATGTCCGAAAAACGGAAATGCATGGTGCTCGCACAACGCGTAAAAGGGAATCGGACCGTCGACCACCTGGCTGACCTCGCAATCGGGGCCGCCTTTGCACTCGGTCGGGAAGGCCGTGACCAGCTTGGCGTCGCCCTCGTAGCCCTCTGTCGAATCGAACATCGCGCTCAGGTAGCGATATGGGGTCCGTTTGGTGCCTGGCGTATCGAGCGGCATCCCCAGGGCCTGCAGGATCTCGCGCATGTAGCCCTCGAAGCGCTGCCAGTCGGCCTCACTGATGCCACGCGGGCGGACGCGCTCCCAGTCGCGTCCCTCGACGTCGTCGTCGCGCAGGTCGCCAACCGTCGATTCAAGATTCCTCTCAGCCATCAGTTCGGTTGCAGTGTATCTTCGGACCGCCGCACCTCGATCTGGCCGTTTTGTATTCGGGTCTCGTACCGAACCTGGCTGATGGTGGCGGGACCACCCCGGACCTGCCCGGTACAAATGTCAAACCGGGAAGCGTGCCAGGGGCACTGGACGAGGTTGCCGAGCAGCTCACCCTCTGAAAGCGGACCGCCGGCATGCGAGCAGGTCTCGCTGATCGCGCAAACCGTGTCGCCCTTCTTGAAGAGAAGGATGGGCGTATCGCCGGCCATCGCTTTGACCAGCATTCCCTCGGTCATCCGGCCCTCCAGTAGTACCTTTGTGAACTTTTCCGGCACCGGCTGCCAGGCGTGATGATTGACCCCGGTCCCGATGGAAAAGACCATCTCCCCACCGAGGTATGCCGCGCAGATCACCAGCGCGTAGCCGATAAACGCCAGAACGATGGCGAGACCACGACTGCCGCCGGTCAGCCGGATGAGCCACGAAACCAGGTAGACGACAAGGACGACCGTGTTGATCAAGCCGTGGGCGATACCGACACGACGCTCACGGTCGACGGTCTCGTTCCAATCGGTATATCCGGTAACAGCCGCGCCGAGGGCGGCCACGATACCAATGAGGATCGTCACGTCTGCCGCGGAGCTCCAGCCCTGGCGCTGATTGAAGAGATAGATGATGTCGAAGAGGACGGCGAGCGTCCAGGCGCCCAGCGGGATGTCGGTGATGACGGGATGCAGCGGATGGCCCAACCAGGTCCCGTGGATGAAGGTCTTCAGCCCATGGCCGGGCGCGCCGAGCAGCTTGTAGAAGCCGCCGACCGCTTTTTGCAGGAAATCAGCGACCGGCTCCAACCAGCGCTGCCGGTCGATAAAACGGTTGATGGCGTGACTCAGCACAGGCAGCCTCCTTTCCTCGGGTCTCGTGCTCTTGAAAATAGTATGGGACTAGGTCTCCGGTTCGAGCCACCCGTCCAGGCGGCGCCGGGCGCGGTCCGCTTCCGCCAGGTCGACCTCGCGGAAGCGTATGGTGTCGCCCGGACGCACCTGCGCCAGCAGCGGCAGGTCGGCAGTGATCACTGTCGCAATCACCGGGTAGCCTCCAGTCGTCGGATGATCAGCCAGCAGAACGATCATCTCGCCAGATGGCGTCACCTGCACGGCTCCGGCCGTAACGGGTGTCGTCAAGATCTCATCGGCCCGTAGGTGAAGGCCCAGCGTCTGGAGGCGCATGCCCATCCGATCAAGCGCGGGGGTCGCCCGGCACGCGATGTCCGTCAACCGTGTCAGCGCGAAACGGTCAAAAGCATCCGTATGCGGACCGGCGATGACCCGAACCTCCCAGGGACCGAGCATCGACAGACGATGACCCGCCGGCCAGGCCGCCTGAGGCGGGTCTCCATTGACAAAGTCGCCGACTGTGAGGCGGTCGCCCTCGGCTAACGGCCGGCCGAATCCGCCACCGAAAGTCCCGCGCTGACAGAACGACCGGCTGCCCAGAACGACGGGGACATCAATCCCGCCCCTGACGGCAGCGTAGCTGCGTAATCCGGGACCGACCGCCCCGATCGCAAATGTCGAGCCGCGAGTCACCAGCCGAGGCAGCCACGTCTCGGTACCCGCGGCGAGAGCTCCGGTGACGGCGACGACGCCGTCCGAATCGAATCGCAGCGACGGGCCCGCCGCCGTGCACTCGAGCAGTGCGGCGTCGGGATGATTCCCGGCAAGCCGGTTGGCCACGGCAGCTGCGAACCAGTCCGCGGCGCCGCCTGGCGGGATCCCGAAGCGCTCGCGACCCGGGCGCCCGCGGTCCTGGATGGTGGTCCAGCGTCCTGGATTGATGACCTCGATCACCTGACCGGTACAAATCGCAGTCGGTCACCGGGCTGGAATCGTGCCGGCGGATCGGCCGCCGGATCGAAGAGCCGCAGGTCGGTTCGGCCGATCAAGTTCCAGCCACCCGGGCTTTCGACGGCATAAATTCCGGTCTGTGATCCGGCGATGCCGACTGACCCCGCCGCCACGCGGGCTCGAGGCGACGCCCGTCGAGGCACGACAAGCTGGTCATCCAGGGCGCCGCAGTAAGTGAAGCCGGGAGCGAAGCCGACGCAGTACACGAGGTACTCGCGGCCGGAGTGCAACTCGATCACCGCCGTTGTGGACAGATCGGTCTTCGCGGCAACATCGCCGAGGTCCGGTCCATCGTATGTCGTTGGAATCTCCACGATCGGTCCGAACGATGGTGACGAGCGCAGCCGTCCTTCGAGCTGGCGGATTCCTTTCTCGAGCCGTTCCGCGGTTGTGATCGCCGGATCGTAGCGGCAGAGCACTGAAGCATAGGCAGGGATTGCATCGAGGAGCCCCTCGGGACGCCGCTCCTGTAGCGCCTGGTCAAAGGCCAGAACCTGGGCCAGCAGCGCCGGATCGATGGCCTTTCCCAACGTGACGAGTAGCGCCCGATCGCCGGCCCTCGCGACATGCCACATTCACGCAAATATATGGTGGGCCGGATGGTTAGCGTACGAGGGCGCTGCGCAGCTCGGGTAGGGCTTCGGCCGCGGCCGCCGCCACTCGCGCGTGGTCCGGCCCCTGGCAGTTGATGATCTGCTCGGTGAAGCCCAGCTCGAGATGCCGGCCGACCCGGTCGACCAGGTGAGCGCGGTCGCGTCCGTCCCACATATGTTGGATCGAGCGACGGATCTCCGCGGGATCACGACTGACTTCGTGACACACCTCGTCCAGCTTCCGACTCTGCTCGCCGGCCGCTTCAGGGTTCGCCGCCCCGGCGCTGTTCCACACGTCCGCGTAGCGAGCCACCACCCGCATCATCTGTTCGCCGCCAGCCCCGATCCAGATCGGAGGATGGGGCTTCTGGACTGGTTTCGGACTGGCGACGGCGTCCTTGAAGTGGTAGTAGCGGCCATCGAGTGATGTCCGTTCGTTGGTCCACAGCGAGATCACCGCCTCCAGCGATTCACGAAGCCGCCCGACCCGGTGGTCGAGGCCCTCGATGCCGTACATGCGATGCTCGGCTTCCGCCCATGCGGCGCCGATGCCAAACTCCAGCCGTCCTCCGGAAAGGTGATCGACCGTCACCGCCATCTTGGCGAGCACGACCGGGTGGCGATAGGT
>VBHC01000145.1:0-2447 GCA_005889535.1 Chloroflexota bacterium
CCATTGACCCCCCTCGGGAAGTTGACGTCGTACAGCGTGTCAACCCTGGACGGCGCTGAGAAGGTCTGGCCGCCGTCTGTTGAGGTCACTACCAGGTACTGGTCCTCGTCCGTCGTGTCGCCGTTGATGAAGCCGACCCAGAGTTGCCCGGTTGTCGGATTCACGGTCGGCTGGGAGCCCTGGCTGTCGGCGCAACTGTCGTTGGCGCGTCCACCGGGGGCACAGAAGGCACCGCTGCCGGCGATGTATCGGGCCGGCGACCATGACCGGGCCTGATCATCGGAATAGCTCAGGAAGATCTGGGCACTGCCGGCACCGGAGAATAGTGAATAGGTCACATAGAGCCGGTCGACGCCGACGACTGCCGGATTGCACGCTGTCGCGGTGTGCGTTAACGGCGTGAAGCAGGTCGGCATCACGCCCGCCGGCCTTGGGCCCGCCGTGATCCACTCCTTGTCGAAAGCGGGCACGCTCCCGTTCAGCATGCTGTCGTTGTCCTGGAAGAAACCAACAGTGCCGTCTCCCGGCTGCCGCGCGTCCCCCGCCCCGCCGCAGGCGGCCGCCTCGGAAGGAGCAGGTGCAGTCCGGATCGCGACGCACGGCCGGGTCCAGGTGAAGCCGCCGTTGGTCGACCGGTTCACCCAGACGCCGCTGGTGTCGTCGGTACGGTTGAAGTTGATCTGGGCGTAGTAGGCAACGCCACCCCGATCGAAGAGCGTGACCGGGTCGCCGCCGCCGTCGAGGTTGTCGCCGCTGGGAAGGGATGGAAATGGGGTGATGCCGTCGTACCAGTGAGCGCCGCCGTCGGTCGTCGCGTAGAAGCCCGACGTACCCCAGCCAAGTCGGTAATCATTGGCGCCGGCGATATAGTTTCGCGGGGCCTTCGGATTCTGGTCGACGGCGGTCTCATCCTGCGGGAAGCACGAGAAGTCCTGGTTCAGCCGCTGGTCGTTTCCGGAGCTCTTTTGCTCGGCTCGATCCCCGCTACGCTTGTCAAGCGGATGCGCCCGGTCGCCGGATAGTCCGGCCTGCGGACACTCGGTAACATTGGTGCCACCGCTAACGTCTCGGAAGTCGAGGGCCCCCGAGACCAGCTGGTCCCCCTGGTCATCGAAGAATGGTGGGTTGACCGCATAGGCGGACCCACCAGTGAGGACGAAACTGGCGATTGCCGCAACTGCCGCGAGGATGCCAAGGCGTCGTTTGGCCACGAGGCTTCGAACCCCAAGCTTCATTTCTCTCCCTTTCCCAGTGAGGAATTAACCGGCTGCCCAGTCCGCTTTGCCGAAAGTATATGCGCGCTTACACGAGATTTCAACGGATTTTGCGTGGGACGATCGGTTCAGGCGCCCTCGATCCGCTTTTCCTGCTTGTGTGCCAGCGACTCCGCGTCGCTGAGGTTGAGCTCGCCATCAAACCCCTCGACCAGGACGGAGGCCGTCGCGTTCCGGTAGCGCCAGGCGATCCGGTAGTAGCGCAGGGTATGGCCACCGGGCTGGGTAAACGTGATGCCGATGGCTTCGTCGCCGAGGCCTGACACAGCCACTGATGTGAGCTCAGTGCCACTGGTTCGCGCGAACACCACGCGATAGGCGGCGAGGTCAGACGTGGCACCGCCGACATCTTTGAAGAGGTCGGCCCGCGACTCCACCACGAGCGGCCCCGCGGTCACCGACTGGTCCGAGCGGTGCAGCCTGGTGATCCAGCCGCCCTCGCGGCCGAAACGGGAGGCGTCAGAGCGGGCGGTCCCCTGATTGTCGAGCCGCACTTGCGCGCCACTGTAGAACGAGGCAAAGCCGCTCGGCAGGTCCTGCTCAGTGAGCACCAACTTGCTCAGCCTGTCTGCAGGGATCGTCGCGCTGCTGTCGCAGCCGGCGACGATCAAGGTTGACGCGATTGCCATGGCGATGCCGGCGAGCGCCCGCGGCGTGCTCGACGGCCTCGACCTCGGGCCGGACATCCGTGCCATTATCGGCCGACATCTTGGAGGTGCCTACCGTAAGCTGAGCGACGTGGCGCTCGCGTATGGCCTGGGGGCGCGGGTCCGCCGCCGCGAAGACCCGCGACTGATCACCGGTGCCGGGTCCTATGTCGATGACCTTCGCCCGCCCGGACTGGCCCACCTGGTCTTCGTCCGCAGCTATCTACCGCATGCGCGCATCCAGTCCGTCGATATCAGCGCAGCCCGGTCGGCTCCGGGGGTGATCGGGGTGATCGCCTCCGGCGACCTTCGAGGCGCACCCACCTTTCCGGTCAGCGGACCAAAAGGAAGCCGCCTGCCCGTCCGGCCGCTGCTGAACGGAGAAAAGGTGTGCTTCGCTGGTGACCTGATCGCGTTCGTCGTCGCGGAGAGCCGCGAACAGGCGCGCGATGCCGCCGGGCTGGTCACGATCGAGCTGGAACCGCTTGTGGCCGTGATCGACCCCGAGGATGGGGCCGGCGCCGAT
>VBHC01000145.1:2479-22959 GCA_005889535.1 Chloroflexota bacterium
GACGAATCGACACGGGTCTGGGGCGACGTTGAGGCCGCCTTCGAAGGTTCGCCGCGGGTGGTGCGTGCGCGAATCCGCAATCAGCGTCTGGCCGGCATTCCCATCGAGCCGCGCGGCGTGCTCGCCATCGCCAACCCCTGGGAGCCCTCGGTCACGGTCTGGTCCGCGACCCAGATTCCGCACGGCGTCCGCGACGAGCTGGCGACCTTCCTGGACCTGCCCCAGTCCGCGGTGCGAGTAATCGCTCCCGAAGTCGGCGGCGGTTTCGGCGCCAAGCTGTCGGTCTATCCCGAAGAACTGCTCGTGCCCTGGGCGGCGATGCGAATGGGGCGGCCGGTGAAATGGATCGAAGACCGAAGCGAACACCTGCAGGCCACCACGCACGGCCGCGACCAGGTTCACCATGCGGAGCTGGCGGTGAATGCCGATGGAACCCTTCGCGGGCTACGGGTGGGGCTGACCGCCGACCTCGGCGCTTACCCGATGGGCGTCGGACTGCCCAGGCTGACCCGGCGCCTGCTGAGCGGCTGTTATCGGCTGCCGGCGCTGCAGGTCGATATTCGCAGCGTCTACACGAACAAGACGCCGATCGCGGCCTATCGCGGCGCCGGCCGGCCGGAAGCGATCTTCCTGATCGAGCGAATGATCGATCTCGCCGCCCGCGAGCTTGGCATCGATCCCGCCGACATGCGCCGGCGGAACTTGCTGCCTGCATTCGACGAGCCAACGGCCAGCATCAGCGGCGAGCTGTACGACAGCGGCGATTACCCCGCTGCCCTCGAGCACGCGCTGACGATCGCCGGCTACGACCGGCTCCGCGCCGAGCAGCAGGAGGCGCGCCAGGCCGGTCGGCTGATGGGAATCGGCCTTGCGTCCTATGTCGAGATGGCGGGCTTCGGTCCTGAGGGTGACCTCTTCGAAAGCGCCACCGTCCGGGCGAATTCGGACGGCGCGATCACCGTTGTCACCGGGACGTCGCCCCACGGCCAGGGCCACGAAACCGCGTGGTCGCAACTGGTCGCCGCCCAGCTTGGGGTGGCGCTGGATCAGGTTGCGGTCAGGCACGGCGACACGGCAACCGTGCCCGTCGGCGTCGGCACCTTCGGCAGCCGGAGCGCGGCGGTCGGCGGCACCGCGGTGCATCTGGCGGCCGCCGATGTGGGGGAGAAGGCTCGCCTGCTCGCCGCCCACCTCCTGGAGGCGGCGCCTGCCGACATCGTCCTGAACGATGGCCAGTGGCAGGTCCGCGGCGTGCCTGGCCGGGCTGTGACGTTTGCGGTGATCGCGAAGGCGGCTTACAGCGGCGCCCGGCCACCGGGCATGGAGGCCGGCCTGGAGTCCACCCGCTATTTCCAGCCGCCCGGCATGGTCTTTCCCTTCGGCGCGCACGTTGCCGTCGTCGAGGTCGACCCCGAGACGGGGTCGGTCACGCTGCAGCGCTACGTCTCGGTCGATGACTGCGGCCGGGTGCTCAACCCAATGCTGGTCGAGGGTCAGGTGCATGGCGGCCTGGCGCAGGGCATCGCGCAGGGGCTCTACGAAGAAATCGCGTACGGCGATGACGGCGCGATGCTCAGCGGTAACCTGACGACCTACATGATCCCGACAGCGCCCGACCTGCCGAGCTTTGCGCTCGACCGCACGATCACGCCGAGCCCTATCAACCCGCTGGGTGTCAAGGGGGTCGGCGAGAGTGCAACCATCGGCTCGACGCCGACCATCGTCAACGCGGTCCTCGATGCGCTCGCGCCGCTGGGAATTCGGCACATCGACCCACCGTGCACGCCCGAGAAAGTATGGCGCGCCATCGAGTCGGCGCGAAAACGGCCGGACCGATGAGGCTCTGCACCTACTCGGTGCAACCAGGAGGGCCCCGCCTGGGGGCGCAATGCGGCAACGCGGTCCTCGATCTGGCTCGCTACTCGCATCTGCACGACGGGTTGCGTCTCCCGCCCGACATGCTTGGCTTTCTCGATGCCGGGGCTGCGGCCTGGCGTCACGCCGCCGACCTTTGCCGCCGCTTCAGCTCAGAACTCGATAGCCACGACCTGGCGCAGGACGCGGAGGCCGGCCTGGCGTATTCGTCAGATCGCGTCCGGTGGCACGCGCCAATCCCGCGCCCGCGCAAGGACGTCCTTTGCCTTGGGCAAAACTATGCGGCCCACGCGGCGGAATCCGGGAGCCCTCCACCGCCGGCGCCGATTTACTTCACAAAGCCGCCCATGACTGTCATCGGACCCGGCGAAACCATCCCGTTTCCCCGCGGCCTGACCACGCGGCTCGATTGGGAGGTAGAGCTGGGCGCGGTCATCGGACTCGGAGGCAAGGACATCCCTGAGGCAGGCGCCCTTGACCACGTATTCGGCTACACGATCGTCAACGACATCTCCGCCCGCGAGCTGCAATTCCGCACCTCGCAGTGGTTCAAGGGCAAGAGCCTCGATGGCAGCTGCCCGATGGGCCCGGTGATCGTCACCACCGATGAGATCCGCGACCCACAAAGGCTGCGGCTCCGGCTATCGGTCAATGGCACGGCCAAGCAGGACAGTAACACCAGCGACATGATTTTCTCGGTGGCACAGATCGTCGCGGATCTCTCCGCGGGAATGACGCTCGAGCCGGGGGACTGCATCTCAACCGGGACGCCGCAGGGCGTGGGCGACGGCCGCAAACCTCCTGAATATCTCCACCCCGGCGACGTGGTGGAGGCCGAAATTGAGGGGATCGGCGTGCTCAGGAATCCGGTGCGCTAGGGCTGGAGCTTCCACTCCTTCAGCATGTCGATGGCCGCATATGCCGTCAGGTCGTACTGGACCGGCGTGATCGAGACATAACCGTCGCTCACCCTCGCGGCGTCCGCTTCGTTCTTCGGCTCCTGTAAACGGAACTGGCCATCCAGCCAGTAGTAGGTCTGGTTGCGGGGATCCGTGCGCTTCTCGAAACGCTCTTCGACCCGCGACTCACCCTGCTGGGTGATGGCCACGCCCTTGATCTTGTCCTCCGGAATGTTCGGGATGTTGACATTCAGTAGGGTTTTGTCCGGCAGCCCTTTCGCCAGCACGGCGGTGGCCAACTTTCGGGTAAAGCGCGCCGCGTAGCTGAAGTCGGGATGGGTGAAGGTCGCCAGGGAGACGGCGATCGACGGGATGCCCAGGATGCGCGCCTCGGTGGCTGCGCTCACCGTGCCGGAGTAGATGACATTGGTCCCGGTGTTCGCCCCCAGATTGATACCGGACACGACCAGGTCAGGCGGTCTCGGCAGAATCGCCTTGACCGCGATCTTCACGCAGTCGGCCGGCATGCCGTTCACGGCGTAGCCGAAACGCGCATTGCGCCGCACCACCTCCTTGGCGCGGAGCGGAAGCAGCAGCGTGATGGCGTGCCCGACGGCGCTGCGTTCCGCGTCGGGAGCGACCACTTCCACCTCGCCGATCTTGCGCAGTTCCTGCCAGGCCGCAAGGATCCCCTGGGCGTAGATGCCGTCGTCGTTGGTCAGCAGGATGAGCGGTTTCGACACGATTCCGCCCCTAATTCTGCTCCCAAACCGGTCCTATACTGGATGGGGCGGATGGAAGATCCTATCCTGGAGTTCCTGCGGTCCCAGGCTCGGAACTATCGCTGCCGGGTGTGCGGCAGCAATCATAAGGGCTCGCAGCTGCGCAAGATCGGCAACCACAACAATAAGTTGATCGTTCAGGTGACCTGTGGCCGCTGCCGTGATTCCTTCTTCCTGCACGTCGAGTTCGCCGGCTCAATCGTGAACGCGGTCGAAGAGGTGACCCGGGTGGCGGCCCCGTCGCCCCGTGACACGGACGGGATCGATGGCGATCCGCTGACCCATGACGAGGTGCTCGACGCTCATCAGCGGCTGGCGGCGTTCAACGGCAAGCTGACGGATCTACTCAGCGAGTAATCGCTAGTCGAGGCTGCGGTAGCCGCTCCGGTAATAGATGAGTGGCTCCTCCTCCGTGACAATCTCCAGCGCCACCACCCTGCCAACAAAGATTGTGTGGTCGCCCGCCTCCTGGCTCCCATGCACGGTCGCCTCGAGATATCCGGCGGCCTCGCTCAGGATCGGTGAGCCGGTGATCCCGAGCCGGTAGCCGCCCTCTCGGAACTCGGGCGCCGCCAGCCGGACGTTGTCGGCGAAGAAGCGCGCCGTGCTCTCGCTTCGCTTACCGAGGATGTTGATAGCGAAGGTCCCGCTTTGCACCAGCAGCTCGTGCATTACCGTCGACTTTTCGACGCTGACCAGGACGAGAAGGGGGTCGAGGGACACCGAGGCGAAGGCGCTGACCGTCATCCCATGCATCCGGTCGCCCGCGGTGGTGGTCATCACCGTGACCCCGGTGGCGAAGTGCCCCATCGTGTAGCGAAAGGCTGCGCGGTCGAGCGGGAGGGTCACGCTGAAGCTTCCCGCGCATGCTGCACGCGCAAAGGTTACGAGAACGTCGCTGACGGGGGCGGCAGTCCGCTATACTTTGAATGTCCGACTACTCCAGTCGGAGATCTATGAGATTCTCTACCCGCTCCGAATACGGAATCCGCGTCCTGGTGCGGATGGGCCGCGGCTATGGCAACGGCCCCTTGCCGCTGGCTGAAC
The DNA here is from genome assembly GCA_005889535.1 of Chloroflexota bacterium. GTDB lineage: Bacteria > Chloroflexota > Dormibacteria > CF-121 > CF-121 > CF-13. The sequence goes on from VBHC01000145.1 coordinate 7,083, forward strand.
TGGCCGACCAGGAGGGTCTTCCGCTGTCCTACCTCGAGCAGATCGCCGGCCAGCTTCGCCGGGCGGGGCTGATCACCAGCCGGATGGGCGTCAAGGGCGGCTACGCGCTCGCCCGCGCGCCGGAGGCGATCTCGATGGCGGACATCGTCCGGAGCCTCGAGGGGTCGCTTGCCCCGGTGAGCTGCCTGGCAGAGGGTGCCGGCCCCGGCGAGTGTACCCACGCCGACACGCCCTGCTCCGCACACGCGTTCTGGGAGCAACTGCAGGAAACCATCACGTCGACGCTGGAGTCGGTCTCCGTCGCCGACCTGATGAAGGAGGGCCAGCCGGCATGATCCAGACCCGGCCGCTGACCGCCGAGGCTGCCCGCGCCGATTTCCCCATCATGGGGCGACGCGTAAACGGCAAGCCGCTCATCTACCTGGATAGCGCGGCGACCTCGCAGAAGCCCGCCGTGGTGATCGACATCATGGACGATTACTACCGGCGATACAACGCGAATCCCCACCGCGGCGTCTACGCCATCAGCGAGGAGGCGACCGCGGCCTATGAGTCGGCCCGCCAGCGGGTGGCCACCTTCATCAATGCCGCCTCGCCGAAGGAAGTGATCTTCACCCGTAACACGACCGAGGCCATCAACCTGGTTCGCTACAGCTGGGGCCGGGCGAATATCCAGGCCGGCGCCCGCATCCTCCTGACTGAGATGGAGCATCACAGCAACCTGGTTCCCTGGCAGCTGCTGGCCCAGGAGGTCCGCGCGACGCTCAGCTTCCTCTGCATCGACGATGACGGACTGCTCGAGCTCGAGCAGTTGGATCGCCAGCTCGAGGGTGTGAAGCTGCTCGCCATCACCCACCAGTCGAACACCCTCGGGACGATCAATCCGATCAAGGCGGTGGCTGAGGCGGCGCATCGCGCCGGGGCGCTCGTGCTGGTCGACGGTGCCCAGGCGGTGCCACACATGCCGGTCGACGTCCAGGATCTCGGCGTCGACTTCTACGCCTTCAGCGGGCACAAGATGTGCGGCCCAACCGGGATCGGTGTGCTCTGGGCCCGGCGATCGCTGCTCGAGTCCATGCCGCCATTCCTCGGTGGGGGCGACATGATCAAGCGGGTCAGACTCAACGAGGCGACCTGGAACGACCTCCCCTGGAAGTTCGAGGCCGGCACGCCGAGCGTCGCCGAAGGGATTGGCCTGGGCGCGGCCGTCGATTATCTAACCCAGTTCGGCATGGACCGGATCCGATCCCACGAGCGGACCCTGGTCGATTACGCGCTGGAAAAGCTGCAGGAGGTCCCTGGTATCACCATCTACGGCCCGCGTGACTCCGAGCTTCACGGTGGAGCGATTTCGTTCACGCTCGCCAACATCCACCCGCACGATCTCGCCACCCTGGTCGACCGCGAGGGGATCGCGGTCCGCGCCGGTCACCACTGCACCCAGCCGCTGATGGACCGGCTGGGCGTGGCGGCGACCACCCGGGCGAGCTTCTACATCTATAACCGCGTCGACGAGGTCGACCAGCTGGTCACCGGAATTCAGAAGGCACAAAAGGTGTTCGCATAACCATGAGTGACGATCTCTACCGGGAGCAGATCCTCGAGCATTACAAGAACCCGCACCATTTCGGGGAGCTCCCCGATGCCGACATCACCCAGGAGGGGGACAACCCACTCTGCGGCGACGTCATCACCTTCTACCTCAAGCTCGACGATGGGCGGCTGGGCGATGTCCGCTTCCGCGGGCGAGGCTGCGCCATCAGCCAGGCGTCGGCCTCGATGCTGACCGACCTCATCGTCGGCAAGCCGCTCCAGGAGCTGAAGGCGTTCCCAACCAAGGACCTCCTCGAGGAGCTCGGCATCCAGATCAGCCCCGCCCGGATGAAGTGCGCGACGCTCTCGGTCAATACCCTGCGGGTTGCGCTCAACGGCGATGTGCCGGAGGAGGACTGAGTGGCTTTGAATTCGGAATCCGCGGGTAAACTGACACACGTAATGGCCGATTTCGAGATCAAGGATTTGCGCGTGAGCGTCGAGGGCCGCGAGATCCTCAAGGGTGTTTCACTCGCCGTCAACAAGGGCGAGGTGCATGCCGTGATGGGCCCGAACGGCTCGGGCAAGAGCACGCTCTCGCACACGCTGATGGGTCACCCCAACTACAAGGTGGTGGGCGGCCAGGTCCTCTTCAAGGGGAAGGACATCCTGACGTTGCCCACCGAGGAGCGGGCCAAGCTCGGCATGTTCCTCGCCCTGCAATACCCGGTGGTCGTCCCCGGCATCACGATGTCGAACTTTCTCCGCACGGCCATCAACGCCAAGCGCGGCTTCGACGGCAAGGACAAGTCCAAGGCGATCAGCGTCAAGGAATTCCGCGCCCTGCTCAAGAACGAGATGTCGGTGCTGCGGATGGACGACTCGTTCCTGTCGCGCTACGTCAACGAAGGCTTCTCGGGCGGAGAGAAGAAACGCGCCGAGATCTTGCAGATGGCCGTGCTCAAACCAGAGATGGCAATTCTGGATGAGACGGACTCGGGACTCGACATCGACTCCATCAAGTTCGTCAGCGACGCCGTGAACAAGATGCGCGGCCCCGAGCTGGGCGTGCTGATCATCACCCACTACACGCGGGTCCTGAAATTCATCAAGCCCGACTACGTTCACGTGCTGGTCAACGGTGAATTCGTTCGCTCCGGCGGGCCGGAGCTCGCCGACTGGCTCGAGGCAAAAGGCTATTCGGAATGGGTCAAGGAGCCGGCAAAAGCGCCGGCGGCCCTGGAGGCAAAATAATGGCAACCGTCATCCCACGGATCGACGTCGGCGACAACTACAAGGAGAAGTACGGCTTCTTCGACCCGGAGAAGTTCGTCTTCAAGGCCAAGCGAGGTCTCAACCCCGAGGTCGTCAAAGAGATCTCGTGGATGAAGAACGAGCCCGAGTGGATGACCAAGTTTCGGCTGCGCGCGCTGCAGATCTGGGACAAGAAGGAGCTCCCCACCTGGGGCGCCGATCTCTCACCAATCGACTTCCAGAACATCTATTACTACCTGAAGTCGACCGAGAAGCAGGGCAAGACCTGGGAGGACGTGCCGGCCGACATCAAGAACACGTTCGACCGCCTCGGGGTGCCCCAGGCTGAGCGGAAGTTCCTCGCCGGCGTGGCGGCCCAGTACGAATCGGAGGTTGTCTATCACTCCCTGCACAAGGAACTGGAGTCGAAGGGCGTGATCTTCACCGACACCGACAGCGCGCTTCGGGACTACCCCGATCTCTTCAAGGAGTACTTCGGCACCATCATCCCCCCGGGCGACAACAAGCTGGCGGCGTTGAACAGCGCGGTCTGGTCGGGCGGGTCCTTCATCTACGTCCCCAAGGGCGTCAAGGTCGAGATCCCGCTGCAGGCCTACTTCCGGATCAATGCCGAGAACATGGGGCAGTTCGAGCGGACCCTGATCATCTGCGACGAGGACAGCTTCGTCCATTACATCGAGGGCTGCACCGCGCCCATCTACACGACGGATTCGCTCCACTCCGCTGTCGTCGAGATCATCGTCAAGCGCGGCGCCCGCTGCCGCTACACCACGGTGCAGAACTGGTCGACCAACGTCTACAACCTGGTGACCAAGCGGGCCGTCGCTTACGGCGACGCGACCATGGAGTGGGTCGACGGCAACCTGGGCTCGCAGATCACGATGAAATATCCCTCGATCTACCTGATGGAGCCCGGCGCGAAGGGCGACGTGCTCAGCGTGGCGTTTGCCGGCAAGGGCCAGCACCAGGATGCGGGTGGCAAGGCGGTCCACGTGGCGCCGAATACCAGCTCGAACATCGTCTCCAAGTCGATCTCGAAGAACGGCGGGCGGACCTCCTACCGCGGACTGGTCAAGGTCTATCCCGGCGCGAAGAACTCGAAGTCCTTCGTCCGTTGCGATGCGTTGCTGCTGGACGAACAGTCGCGTTCAGACACCTATCCCACGACCGAGGTCGATGAGCCCCAGGTCCGGATCGGGCACGAGGCCACCGTCAGCAAGGTCTCTGACGAGCAGCTCTTCTACCTGCAAAGCCGCGGGATCACCAGGGCGGAGGCGGAGACGATGATCGTGAACGGCTTCATCGAACCCTTCACCAAGGAGCTTCCGATCGAGTACGCCGTCGAGCTGAATCGCCTGATCCAGCTCGAGATGATCGGCTCCGTCGGCTAGATGGCGTTTACGAAGGCTGCCGTCGAAGAGCTGAGCGCTCTTCACGGCGAACCCGAGTGGCTGCGCGCCCGGCGGCTGGCTGCCTTCGGCGTCTTCGAGGGGATGAGCCTGCCGGATACGAGGCGCAACGAGGACTGGAAACAGGTCGACTTAAAGGCGCTGAACCTCGAGGCTTACGCGCCCTTCCAGCAGCCGAATGGCGCAGCTCCTGCCGGGCGTCTCGAGAGCGTCGGGGCGACCCTTTACCAGCGAGGAACCTCCCCTGCGGTGGCGTCCATCGCGGCAGACCTCAGCCAGCGCGGCGTGATCCTCATGCCACTGGCGGCCGCCGCATCGGCCTATCCCGAGCTCGTCCAGCGCTACCTGTTCAGCGCCGTCAAACCGGAGCGGGACAAGTTTGCCGCACTGCACGCTGCCCTGTTCAGCGGGGGGAGCTTCCTCTACGTCCCGGATGGGGTGACGGTGGAGCAGCCGCTGGTCAGCCAGTTCTGGTCGGCCGGCCCGGGTGCCGCCGTGCTGCCCCACTCCCTGATCATCGCTGGCAAGGGTTCCCGGTTCCAATACGTCGACGAGTTTCTCAGCAACAACCGCGATGAGACGTCACTGGCCAGCGGATCATCGGAGATCTTCCTCGAAGAGGGCGCGGACGTGGGCTACGTCGCGCTGCAGCACTGGAGCGTCAAGACCTGGCAGTTCGCCAATCAGCGATTTCATCTCGGCCGCGACGCGCGCCTGCAGATGGTCGATGTTGCCCTGGGTGGTCACCTGGCCCGGCTGCGAGTGGAGGCCATGCTGGAAGGACCGGGCTCGAGCGCGAACCTGAAGGGTTTGTTCTTTGGCACCGGTGAGCAGGCGTTCGATTTCCGTACACTGCAGGACCACGTCGGGCCGCATACCACGTCCGACCTGCTGTTCAAGGGGGCTCTGCGCGACCAGGCGAAAAGCGTCTACGTGGGCGTAGTCCGGGTCGAGGCGGCCGCGCGAGGAAGTTCGTCGAACCAGGCCAATCGCAACCTCCTGCTTTCCGAGAAGGCGAAGGCCACCTCCGAGCCGATCCTCGAGATCCTCAACAATGACATCCTGCGCTGCAGCCATGGCGCGACCGTCGGACCGGTGGATCCGGAGCACCTCTTTTACCTGGAGAGCCGTGGCATCCCTCGTCCCACGGCTGAGCGGATGCTGGTCCAAGGGTTCCTGGGAGAGGTTCTCGACCGAATCCCGGTCGCCCAGGTCCGGGACGCGGTAGACCAGGAGCTGGCTGCCCGCATTGACTAACGTGACGAAGCAACGCGTTGCGGCCACTGCCGAATTGCCCAAGGAGTCGATGAAGCGGGTTGAGGTGGACGGCGAACCCATCTGCCTGGTGCACGCAGAGGACGACAACTTCTATGCCATCGGTGACACCTGCACGCACGAGGAGTATTCGCTCTGTGAGGGCGAGCTGTGGGAGATGTCGGTCGAGTGCCCGCGGCACGGCTCCCGCTTCGACGTGCGCACCGGCAAGGTGACCGGCTTGCCGGCGGTGATCCCGGCGAAAACCTTCCCGGTGACGATCGAGAACGGCGATATCTTCATCGAGGGACGGGACTAAGATTTGACTATGGCGGACACCATGGAAACGACTCAGGCGCCGGCCTCGGGCGATCTGCGCCAGCAGATCGAGGCCCAGCTCGCAACCTGTCGCGATCCGGAGATCGGCCTGGACATCATGTCGCTCGGGCTTGTCTACGACGTGAATATCGACGAGGGCAACGTCCTCGTCAAAATGACCCTGACCGCGATCGGATGCCCCTGGGCGCAGGACCTGTTCGACGAGGTCAAGGCCAAGGTCGAAGAAGTCCCGGGCGTCAGCTCGTGTACGGTCGAGCTCGTCTACTCGCCGCCGTGGAGCGCCGACATGATGAGCGACGACGCCAAGATGGAGCTTGGCTTCCTCTAACCGCCGCTAGAACAAGAACGACGCGGTCAGGAACGCCAGGCCACCGGGCAGCAAGCCGAACGGCGCCCGGAACTTCATGCGGCCGGCCAGCGCGTCGAGAATGAAGCAGATCAGGGCGACGATCAGAAAGATCTTTGATAGCGACATGTACAACCTCCCAGAATGATGATGCCCTCAGGCAAATCGGAATTCATCCTGTATTCCTGCGCAATTCGCAGTCATCGGCCGGCGCTGGAGCTGTGGCAGCCGTGCCATCGCCCTGTTACCTGCGCGCTGTCCGGTTCGTAAGGCTGGCTCCGTAGCATTCGGCTCGGTTCGCCAATACGAACGAACTGGGGGTAGAGAACCGCTTGTCGCTGCTCGAACGTATTCAAAAATCCCAGGGCGAACCCGGATCGCCGCAACCGGCCCCCAAGGCACCGGCGCGGCCAAGCCAGCCGCCCGCGGCCCCGGCGCCGCCGCCAGCCCAGCAGAGCCAGCCTCCGCTGCCGCCGGCTCGATCAGCTCCCTACAGCCCATCCCCAGCTCGGCCACCGGTTCCTGTCCGGCCACAACTGCCTCCAGTTGGGCCGAGGCCCATCCAAAGGCCAGTTTCGGCCCCGGCTCCAGCCCAGCGGCCGATCGTGGCGCCGCCGCTGCCTGTCCAGGCGCCTGTCCCCACGCCCGCTCCGAGGCTCGCCGACCGCGTGGCGGCCGCCCGGCCGGCGCCCCCGGCTGAGCCCCGGCCGGCCCCCGCCAACGCCAACCTCAGCGACCTGCCAGAAGCCGAGCGCCTTCACCGGATCAAGGCAGCCGTCCATGACCGGATCATCGGCGAACTCGGTGAACGGGCGAACGAGCTCGATCGCGAGGCGATCAGCCAGCGCGCGACCGAAGTCCTCGACGCTTACCTGAGCTCCCGCCGCGTCACCCTGACGTCCCAGACACGGGACAAGCTGCTCGGGGCCTTGCTTGCCGACATCCTTGGCTTCGGTCCCCTCGACCTGCTGCTCGCCGACGAGGCGATCTCCGACATCATGGTGAACGGCCCAAACAAGGTCTACATCGAACGCGGTAGCAAGATGCAGCGGGCGGCCATCAGGTTCGACAGCGACGCACACTTGATGCAGATCATCTCGCGCATCGTGACCGGGGTTGGTCGCCGAGTCGATGAAAGCTCGCCGATGGTTGACGCCCGCCTTCCCGACGGTTCCCGCGTGAACGTGATCATCCCGCCGCTAGCCGTGAGAGGCGCATCGGTGACGATCCGCAAGATGCGCAAAGACCCCCTCCAGATCGCCGACCTGATCAAGAACCAGACCCTGACCGAGGAGATGGCGGTCTTTCTCAAGGCATGCGTCAACGCGCGCATGAATATCGTGGTGGCGGGCGGCGGTTCGTCGGGAAAGACCACCACGCTCAACGTGCTCTCGAGCTTCATCCCATCGGACGAGCGCATCATCACGGTCGAGGACGCGGCGGAGTTGCAGTTGCGCCAGATCCACGTGATCAACCTCGAGTCGCGGCCCAACAACGTGGAAGGCAAGGGTGGGGTCAGCATTCGCGACCTGGTCATCAACACTCTCCGAATGCGGCCTGACCGGATCGTCGTGGGAGAGGTCCGCAGCGGCGAGGCGCTGGACATGCTCCAGGCCATGAACACCGGTCACGATGGCTCGCTGACCACAGTCCACTCGAACACGCCCCGAGACACGATCTCCCGGCTCGAGACGCTCGTGCTGATGGCCGGGATGGAATTGCCGTCACGCGCCATCAGGGAGCAGATCGCGTCGGCGATCAACATCATCATCCAGCAGAACCGCTTGCGAGACGGCACCCGGAAGATCACGTACATCTCCGAGGTGACGGGGATCGAGGGCGATCAGATCTCCCTCCAGGACATCTTCGTCTACAAGCAGACCGGGTACGAAAACGGCAAGGTCAGCGGAATGCTGACCGCGACCGGCGCAATCCCGCGGATCATGGAAGTGCTCGAGTCGACGGGCAACCCGGTGCCGGTCAGCTACTTCGACCCGGCCCCGAACAGCGGGTTCGTCCGGCCGAAACGGCTGCAGGTCGTCCCGAACGCGGCCTAAGCCTGAGCCGAGGGGACGGAAGCAGGCTTCTGACGCTTCATATAGCGCACCTCGCCCCGTAGGTGGTGTGCGATGAACATCGAGAGGGATACTGCGGCCATTCCCACAATCTCAGCGGCGAAATAGGTCACGAGTAGGACAGGGTCGACATGACCGTCCTGAAGCAGCAGGCCTGAAACAACGATGAAGTTGAACAGGAACGTTCCGAGGTCATTGAGAACGAGCGCGAGGGCGTTCTTTCGAATGTCTTCCGGTGTCGCGGGAACCTTCCGGCGAAAGGGATAGCGGACGAGACGGCCGGTTCTGAATTCGTATAGCGCGCCTGTCATCGCCGCCAGGCTGATCACCGAGCCGATGGCAAGGACCGTGACTAGGACCTGTCGAAGCAGCTCCATCTCCTTCTATATTCAGGCTATGCCCGCCAAAGAGGCAACCCCGTTCTCACAGGCGCTCGACCGGCGGGTCGAGGAGGGCGCCCTGGGGACGCTCTACGAGAAGCTGCCGGACAACCAGGTTCGCTGTTACGCGTGTGCTCACCGCTGCCTGATCAAGGAGGGGCTTCGGGGCATCTGCAAGGTTCGCTACAACCGTGGCGGGACCCTGATGGTCCCGCGCGGTTACGTTGGCGCGCTCCAATGCGACCCCATCGAGAAGAAGCCGTTCTTCCACGCCGTTCCCGGCACCGACGCGCTGACCTTCGGGATGCTCGGCTGCGACCTGCACTGCACCTACTGTTTCGCACGGGACGTCCGGGTCGCGACGAATGCCGGGATGCGCAGCTTTGCGGAGCTCTGGGATGGCGCGAGCGATGATCCGGACGGCGATCCAAGCCGGCGCCAGCCGCCGAACGGGCTTACGGCGACGAGCGGTGATGGAAGCCAGCACAACGTCCGATGGGTCTTCCGGCATGACTACGAGGGCGAGCTGGTTCGAATCTGGCCGTTCCCTCTGGTTCCCTTCGACGTCACACCGGACCACCCCGTGCTGGCGACCGAAAAGCCAGGCATTGACAGACCACGTTTCGTGTCGGCCGGCAAGCTAACACCCCGTCATCACGTATGCGTTCCGGTCAGCGGAGACCTCGATTACTTGGCGATCCGCGAGACAAGCCGCCGCCACTACCGCGGTCCTGTATTCAACCTCGAAACGGACGGTCCCCATACGTACCTCGCCAATCATGCCGTCGTCCATAACTGCCAGAACTGGGTCACCTCGCAGGCGCTGCGCGATCCAGGAGCGCTGTCCGAGCCGATGGATATCACGCCGCGGCAACTGGTCGATATCGCCCAGCGCCAACAGGCCTCGGTGGTCGCCACCTCATACAACGAGCCCCTGATCACCTCCGAGTGGGCGGTCGAGGTGTTCAAGGAAGCGCGCCCCCGCGGCTTCATGACGGCGTACATCTCCAACGGCAATGCCACTCGGGAAGTCCTCGAGTACATCCGCCCCTTTACCGATCTCTACAAGATCGACCTCAAGTCCTTCCGCGACAAGAACTACCGTTCCCTGGGCGGCAAGCTCGAGAACATCGTGAACGGGATCCAGATGGTGCATGAGATGGGCTTCTGGCTCGAGATCGTCACCCTGATCATTCCCGGCTTCAATGACAGCGACGAAGAGCTGGGCGACATCGCGCATTTCCTCGCCGGCCTCTCGCCCAGCATCCCCTGGCACGTGACCGCCTTCCACAAGGACTACAGGATGCAGGACCCGGACAACACCACGCCGCAGACCCTGCTCCGAGCTGCCGCGATCGGTGAGGCGGCCGGCCTGCAGTACATCTATGCCGGCAATCTTCCGGGCCGGGTCGGACGCTACGAAGACACCCGCTGCCCCTCGTGCCAGACGGCGCTGGTGCGCCGGTTTGGCTATCGCATCCTGGAAGACCGGCTGACGGGACGTGGGGCGTGCCACCGCTGCGGCTTCAGGATCCCGGGAATCTGGTCTCAGGCTAAAATCAGCGCTGGTCGTGCCTACTGAACTCAGCCGCCGGGAACTGTCCTGGGTCATCGGCGGCCCCCAGGGTGGAGGCATCAATGCATCCGCCGAGATTTACGCCAAAGCGCTGACGCGCGGCGGCCTGCACGTCTTCGCCAACATCGAGTTCCACTCGAACATCATGGGCAAGCACAGCTATTACCGGGTTACCGCCGCGCCCGTGCCCGTCCGTTCGCACGTCGACGAGATTCACATGCTCGTGGCCCTCGACCAGGAGAGCCTCTTCGGCGATGCGCTCGAGCGCAAGCACTACCCGAGCCACATTGGTCATGTCCACCAGGTCGCCCCCGGCGGTGGGATCGTCTATGACGCCGATCTCAAGATCGACCCCGCCCAGTTCCAGCGCAACGACATCCGCCTCTACCCGGTCCCGTACTTCGAGGTCCTCGAGGAGGCACTGAAACAGCTGGGTAAGGGCGGGCAATCCCGGAAGTACATCGTGATGCGCAACACCGTCGCGCTCGGTGCCTCGGTGGCACTCATCGGTTACGACGAGGACCTGCTGTTTGAAGCCATCCGCGAGAGCTTCAAGGGTCGCAAAGCAGAGGCGGCCGAGATGAACGTGCTCGCCGTCAAGGCGGCGGCGGACTACGTGCGCGCCCATTTCCAGGAACGGCCGGCCCGCCGGCTGGCACCGCTTCCGGCGGAGCAGCGAAAGCCGCGCATCCTGATCAAGGGCGTACAGGCGGTTGGCATCGCCAAGATCAAGGCCGGGCTGGGGCTGCAGACCTATTACCCGATCAGCCCGGCCACGGACGAGAGCGTCTACCTCGAGGCCAAAGGGCCGCAGTACCAGCTGACCGTGGTGCAGGCCGAGGATGAGATCGCCAGCATCAACATGGCGATTGGCGCCGCGCACATGGGCATCCGGGCGGCCACGTCCACGGCCGGTCCCGGCTTTGCGCTGATGTCGGAGGGATTTGGATTCGCGGCGATCACTGAGGCACCGGGCCCGGTGGTCTTCCTCTGGCAGCGCGGTGGTCCCTCAACCGGCCTGCCGACCCGAACCGAGCAGGCCGACTTGCAGTTCGCCCTGCACCCTGCCCACGGCGATTTTCCGCACATCGTGATCGCCTCGGGTGACATCGAGGAGGCGTTCGTTGACAGCTTCGAAAGCTTCAACTGGGCCGATCGCTACCAGGTCCCGGTCATCGTGCTGCTGGAAAAGTTCCTCGCCTCCTCCCTGTTCACATCCGACCGGCTCGACACCAGCAACCTGCGGATCGACCGCGGTCTGGTGTACCAGCCGGTCAGCCCCGAGAAAAATGGCTACCGGCGGCACGCCATCACGCCGGATGGCATCAGCCCGCGCGCGCTCCCGGGGACGGCAGGCGGCATCTTCTCGACCACGAGCGATGAGCATGACCCGGAAGGCCACATCACCGAAGGTATCGAGAACCGGATCGCGATGATGCGCAAGCGGATGGCCAAGCTGCAGACGGCCGCCCGTGAGATCCCGGAGTCCTTCAAGTTCAAGGTACATGGACCACGCCGCACAGACTTGACCCTGGTCGGCTGGGGGACCACAAAGGGTGCCATCCTGGACGGGATGACCGAGCTCGCGCTGGACGGATTCTCGGTGAATTTTCTCCAGGTGCGGCTGATGCGGCCATTCCCGGCGCAGGAGATCGAGGCCCTGTTGCGGGACGCCAAGCGCGCCATCCTGATCGAGGCGAACTATTCCGGCCAGCTAGGCGCGCTGATCCGGGAGCAGACCGGCATCGCGCTGGATCATCGGGTCTTGAAATACGATGGCCGGCCGTTCTCGCGAAACGAGATCGTTGAGGGAGTGCGCGAGGCAGTGTCGGAGCGGAAGAAGGAGGTCATGGTTTCCCATGCCTGAAACCAGCACCCCGGCCAAGAAATTCAGCCTCCAGGCGTACAAGACCGAGGTCCACGTCGACTGGTGTCCGGGCTGCGGCGACTTCGGAATCCTGAGCTCGATCCAGCAAGCGTTCTTTCAGCTGCAGATCCCGCCGCATCGGATCGCGATGATCTCCGGCATCGGCTGTTCCGGAAAAACGCCCCACTACATCGACACCTACGGTCTGCACACGCTGCACGGCCGCGCCCTGCCGGTCGCGACCGGCGCGAAGCTGGCGAACCATGAGCTGACAGTAGTGGCGGTCGGCGGCGATGGCGATGGCTACGGAATCGGCGCCGGATACTTCGTCAACAGCGGCCGCCGCAATCTCGACATGACCTACATCGTCTTCAACAATGGCGTTTACGGGCTCACCAAGGGGCAAGCCTCACCAACCCTCGGCAAGGGGCTGCAGACCAAGTCCATGCCCGATCCGTCGATCCAGGAGGGCATCAATCCGCTGGCCGTGGCCCTGGGGGCCGGCTACACCTGGATCGGCCGCGGCTACGCCCTCGAGGTGAAATCCCTCGTCTCCCTGATCGTCCAGGCGATCCAGCACAAAGGTACTTCCTTCCTCGACGTCTTCCAGACCTGCCCGGTCTACAACGACTTGCGAACCAAGGAGTGGTATGCCGGGGAGGACATCGGCCGAACCCGGCTCCGCCGCCTGGAGGCTGATTCCACCTGGGATCCGGTCGTCAGGGACCCGGCCAATCTGGACGAGGTGGTGCAGAAGAAGACTTGAGCCCTGCAGACGTCGTACGAGACCGGCGACAGCCTGGCGGTCGGCCTCTTCTACAAGATCGACCTTCCCACCTACGACGAGCAGCTCGCCAGCAAGGTTCCAGCGCTCAAGGAGCACCCCCTGATCGACCTGCCGCTGTACCAGCGGGATGTCACGCCGCTCTTCGACGAGCTGGCCTGAGCGCGCTAACTACCTTCGGTTTTGCGCTTTTCGGGATAGGCGGCGTTGATCTCGGCGCGAACCCGAGCCTTATCCGCATCGCTCTTGAAGTAGTCGAAGTTCCACGGGATGAACCGCTTCAGCTCGGCCGGCACCTCGTCCTCGGGGTAGATCGCCGCCACCGGGCAGGGATCGACGCAGGCGCCGCAGTCGATGCACTCATCCGGGTTGATGACCAGCAGCCGGTCCTCGGCGCCACCGTCGATGATGCAGTCGACGGGGCAAACGTCGACGCAGGACCGGTCCTTCAGGTCGACGCAGGTTTCCGTGATGATATAGGCCATATCGTTTGAGGAAAATTCACTCTAGCACAGGGTTGCGCGCGGCCCGGGGTTAGAATCGAGCGCCCGGCGCGCCTCGGTGGACGGTCCGCCACAGGACCGTCACAGGTCGGTACTCCAGCGTTTGGCGGCCGTAGGCAAGAGGAGGCTTACGGCCCGCGTTACTTGTTCGTGGCCCTCCCAAGACCGGCACCGGCGCGCCGCGTGTTCCGGCCGGCTCGCCGGGTCTCCTGGGGAACACGAATCTTTGCCTTGCTCGTCTTCCTCGTGGCCGTGGGGGCGATCGGCGCCTTCCTCGAAGTGCTGTTGCCGCAACAGGTAGCCAAACTGGCCGAGATGGAAGGCAACGAGCTGGTCCAGGCGAGAAAGGGAACGGCCGACGTCAACACGGCGGTCGCCGGGCTCTGGGCTGATCTTGCGCCAAAAGGGAGCATGACCCTCAGCGCCGATCGCATGACCGAGGACCTGGCCCTGGCCAAGCGCACCGAACGATCGGCGGACGACGCGCTCAGCCACGTCCAGGCTGCCGAGGCTTACATGGCGCAGGCCGACGGCCTGCCCTTCCAGTTTCATTCCCCGAGCTTCATCGCCACCGACCGGGCCGCCGCACAGCACCTCGAAAAAGCCCTGACCACGTCCATCAAACTGTCTCACGCGGCCACCTTGCAGCTCACCATCGCCGGGCATATGAGCCAGAACTCGCAGAGCCTCGTCAGCGTGAATGCGAGCCTCAACGCCCGGGACTGGACCAACGCGGCCCGGACGGCATCGACGATCGCGACGGATCTCAAGTCTCAACAGATCCCGGCGGGAGACCCTGAAGCTCTCCTCGATCCGCTCTGGGCCAAATGGGTCGATGCCATGCTCGGCGTCGCCATCGACGCCCAGCAGTACAGTCTCGCCTCGGCCGCCAACCAGACACAGCAGGCGCAGCAGGCGGGCCGCACCCTGGCCGCCGCCCGTGACCAGCTCGCAGCCAGCTTCGCGGCCGCCCAGAACGGGGCTGGCGCCTGGCAAGCAAAGACGGTTCAGCCGGTTCTCGATAGCGTCGCCCGGGAAACTACCGCCTCAGGCGCCTGAGGCGAACGCGCCGCAACCGCGGAGCGCCTTAGGGCCCTGCCAGAAGGTCCGAGCTCAGCTCGTCGAGGCGACGAACCCCCAGCAGGCTCATCGACACGACGATCTCGTCGCGTAAGAGCTCGAGAAGACGGCCGACGCCAGGTAGGGGCGGCCGATCATAACACTGCGCGCGCCGAGCGCCAACGCTTTGAGCACGTCGGTCCCCCGTCGCACGCCGCCATCGAGTAACACGGGCAGCTCGCCGCCGACCTCGTCGACGACCGCCGGCAGGGCGTCCAGCGTGGCGATCGAGTAGTCCAGCTGGCGGCCGCCGTGGTTGCTGACGATCACACCCCTGGCGCCCGCACTGAGGCTGCGCCGGGCGTCGTCCGGCCGCACCACGCCTTTGACCAGCACCGGTAGGCGGGTGTGGCCGGCGAGCCATTCCAGGTCCTTCAGCGTGAGCGCGTGGTCCAGCTGGAAGCTGAAGTACTCGGCCAGCGCGGATTGCCCGACGTCTACCGGCCCGGTCCTGGAAAGCGGTCCAACCAGGTTCTCGTATAGAAAACCGGCGGGCATGCCGAAGGCATTACGGAAGTCACGCTCGCGCCGCCCCAGGATCGGGGTGTCCACGGTCAGGACGATCGCCTGGTACCCGGCCGCCTCCGCCCGGTCCACCAACTCGGTAGTGATGCCGCGGTCTTTGAACACGTAAAGCTGGAACCAGGGCACGCCCTGCGCGGTGGCGACATCCTCCAACGAGGTGGTGGAGAGCGTGCTCAGGCAGTAGACCACGCCGGCCGCCGCCGCTGCGGTTGCGGCGCCCAGCTCGCCCTGCGGATGAGCCATTTTCTGGGTGGCGGCCGCGGCCAGCTGGACCGGCATGGCGAGGCGCCGGCCGAACAGCTCGAGGCCGAGATCGGGCTCCGACGCCCCGGTCAGCACCCGGTAGCGAAACCGCCAGCGGGCAAAGGCGGCCCGATTCCCGGCGATGGCGGCTTCGTCCTCGGCCCCGCCGGCAAAGTAGTCGTAGATCGCTTTGGGCAGGATTGCCCGCGCCGCGACTTCGAAGTCCTCGGCCCGCACCGGAGGCGCATCCACGGCGGTTGCCGGTGTCGTCGACTTTGCCATGCCCCGCCCAATTGTGGCGCGCCGACGCCACGATATGTAACCCTTATGGGGGAAGCGAAGCGGGGGAAGGAGGTACCCTCGTCATGAACGAGGCGCTCGCGATCCTCGCGTTTCATCAGGTCTACGATCCGGTCGGCGGCAATATCGCGCTTTCGGCGTTGATTGCTGGCATCCCGCTCTACATCCTCTTCATCCTGCTGGCCGTGCTGCGCCTGCCGGCCTGGATTTCGGCGCTGACCGCGATGCTCTCCGCGGCTGTGCTCGCTGCCCTGGTCTGGGGGATGCCGCTTGGGCTCGATGTCTCCGCTACCACCGAAGGCATGGCAAATGGCTTGTGGCCGATCAGCTGGATCGTGCTCAACGCCGT
>VBHC01000031.1 GCA_005889535.1 Chloroflexota bacterium
TCGGAATCGAGTGAGCGCGCTGGGTTCCTGGGCCTGGGACTACCTGCGGCATGACCGGCCGATCCGCATCATCCTCGCGACCGGCGTCGAACCGGAGCCGAATGGGAGCATCATCCGCAGCTCGACCGGCAAAATGGGCTGATGCGGTACCTCGCCTTCGCGACCGACTACGACGGCACGCTGGCGCACCACGGCACGGTGGATCGGGACACTATCGAGGCGCTGCGGCGGCTTAAGAGCAGCGGGCGCAAGCTTATCCTCGTGACCGGCCGGCAGATGCCCGACCTGGCCCGGGTCTTTCCGGAGCTGCCCCTCTTCGACCTGGTCGTGGGAGAAAACGGGGCGTTGATCTATCAACCGGAACGCCGGGAGAGTCGCCGCCTCGCCGATCCTCCGCCCTCCAGCTTCGTCGATGAGCTGAGGCGCCGTGGCGTCGAGCCACTTGCGGTGGGCCAGGTGGTGGTCGCCACCGAGCAGCCGAATGAACACGTCGTCATCGACGTGATCCGCGAGGGTGGCCTGGAGCTCCAGGTCATCTTCAACAAGGGTTCGGTCATGGTCTTACCCTCATCCGTGAACAAGGCGACCGGCCTCCGGGCCGCGCTCGAAGAACTCGCGCTCTCTCCGCACAACGTGGTCGGCGTTGGCGATGCGGAGAACGATCACGCCTTTCTCAGCCTGTGCGAATGCGGTGTCGCGGTCGCGAATGCCCTGGATTCGCTGAAGCAGCACGCCGATCACGTGACCGACGGCCGTGCCAGCGACGGCGTGCGCGAGCTGATCGAGGCACTGATCGCGAATGATTTGCGCGATCTCGCGCGGCCCTGCGGCATCACGCAATAAATGAAAGAGGCCGGGCGCAATGCCCGGCCTCCTGATCAGGTCGATGGTCTAGTGGCTCAGTGCCCCGATGAACGCCGAGGTCGGGGTGCCGAGACCCGTGATGTCATCCCAGCCCGCCGTCGTCTTCAGACTGAGACCCTGGTCAAACGTGCGCAACTTGTACGAGAGTCCCGCCGAGGCGTCGACACTGTTGTTGTAGTTGACGCGGACGACCGCCCCTTTCGCATGTAGAACGTCGTAGAAGGCGGCGACGTTGGCGTAGAAGGCGGGATTGGCAAACCCGTGCGCCGAGCCGCTGGCCTGGTCGGCGAGCGCCATGATCCCCGCCATGATTGGCGATGACAGGCTGGTCCCGCCGATTCGGTACTCGGAGTATTTCGCCGTCCCGTCGGGGAAGGTCTGGGTCTGCCCGATCAAGTAGCCGGTGTTCGGATCGCCGAACGCCGCGATATCGGGGACCGCGCGGCCGGTACGCCCCTGCGCCGTAAAGACACTGCCCGGCACAATGCCCTGCTGGTAGGTGGGCTCCCTGAACAGCCGGCTCACCCCACCACCCGCGCCATACAGCCAGCCGGTATTCGTCCACGCACCGGTGGTCGTGTTGAGGTTCGCGTTGTAGGTCCCCCAGCCGGTCTCGATCGCGCGGCTGTTGTTCTGGGAAACGCCCAGGCTCGTTCCGCCCACGGCGGTCACGTAGGGACTGGACGCCGGCCAGTCGGCCGTTTGGTAGCCGACCACCAGCGACTCATCGCTGTTGTCGCCCGAGGAGAAATAGATCCCGATGCCTTCCACCACGCCCTGCAGGATGGTGTCCTCATAGGGCTTGATGAAGCCGAACGGAAGGAACTCAGTCGGGAAGCCGTAGGAGTTGGTGACGATCGACGCCAGGTGCCGGTCGACTACATGGTTCAGGGCGGCGTCGAGGTCCTGGTAGTTGTTGGGTGCGCCGACGTAGATGATGCTGGCGGCCGGTGCCATTCCATGGACGGCCTGGACGTCGAGCGTCTCCTCCCCGTACCAGCCCTGTGGGTCCTGCCGCTTGTTCTCCGGACGCTTCAACGTGCCCGGCGCCACCACCTGCGTGATCCTGGTGGAGGCCAGCCCGCGATTTTGCGACCACTGGTCGAGGTCCTGCTGAATTGTTGGCGAGGCGTAGGCGTCGATGATCGCGACCGTCTGGCCATTGCCCTGAAGGCCGCTGGAGCCGACGCCGTACACGCCTCGAATCTGATCGGGCGTGTACCCGCAGGGCGCCATGGGCAAGGGCAAGGTGTATCCGGCCGGATTGCTCATGGTGACGGTGAGCGCATTCGTTGTCGTCTCGTTCCAGTAGTGGGAGCAGGGCGGGGCGTTCACGAACGCCGCCGACGGCGGCGCCCCTGGCTCGCCGGCAATGTCCGGATGCACGAGGGCCGCGGACTCATCGAGCCCGACCACGCCACTGACGAAGCCCGCAATCGAGCTCGGCAGCGAGATGTCCGATGAGGGCGACCGAAGCGTGGTGCCGGCCACACGGTAAGTGCCAAAGGTCGTCCCAAACGCCGTGGCGGCCTGGGCGACCGTCCCCTCGGCGGCCACGTAATGGTTGTTGAGCGGCGTGTAGTCGACGGCGAAGCCCTGGCTCTTGAGCCAGCTCTGCACCGCGTTCACCTGCGCCTGCGAGGGCGCGAACTGCTGCCGGAACTGTTGTGGCGTTAGATAGTGTCCGTACGAGGCGCTTCGCGGATCCGAGACCGCTCTGGCGAGTGACTCCACGGCCGCTGGGTTAGTCCATCCGAGGTAGACCCGAAACCCGATCGAATCGGACGGATTGGCGGCCGCCTTGAAGTTGGCCGATTTGGCCCAGGACGGGACGTTGCCGGTCAGGGTCGCCCTTTCCGACGGTGCCGCCGTTGCCGGAACGACCGATCCAAGGAGCGCGACGGACGCGACGATACCGAGGATGCTGGTTCTACTACGCAAGCGCTTCCCTCCTCTATTTGGTGAGTGCATACAGGGTAGCGAGATTTGGACAGGCGGTCAACGGCCGGTTAAGCCGCGTTAAGGTGAGCGTCGTATTGGACGCTTTTTCGAATTGGGACGCACCTGACAGCGCCCGTCGCGCACCTGGATACCCTCGCGTCGCAGACGGCGCGCCTGCTCCTCGCGACTGTGGGCGGCCAGCTGCCCGTCGGCCCGCACGACCCGCCACCAGGGTAAGCCGAGATTGGTGGCCAGGATGTTCCCGACCGCCCGGGCCGCCCTGGGATAGCCCGCCCGCCGGGCGACCTCGCCGTAGCTCACGACCTCGCCCCGGCGAAGATCGCGGATGACGATCCGAACGCGTTCCGGGAAGGATCGCGGGTGCGTCGGCCGGCTCAGCGGGGTGACGCGCCGCCGCTTTCCCGAGCGATCAGGACGGGGTCGGGCCGAAGCGCGAGTTGCACGCGGGTGCCCGCCGGGTGAGTTGCCGCCTCGGATGTCGCGAGTTGGGCCAGAACCGTGACATCGCCCAGGTCGACGGTGACGCGGCTCGTCGCCCCCAGGAATGCGGTGGCGATGACCGTCCCGACCAGCGGGCCGGCCGCACCGTCGCCGCTACTCGTCAGGGTGACGGCTTCCGGCCGGATGAGCGCGACCGCGGGTCCTTCGGGAACTTCCGGTTGCACCAGGGGGATTCGGGTCCCACGAACCTCCACGGAACCCCCGCGCACGACGCCGGCCAGGCGATTCGTCAGACCAACGAATTCAGCCACGAACGGGGTCGCCGGTCTGCCGTAGATTGCGGTCGGCGGCCCGACCTGCTCCAGCCGGCCGGATTGCATGACGCCCACGCGGTCGGCGATGGCGAGCGCCTCCTCCTGATCGTGGGTGACGAACAGGGTCGTGATGCCGACCTCGAGCTGCACCCGCCGGATCTCGTCGCGAAGCCGCACCCGGACCTTCGCGTCGAGGGCCGAGAGCGGCTCGTCGAGGAGCAGCACCTTCGGGCGGATCGCCAGCGCCCGGGCCAGGGCTACCCGCTGCTGCTGTCCGCCCGACATCTGGTGGGCGTACCGATTCGCAAAGCCGCCCAGGCCCACCAGTTCAAGCGTTTCCATGGCTCGGCGGCGGCGGTCGGCGCCGCCGATTTTGCGCATCTGCAGTCATGTGGGGAAAGAGCGAGTAGGCCTGGAACACCATTCCGGTGTCCCGCTTGTTCGCCGGCAGACCGGTCACGTCGTGGCCGCCGATGACGACCCGACCGCCGTCCGCCTCCTCGAGCCCCGCCAGCAGCCGGAGCGCCGTCGTCTTCCCGCAGCCCGACGGACCGAGCAGCGCGACCAGCTCTCCGGGTGCGAGCGTCAGGGTCAAGCCATCGAGGGCGGTGACCGCGCCGTAGCGCCGGCGCAGGTTTTCCAATCGGATCTCGACGCCGGCTCGCGTGGCGGTCCCCACCCCGGCCGCCGCGACCGCAGTCGTCACCTCAGGCCGCCTCCAGCCGCGCCTGGGTACGGGAGACCGGTGTCCTCAAGATGCACGCGCGCCCGTGGCCGGCCCGCGAACGAAAGAATCACCAGCAGGATGAAGGCGAACAACAGCGAGGCGACCGCGACGGCGATCGACACGGTTGCGTTGGCCCGGCCCAGCAGCGCGATGGCAACCTGCAGGTTCACGTAATTGAGCAGGTTCGCGATCGTGAACTCGCCGAGGACCACGGCCACCGAGAGCAGG
>VBHC01000032.1 GCA_005889535.1 Chloroflexota bacterium
GGCACGAGGAAGAAAGCGCCCACCACGAGGAAGACCGCGACCCGGAAGATCTGCAGCTTGAGCCGTCGGTTGCGACTCATGCGGACAACCGGCCAAACGAGGTCATTGCAGCCATCTCGCCGTCCTCCGCTGCAGCACCGTATAGAGCACCATGATCATCGCGACAATCACGACCATCACCAGGGCGAACGCCGAGGCAATTCCGGGGTTCGCCAGACCGACTTCGCTGGTGAGCGTATTCGCGATCAGCAGCGAGGCGACGATGCTGCCCTGGTTGACCAGGGCAGCCACGGTGGCATAGGCCGAGAAGGCGTTGGCGAAGAGCAGCAGCGTGCTGCCGATGAAGGCCGGGGCCAGGAGTGGGCCGGCGACGTAGCGCCAGTAATGCCAGGTGCCACCACCGAGGCTCTCGGTGGCCTCGCGCCACTGGGGTCGAATTCCGTCCAGTGCCGGCAGGAACACCAGCACCATCAGCGGAATTTGAAAGTACGTGTAGACGAGGACGAGCCCGCGCAGCTGATAAAGCCAAACGCCGTTGGCGTAGATGCTCAGGCCATGCTGCTGTAACCACAGGGTGATGAAGCCGGCGCTGCCGAGGGTCGCGATGAAGGCGAAGGCCAGCGTGACGCCACCGAATTGCGCCAGCACGCCACACGCGGACGACACCAAACGGCGGAAGACGCCGTTTGGATTGCCGGTGGCCACCGCGTAGGCCAATAGCGCGCCGAACACGGCGCCGATGATGGCGCTCATGGCAGAGAGAAGAACGCTGTTGATGAAGGCGTCGATGACGAAGCGCTGGTTCATGGTCGAGAAGTTGGAGAGGCTCAACCCGTTGCTGTCGATGAAGGCCCCAGCAACGACGATCGCCGTCGGCAGCAGCAGGAAAATCCCGACGTAGAGAAAGAAAGGCCCCGCCGCGATCCATTGGGGCGTGGCTGGACGGCGGCCGCCCCCGAAGGGGCGGCGCACCGTCTCAACCAGCGGTCGCTCGATGACGGTCAACTGATCGCCTGGGTCCAGTGTGAGGCGAGGTAGTCCTTCGCCTTCGTAGCTTGAGCATCGGTCAGGAAGACCGGCGTGCCATTAACCGGTGGCAGTTTGGCCGCTGCGGCGGCGTCAATCTTGCCGGATGACTGCATGGCCGCCATCCGCACCGGACGGGCCAGGCCTTTCAGCCAGAAGTTCTGACCTACGTCGGAAAAGACATATTCCTCCCAGAGGCGGGCGGCCGCCGGATGCGGAGCGTTCTTGTTGATGGCCGCGTTGTAGTAGTCGCCGAGGATCGCGTTGCTGGGCGTGAAAATCTTCCAGGTTGGAACATCGGTGCCATGGGAGGCGGAGAGATAGTCCCAGTCGAAGACGACCGGCGTCTGTCCTTGCTTGACGGTCGCCGTAGTCGCCTGCACCGGGGTGAAATTGCCCCTGAGCTTGAGCTGGTGGAAGAAGTCGACCCCTT
>VBHC01000033.1 GCA_005889535.1 Chloroflexota bacterium
GCCCGATCAGACCCCTCCCACCCAGTCCCCCCGCAGTCCGCGCCAACCCGGGTCCTGGCTGCGGCTGGCGCTGCTTGCCGGGCTCGCCCTGTACCTGCTGATCGTGTTCTTCCCCACCCTCGTTCGGCTCGGTGGCCCGGCGCGCGTGGAGCTCACCTATTCGCAGCTGGTGTCGCAGGTCGAGAACGGCAATGTCTCCGACATCACCATCCAGGGCCAGTCGGCACAGGGTGATCTCAAGACCGCGGTCAGCAACAACGGCGTCACCAACACCCAGTTCAGCGCGACCATCCCGGACGCCGTCGGGCTCAACGATCCCAGCTTCTTTCCCCTGCTGAAGAGCAGCCACGTCGATACCCAGGTCAAGGAGGATACCGGCGGCCTCAGCAGCCTGCTGTTCAGCTTTCTCCCCTTCCTGGCGCTGATCGCCATCTGGATCTGGTTCGTGCGACGCAGCGGCCAGGCGGCCCAGGGCATCTTCACGTTCGGTCGGAGCCGGGCGCGGATGCAGGAACCGGGGACGCCCAAGACCACCTTCAATGATGTGGCCGGCGTGGAGCAGGCCCAGTTCGAGCTGCAGGAAATGGTTGACTTCCTGCGCGATCCGCAGAAGTTCCAGAAACTGGGCGGCCGCATGCCGAAGGGGGTCTTGCTGATCGGCCCACCCGGCACCGGGAAGACGCTGCTCGCCCGCGCCATCGCCGGCGAGGCAAGCGTGCCGTTTTTCAGCATCTCGGCATCGGAGTTCGTCGAGATGTTCGTCGGCGTCGGGGCCTCGCGCGTCCGCAGCCTGTTCGAGGACGCCAAGAAGCACGCGCCGTCGGTGATCTTCGTCGACGAGCTGGATGCGGTCGGGCGCCAGCGCGGCGCCGGCCTGGGCGGCGGCAACGATGAACGGGAACAGACGTTGAATCAGCTGCTGGTCGAGATGGACGGCTTCGACCAGCGGGAGGCGGTCGTCGTCGTGGCCGCCTCGAACCGTGCCGACGTGCTCGACCCGGCGCTCCTCCGGCCCGGCCGGTTCGATCGGCGCGTGGTCGTCGACCGTCCTGACCGTCGGGGCCGCGCCGCGATCCTCAAGGTCCACACCCGCAGTGTGCCCCTGGATTCCGACGTCGACCTGGATATCATCGCCCGCTCGACGCCCGGGCTCGTTGGCGCCGACCTGTCCAACCTCGTCAACGAGGCGGCGTTGCATGCCTCGCGAACGAATCGAACCACGGTCTCGATGGAAGACTTCGAAGAGTCGTTCGACCGGGTGGTGCTCGGCTCCGAGCGCAAGATCTACCTCAGCGAAGCCGAACGTCGGGTGATCGCTTATCACGAGTCGGGCCATGCGCTGGTGGCCTGGTACCAGCCGCAGGCGGACCCGGTCCACAAGATCACGATCGTCCCGCGCGGCCAGGCCCTGGGCGTCACGCAGTCGATTCCGACCGACGACCGGCACAATCTGTCGGAGGAATACCTGCAGGCCCGGATCGCCATGGCGCTGGGCGGCCGGGCGGCCGAGCAGCTGGCCTTGGGGAGCATCACGACCGGCGCCCAGAATGATCTGGAGACGGCCACCGAGCTGGCGCGTCGCATGGTCGTGAGCTGGGGCATGAGCCAGAAGATGGGGCTCTTCTCATTCGACGATTCGCCCCAGGCGGTGTTCCTCGGCCGCGAGCTGGCCGGCACCCCGCACATCAGCCAGCGGACGGCGGCCATCATCGACGAGGAAGTCACCCGGCTCCTGACCGAGGGGTACCAGACCGCCGAGACCATCCTGACCGCGAACCGGGTCAAGCTCGACACTCTGGCGACGGCGCTGCTCCAGGAAGAGGTACTCGAGGAGGACCAGATCGCCCGCCTGATCGGACCACGCGCGTTGGAAGGCGGCATTGCGACGCCCAAGCCCTGGAAAGCCACCGTGAGCGACGCGGGGGAGCAGGTCTGAGGATGGCCGACGAGTCGGTGAAGGAGACACCCCAGCCTGACCCTCCTGCGCAAGGAAAGGTGAGTGCGCTGCGGCGCCTGCCCCTGGTGCCGCTGCGCGATGACGTCGTCTTTCCCAAGCTGATCGTTCCGCTGTCGGTCGGCCGGCGAACGTCGATCGCCGCCATCACGTCGGCGATGGATCACGACAAGCAGGTCCTGCTCGTCGCCCAGAAGGACCCACAAGTCGATGACACGGCGGACTCCGACCTGTACGCGACCGGCACGATCGCTGAGATCAACGGCATGCGTCAGACGCCGGCCGGCGTGCAGATGCTGGTGGCCGGCTCGCAGCGGGCGCGGATCGTCCGCTTCAGCCAGTTCAAGCCATTTATCGAAGTCGAGGTCGAGCCCATCGTCGACCAGGTGGGGGAGGGCCTCGAGCTGGAGGCTCACATGCGCTCGGTCAAGAGTCTCTACGAGAAATACGTCGAGTCGGGCGCCGCGGTCGCTCCAGAAGTCGCGGCAACCGTTTCAAAAACCGACGATCCGGTCTATCTCGCCGACCTGGTGTCCGCGGCGCCGGACCAGACGCTGGAGCAAAAGCAGCACATGCTCGAGACCCAAAACGTGCTCGAGCGGCTCCGGTTGCTGTCCCTGTTCCTCAGTAAGCAGGTCGAGATCCTCGAGCTCAAGGCGAAGATCCAGAACGAGGTGCAGAGCACCATCGGCAAACTGCAACGCGACCAGATTCTTCGCGAGCAACTGAAGGCCATCCGCAAGGAACTCGGCGAGGACGAGGAAGGCGCCGATCTCCATAACCTCCGAGAGAAGATCGAGTCATCCGGGATGCCGGACGCCGTCAAAGAACGCGCCCTGAAAGAGGTCGACCGGATGCAGAGCATTCCGGCCGCCTCGCCTGAGGTGGGCATCATCCGGACCTACGTCGATTGGCTGATCGCCTTGCCCTGGGGCACTCCGGCTGCTGAGAGCTGGGATATCAAGCTGGCGGCGAAGGTCCTCGACGAGGATCACTACGGCGTGGAGAAGATCAAGGAACGGATCCTCGAGTACATGGCCGTCCGGCAGCGCTCGCAGAGCCTGCGGTCGCCCATCCTCTGCTTTGTCGGGCCGCCCGGGGTCGGGAAGACCAGCCTCGGCAAGTCGATCGCGCGGGCCCTGGGTCGAAAGTTCGTGCGGCTGTCGCTGGGCGGTATCCATGATGAGGCCGAGATCCGCGGCCACCGGCGGACCTACATCGGCGCGATGCCCGGCCGCATCCTGCAGCAGATGAAGGTCGCGGGTGCCCGCAACCCGGTCTTCATGCTGGACGAGATCGACAAAGTCGGCGCTGATTGGCGAGGCGATCCATCGTCGGCGCTGCTCGAAGTGCTCGACCCGGAGCAGAACAAGGACTTCTCGGACCACTATCTCGAGGTGCCCTACGACCTGTCGCAGGTGCTGTTCATCACGACCGGCAACGTCGTCGACACGATCATTCCCCCGCTGCGGGACCGGATGGAGGTCATCCGGCTTCCTGGCTATACCGAAGACGAAAAGATGCACATCGCGCAGCAGTTCCTGGTGCCGCGGCAGTTACGCGAGCACGGATTGACCGAAGAACACCTCGAGCTGCCCGAGACGACGTTGCGCTTACTGATCCGCGAGTACACCCATGAAGCCGGCGTACGAAATCTCGAGCGCGAGATTGCCAATATCGCCCGGAAGATCCCGCGACGGATCGCCGAAGGCGAAACCGAAAAGGTCGTGGTCACGCCCGAGGACCTTTTTGGCTATCTCGGCCCGTCGCGCTTCGAGTTCGGTGTCGCCGAGCTGGAGGACCAGGTCGGGGCCGCCACCGGCGTCGCCGTCAACGAATACGGCGGCGATGTGATGACGGTCGAGGCGATCGCGATGCAGGGCCGCGGCGAGTTCGCGCTCACCGGACAGATCGGCAAGGTCATGGAAGAGTCGGCCCGGGCCGCCGTCAGCTATGCCCGGGCGCACGCGCTGGAGCTGGGGGTGAAGCCGGCGTTTTTCGACGAGTATTTCTTTCACATCCATGTGCCGGCCGGCGCGATCCCGAAAGACGGGCCCTCGGCCGGGATCACGATGGCGACCGCGGTGGTGTCGGTTCTGACGGACCGGCCGGTGCGGCGCGACGTGGCGATGACCGGCGAAATCACGCTCCGCGGGAAGGTCCTGCCAATCGGCGGGCTGAAAGAGAAACTTCTGGCCGCCCACCGAGCCGGGATCAAAACGTTTATCCTGCCGGAGAAAAATCGCAAAGACCTGCACGAAGTGCCGGACGAGGTCAAACAATCGATGGAGCTTGTCCTGGTCCGGCACGTCGACGAAGTGCTCGAGAAGGCCTTGTTGCCGGCGGCGCCCCGGGTGGCCGGGCCGGGGCTCGGGTTTCGGCGACCGCTCGGCGAGACCCAGCCTGGCACGGTCAACTAGCGCCGCCGTCCTCCTGGCGGCCGGGCTGCTGTTGAGCAGCTGCACGCTCCAGCCGGACGTCTCACAGGCGGCCCCGAATGGCCGAGTCGGGACGGCGGCCCCCGCGCTTTCTGCTGAAACGCTCGAGGGAGCGGCCCTGACCATTGACTTCCATCAGGGCAAGTCGGTGCTCGTCTTCTGGGCCGCCTGGTGCGGGCCCTGCCGTCAGGAGCAGCCTGGACTCAATACGCTGGCGGCGCGCTACGCGACGCGCGGGATCCGCTTCTACGGCATCGACATGCTCGATCACGATCGCGCCCTGGCTCGCGCCTTCGTGCAAGAGTTCAAGGTCGCGTACCCGAGCCTGTACGATCCATCCGGGTCGGTGGCGGCGGCCTACGAAGTCGACTCGCCACCATCCTTCGTGCTGGTCGATCAAAAGGGGATCGTGGTCGCTCGCTATCCGGGGGAGGCGTCCAGCTCGCAGCTGGAGCGACTCATCGATCAGAAGCTGGCTACTTAGTCCTTCTCTGCCAACGAGTCGCCTTGAGCATCTTCTTGTGCTTGTGTTTGCGCATCTTCTTTCTGCGCTTCTTGATTACCGAGCCCAATCGTGGGCCTTTGTCGTCACTGCGCCGGCGTGCATGTCGCGGAACATTCTAGAGGATGCCGGAGTTTAGACTTATAGAGGTATGAGTGACGCTGTCATCGTCGAAGCCGTGCGGACGGCCATTGGCCGCCGCAGCGGCAAGTTAAGCTCCGTGCGGCCCGACGATCTTCTCGCACTGACGCTCGCGGAAGTCGTCAAGCGTGCCGGCGTCGACCCGGCGCAGGTCGATGACGTGGTGGTGGGTTGCGTGACCCAGACCGGCGAGCAGGGCATGAACATCGGGCGCGCCGCCGTCCTCATCGCCGGCTTTCCCATCGAGGTGCCAGGCACCACGATCAACCGTTTCTGCGGGTCGGGGCAGCAGGCCGTGAACTTCGCGGCCCAGGGCGTGCTCTCTGGCGCCCAGGACATCGTCATCGGCGCCGGGGTCGAGAGCATGTCGCGGGTGCCGATGGGGTCGGACGCGTTTGGCCCCGGCGAGGGGCCGGTCAGCCCCAAACTCACCGACCTGTTCGAGATCATCCCGCAGGGCAACTCGGCGGAGATGATCGCGAAGAAATGGGGATTCTCACGAGAACAGCTCGACGAGTTTGCTTATCAGAGCCACGTCAAAGCCGGGCAGGCGATCCAGGAAGGCCGGTTCAAGCGCGAGATCCTGCCCATCGACATCAAGAGCAACGGCACCAGCTCTCGGTTCGAGACCGACGAAGGCGTCCGTATTCCACCGTCTCACGAAAAGATGGCGCAGCTCAAACCCTCCTTCCAGGAGGACGGTGTCGTGACGGCCGGCAACTCGAGCCAGATCAGCGATGGGGCGGCCGCCGTGCTGGTGATGACGGCCGAGAAGGCGAAATCCCTCGGGCTGCGGCCACGGGCGCGGATCGTGGCGCAGGCCATCGTCGGCTCCGAGCCGACGATCATGCTGACCGGCCCGATCCCGGCGACCCAGAAAGTCTTGCGCAAGGCCGGCCTCCAACTCAAAGACATCGACCTCTTCGAGGTCAACGAAGCGTTCGCTCCGGTGGTGCTCGCCTGGCAGCAGGAGACCGGCGCCGATATGGAGAAGGTCAACTACAGCGGCGGCGCCATCGCGCTGGGCCATCCGCTGGGGGCTAGCGGCGCGCGCTTGATCACGACCATGCTGCACGAGCTGGAGCGCCAGGATGCTCGGTACGGCCTGAGCACGATGTGCATCGGCTATGGAATGGGCATCGCCACCGTGATCGAGCGCTTGAAGAACTAGCGCCCCCACCCTGCCCTCCCCCCAGGGGGGAGGGTATTCATTACCTCGACCGGCGGTCGGGAAAATCGATCGGGGCCGTCTGCCGGCGGCGTTCCACCACGCCGGAGAGGACGAAAAGAAAGATGACCTGGACGACGAAATACATTGCCACGATCAGGTCAATGACGGCCGCCAGCGTCCCGCCGGACTCCCGAATATCGGCGATGGCGAGGCCGAAGAACAAGAACGAGCATAAGTAGGTTACGAACGCGACCGAATAAATCGCGTTCTTCCAGAGCTGCCGGTTGGCCAGCAGGCGGTTCAACCAGCCCGGCGCCGGCTGCCGCGGGAGCTCGATCGGGTGCGGCTCTACTTGCACTTCCACTTGTGTCCTCTCAGTTCGAGTACCGTGCCGGGCGCGCAGTCGGACGCCGGCGGCGTGACGCCGGGACTGAGCGTCGTTCCGTCCGGGGCCAGCGTGCTCGCGTCGGTGAGGTGGGTGAACTCGTAGGTGACTTCACTG
>VBHC01000124.1 GCA_005889535.1 Chloroflexota bacterium
GACATCCTCCGGGCGCAGGTCGAAGCCGGCACCCCGCTCGGCGTCCGGGTAAGGGCCTACCTCGACCGTGGAGAGCTGGCCCCTGACAGCCTGGTCATCGACATCATCCGGCACCGCCTCTCGGACGCGGATACACTCCGGGGATTTATCCTCGACGGTTTCCCGAGAACAGTCCGCCAGGCCCAGGCGCTCGATGCGCTGCTGACCGAGCTCGACCGGCCGCTCGACGCGGTCCTGTATCTGCAGGTCGACCGGCAGTCCCTGCTCGACCGGCTCGGCCACCGCGCCGAGATCGACCAGCGCAGCGATGACCGCCCCGAAGTGATTGCTCACCGGATCGACGTTTTCCTCAACCAGACGGCGCCATTGATCGACTATTACCGTCAGCAGAGCAAGCTCAGGCTGATCGATGGGAGGCAGCCCGCGGAACAGGTCGCCGCCGCCATCGACGCTCTGGTCGGCTCGCTCCCCTAGCTGTCGTTTGGCGCCCGCCAAATTGGGCATAAACGAAACATCTTGCGGGTTGTTCCCGACGAGAACACTGAGGAGAAGCAACAAATGCCTGAACTAAAAACTGAACTCATCCCCCTGCTCCCGCTCAACAACGGGGTGGTGCTGCCGAACATGGTTGTCACGATCCCGCTGGAGCGCGAGGAGGCGCAGGCCGCCATCGCCGCGGCGCGCGAGGGCGACCGCCTGGTTCTGCTCGTCCCACGGGTCGAAGGACGCTATGCCAGCATTGGCACGGTCGCCAAGCTCGAGGATTCGCGCAAACTGCCCAACGGCATCGAGGTGGCGATTTTGCAGGGGCTTCACCGCGCTGTCGTCGGGAGTGCGGCGGCCGGCACCGGCCCGGCACTGCGCGTACAGGCTCAGCCGGCTGGCGACGTCAACCCACTGTCCGAGACCTCCCATGTGCTGGCCCGAGAGTACAAGGCGCTGATCGAGAACCTGCTCGAGCTGCGCGGCGCCGGCGAGGTCGTGCAGATGGTCCGCGGCATCGACCGTCCATCCCAGCTCGCCGATCTGGCTGGCTACTCGCCCGATCTTTCACTGGAGCGCAAGGTCGAGATCCTGGAGACGCTCGACGTCGAGGAGCGGCTGAAGAAGCTGATCGCCTGGACCCGAGAGATCCTGGCCGACGCCTCGCTCAAGGACAAGATCCGCAACGAGGTGCAGGAGGGGATGGAGAAGCGGCAGCGCGAGTTCCTGCTGCGCCAGCAACTCGACGCCATCAAGAAAGAACTCGGCGAGTCTGACGGCGACGTCGCGGCCGAGTACCGCAAGAAGATCGAGGACGCCGGGATGCCCGAGGCGGTCCGCAAGGAGGTCGAGCGGGAGCTCGACCGATTCGAGCGGACCAGCGAGCAGAATCCGGAAGGGGGCTGGATTCGCAACTACCTGGACTGGATGCTCGACATGCCCTGGAACAAGCGGACGGTCGACCAGTTCGACGTCGTGGAAGCCCGCCGCGTCCTGGACCAGGACCACACCGGGCTGGAGGACGTCAAGGACCGCATCATCGAGTTCCTCGCTGTGAGAAAGCGGCGCGATTCACGTGGCCTCCAGGTGATTGGCGGCCGGGGTTCCGGTGCGATCATCACCCTGGTGGGACCGCCGGGCGTCGGCAAGACGTCGCTTGGCGAGTCGGTGGCGCGGGCGCTCGGGCGCAAGTTCACCCGCATCTCACTGGGCGGCATCCACGATGAAGCCGAGATCCGAGGCCACCGGCGCACCTATGTCGGTGCGCTGCCGGGCCGGATCGCCCGTGCCCTCAAGGAAGCCGGCACCCGTAACCCGGTGATCATGCTCGACGAGATCGACAAGGTCGGTAATGACTGGCGTGGCGATCCCTCGTCGGCGCTGCTGGAAGTGCTCGACCCGGCGCAGAACCATTCCTTCCGGGATCACTACCTGGAAGTCGACCTGGATCTTTCCGAAGTGCTGTTCATCCCGACGGCGAATGTGGCGGATACCATCCCGGCGCCACTGCTGGACCGAATGGAGATCATCCGGCTCGACGGCTACACCGAGGAGGAGAAGCTGGCCATCGCCCGAGATCACTTGCTTGCGCGGCAACTGGAGCGCAACGGCCTGGCTGGCGATGAAGTGAGCGTCGACGATGAGGCGCTGCGGCGCATCATCGCGGACCACACGCGCGAGGCCGGCGTGCGCAATCTCGAGCGCGAGCTCGGACGCTTGCTGCGCAAGGTCGCGACCCAGATCGAAGCTGGCAAGGTAACCGCACCGCTGCACGTCAGCGGCGAGGACGTCAAGACGTACCTGGGTCGCGCCAAGTTCCACGCCGAGGTCGCCGAGCGGACCGAAGTCCCAGGCGTGGCCACCGGGTTGGCCGTGACCGGGATTGGCGGTGAAGTCCTCTTCGTCGAGGCGGCGGCCATGACCGGGCAGAAGGGTCTGACGCTGACCGGCCAGCTGGGCGATGTCATGAAGGAGTCGGCGCAGATCGGCCTGTCGTATGTGCGGTCGCATGCGACCGAGCTGGGCATCGCGCCCGGGTTTGAAGAGAAGGCAATCCACGTGCACGTGCCGGCGGGCGCCATCCCGAAAGACGGGCCGTCGGCGGGCGTCACCATGGTGACGGCGCTGGTCAGCCTGTTCAGCGGCCGGCCGGTGAAGAGCACCGTGGGTATGACCGGCGAGGTGACGTTGCAGGGCAAGGTCCTCCCGATCGGCGGCGTCAAGCAGAAGCTGCTGGCGGCCCACCGGGCCGGCCTGACCGAGGTCATCCTGCCCTATCGCAATGAGGCGGATCTCGATGATCTACCGCCGAGCGTGCGGGAGGCCATGACGATCCACCTGGCCAGCGATGTGCGCCAGGTGCTCGACTGGGCCCTGGAGCCGAAGAGCGTTACGCTGCCCCAGGCAGCGTAACCTCGCCGAGGCCGTCCTCCGTCTGTGAGCCGGGCATTCGTCAAGGAAGGCGATGGCGCGGTCAGCGGTTCGGCGATCGATCGCTTCTACCAGGGTGTGCTCGGTCTCAGCGATTCGGCCCGGGCACTGATTGCGAAGCGGCAGCAGCAGGCCTGGCTGCAGGCCAGCGACCAGGTCGAGCGTGCGCGTGAGGCGGCGCGCAGCGCGCTCGGTGTCGACTCCTATCGCGAGATCCTCGAGGCCGCTGCCGAGCGAGCCGGGGATCCGCCGCAGAGTCCGACCTGGTGGGCTACCGGCGATGCGGCAACCGGCCTGGCAACGCGGCGACGGCTGACCCCCGAGCAGTTCCTGACACTGGTCGCACCGCTCTCCGTTGCGCTGCCGTGGTTGAAGGACGCAGCCGGCCAGAGCTAACTAAGAACCAATGACGTCCATCAGGGCCATAGGTGACTGACCGTCATTCACCTGCGGCGCGCGCGAAGCCGCTGAAGAGACGCTGGACCCAGGGCAGCTGATCGACTTCTTCGGGATGCCATTGCACCGCGATCAGAAAGCGCCGGTCGTCGGACTCCAGCGCTTCGATGATGCCGTCGTCGGATTTCCCGGTCGCTCGCAGCCGCGACGCCACGGACTTTACGGCCTGGTGATGAAGGCTGTTCACCTCGATGCTGGTCTCATCGATCAGTTGCGCCAGCCGCGAGTCGGGGTCGAGCCGAACGCGGTGGATCAACGCGGTCCTGGCACGGCCGTCGGCGTCCGAATGCTCGACGCTCGTGACCCCCTGGTGATGCAGGTCCTGGAAGAGGCTGCCGCCCAGCGCGACGTTCAGCAATTGCTGGCCGCGGCAGATTCCCAGCGTCGGCAAGTCGTCGTCAAAGGCCCAGCGGGCGAGCGTTAATTCAGTTCGATCGCGCTCCGGCTCGACGACGTTGAGATTGTCGATAGGCTGCTCGCCGTACTCCTCGGGCGCGACATCGGCCCCACCGGGAAACACGATCCCGTCCAGCCGGTCGTAGATGGCGCGCAGCCGATCAAGATCATGGATTAGCGGAATGAGCACCGGGGCGCACCCGGCCGCCGTCAGGGCGCGCACGTAACTCTGGTTGATACCAAAGCGGGCTGGCTTCACACCCGCCGGTATGGCAAGGGTCGGCAGACCCACCAGGGGATTCGCCATTCAACTCGTGAAGGTGAAGGCCTTGAGCCGGAGTGCTGGCACGCGCGTGGCCCCAAGATACTCGCCGATCTGCAGCTTGGTCGTGCGGCTCAATGCCACGGTCCCATCGAGCGCAGCGAGGATACTCTGCGTAAAGCGAAGATCCTTCACTGGCCGGGTGATCCGGCCGTTCTCGATGAGGAATGTGCCTTCGCGCGTCATGCCGGTAATGATGGACGCTTTGGGATGCACGATGCGCACGTACCAGAACCGCGTCACCCAGATACCCCGCTTGATGTCACTCACGAGTTCCGCCTTGGCGGTGGTCCCCGGCTGCATGAACAGGTTGACGGCGAAGGGTCCTTCGGTGTTGGGCGCCGGCAGGCCATGACCCGTCGACTGGCGACCTGCCCGGGTCGCGGTCTGCATGTCGTAGACGAGCCCGCTGGCGACCCCGCGAGTGATGAGGTCCACCCGCTGCTTGGGCACGCCCTCGAAGTCGAACGCCGCCGGCAGGCCAGTCCGATCGAGACCGTCGTCCCAAATGCTGACCTGCTGGCCAGTGATCTTTTCGCCCAGCCGCATGAAGCTGCGCTCTTCCTGGGCAGCCAGGGCGCTGAACCCCATGAAGCTCATGAACTCCAGCATCTCGGCCACGGCGTATTCCTCGAGTATCACCTCATAGTCCCCCGGTTCGACCGGCCGCGCGTTCTGGTTGCGCTGCGCCTTGTCGATGACCTCGCTGGCCAGCTCGTTCTTGTCCAGTTCCGAAACGTCGATCGCCCCGCGATCCGCATAGCCTGAGCCGGCGTCGCCCATCACGACCGAATTCACGGTCGCCTGGGTGGAGTGCTGATGGTGGAAGACACCGAGCGAGTTCGCAATCGCGAGCTGCCCGGCGCTGGTGCTGAAGGCGCCGAAGGCCTTGAGGCCGGCGCGGCCCGCCTGAACACAGATCGCCTCGACGAAGTCGGCCCGTTCTTCCGGCGTGGCGGCCGCCGTGCCATCGGACCACGCCTCGACCGGCCGGACGGGCGCCGGCCCGGGCACCGGCACGACCTCGCTCTTCGGTTGCAGGTCGGCGATGGCGACGGCCCGCTTGAGGACATCTGCAGCTGCCGCCTCGTTCATCTGGTTGATCGACGCCACCCCTGTCTTGCCATCCTTGACGGCCCGAACCCGGACGTTGACGTTGCGCTCCGCGACATTCTGATGAATCCCGTTGTTGGCGAACCGGGTGAGCGCGCTGTCCCACTCGGTCAACATCACTTCCGTCTGCTGCGCCGGTGAGCGCTCGAGCAGGGTCTGCATGAAGCGCTTGAGTTCGCCCTGGTCCGTGAGGCGAGCAACTTCCATGCTTTTCATTTCAGGATCCCGACCTTGACGTTCTGAAACCGCGCGGGCGCGGCGCCGTGCGCCACGTGGGCGACCTGCGGTGGCTGTCCCTTGCCGCAGTTCGCGAGTCCCCAGACCCGCCACTCGGACGTGCCGGCTACGGCATCGCAGGAGTTCCAGAATTCGGGGGTGATCCCAGCGTAGGTCGCATTCTTGAACATCCGGCCGCGCTTGCCATCGACGATCTCATAGGCCAGCTGGGTGCCGAACTGGAAGTTGAGCCGCTTATCGTCGATGCTCCAGCTCCGGTTGGTCTCCATGTAGACGCCGTCTTTCGTCTCGGCGATCATCTGCTCCAGCGTTGCATCGCCCGGCTGCAGGCTGACGTTGGTCATCCGGATCAGCGGAATTCGGTTCCAGCCATCGGCTCGCATCGTGCCATTGCTCTGCTGGCCGAGCACGCTGGCGGTTTCCCTCGACGTGAGGTAGCCGACGAACAAGCCTTCCTGGATCAGAAAAGATCGTTGCGCGGGAACCCCCTCATCATCCCAACCAAACGTTCCCAGCCCGGTCGGCGTCAACGCATCGGCCGTGATGGTGACCCTGGGAGAGCCATAGCGCAGGTGGTTCAGCTTCTCGGGAGTCATGAAGCTGGTCCCGGCATAGGCCGCCTCCATGCCGAAGACACGGTCCAGTTCCGTCGGATGGCCGCAGGACTCGTGAACCTGGAGCGCGACCTGGCTGGCGTCGAGGATCAGCGTCTTGACGCCACTCGGGCACTGGGGCGCGGAGAGCAAGGCGACCGCCTCTTCGCCAATCCGTTGCCCGTGCCGGTCGAGTTGCAGCGCCGTGACGTACTCGTAGCCGCCCGCTCCCTGGTGCCGGCCGAAGGAATTCGGATAGGACCGGTTCTGAACCTCCTCCGGCGAGGTCGCCGTCGCCTCGATGCCGGCACCGCTCTCGAAGAGCTCTTGCTCGGTGAAGGCGCCGTCCGTCGATGCAAAGACTTTCTTCTGCCGGATGAACTCCATCGAGCCTTCGCGGATGGTCACGCCCTTCACGGATCCCATCGCCTGATCGGCACGCAGCAAGAGTTCGACCTTCTCGCTCAGCGGCACACTGAACGGATCGCGCTCGACCGGCGTTCGATAGCGACCCCGCGAGGTAACGGGCGGCCCCAGATCAACCGGCACCGTGCGGGCGCGGGCGCTGGCCCGGGCGATCCGAATCGCGCGGCCGACGACCTCCCCGACTTCGTCCTTGTCGAGCCGGGCGCTGCCGGCGAATCCCCAGGCGCCATCGACGAGCACCCGAACGCCAAGCCCTTCGCTGGCGTCATCGGAAACCGCCGCCAGCTGGCCGTTCTTCACCGTAATGTCCTGTTGAATGCGCTCGTCGAGGCGCACGTCGGCGTAGCTCGCCCCCTTCAGCTGCGCCGCGTTGAGGGCGGCGTCCGCTAGATCTTTCATGGTTAGAAGATTAGCGAGGGCGCAGGCCGAGCCGCGTTTCGCGCGCTACTGGTTGATGTACCAATCGGCGGCCTGGCTCATCCACCAGAATTCGTTGCCCTTGTAACCGCCAAGTTTTTTGTTGTAGGCTTCGACGTCCACTGCCTGGTAAAGGGGAATCTCGGGGATGAGATCCGCCAGCCGGCGCTGCGCGGCAATGTATTTGTCCTTCCGTTCCGACAGCCTGACCGAGAGGCGGGCCTGGTCGAGCGCCTGGTCGAGTTGCGGGTCACTGATATACGTCGTGTTCTGACCGGCGCAGCCATTGACATCCGTCGGGATCTGCGAGCTGTGGTAGGCCGTGTAGGCCAGCGCGTCCGGCTCGGCCGGGTAAGCGTAATTGTTTGTGTACATTGCCAGGTCGAAGTTGTGACTGTAGATGATGCCGCCGCTGGTACAGGATCCGAACATCCGGCTCGATGGGACATTGGCAAACGGTTTGATGATCTCGATGCCAATGCCCTGCAGGTCGGAGGCGATCACAACTTCCTGCTCTTCGCGTAGGGGCAGGGTGGTAGTGATCAGGTGAAGTTGCACACAGCGCCCCTGCGGATCCGTGCGAAACCCCTTGCAGTCGCCCGAGTCCTGGAGTTTGTAGCCGGCATCGTCGAGCAGCTTGTTTGCCGCGGCCGGGTCGTACGGGCTGTGTTTCGCATTTGGGTCGAGGCACCAGGCGCCGGTTTGAATGCACATCCAGGCATCGGGCGGCACCACCGTCTTGCCCAGCAGCAGTGTGTCGACGATCTTCTGGCGATCGATGCCCATCAGAATGGCTTTTCGAAGTGTCACATCCTTCAGGAACGTATTGTGCAGATTGATGTCGAGGTGCTCCGACGCGCTGTCCAGGATGGTTACGGTGGTGACGTCGCTCAGTCGCGACAGCGGCGGCAACAGCGACGGACGGAGGTCCAGTCCCATATCAATCGTGTTGGTCCGCAGCTCGTTGAGCTCCTGGTTGGCATCGGTGTCGAACTTGACTCGGATCTCATTCAGGTAGGGACGGCCGCCGCCGCCCCACCAGTGAGGATTGCGAACCAGCGTCAGATGGTCCCCGGTTACCCACTCCTTGAACATGAACGGCCCGGTGCCGACCATCACCTTGTCCAGGGTGTCCGAACCGCTATAGCCGCCCGGAATGTTGACCGTGACCTTGTCGTGGGTGATGTCGCCGGTTTGCGCCCAGACCTGCTGCAACAAGTGATCCGGCAGGATGCCGTACGGTCCGCTTCCTAGCGTGAGGTAGGCGGCGTAGACGATGTGGAAGTGCACCGTCGCCGTGTAGTCGTCGGGGGTATCGACACCTTCCACCTGGTCCCAGCCACTGGTCGACACCAGTGGCGTCGGGTTCTTCTCGCGGTACTTGAGCCACCAGAATTCAAAGGTCGCCTTGACGTCCTTGGAGGTGAAGGCAACTCCGTCATGCCACTTGACGCCGTGGCGAAGCTTCCAGGTGACGTCCATCTTGTCGCCGCTGACCTTGACGCCGCCGTTTTCGAGGGTGGGGACTTGCGTGGCCAGCTCCGGCACCCAGTAGTCAGACAGCTTGGGGTTGCTCGGCAGCGGGTCCTGATTCGCCTTAACCGTGAGCAAACCCTCCATGGCCGGGTTGACGTAGGCGCAGGCATGTGAGGCAGCGGCCGTGATGTTGCAGGAAAGCAGGCTGTCCTGCTCCTGCCATGACGCAACGGTGACTTTACCGCCGGGCTTGATCGGCGTCGTGTTCGTGCTATTCCCCGGGGAGCAGGCGACCAGCAACACCAGGCCGGAAGCTCCGAGCACAGACAGCCTCAGCCTCCATCGGGGGCGGCGATGCCGGGTGATGGCGCTGATATCGGGCAGCATTCTACGAGCGGTTACCGGCAAGGGTCAACGAAAGATCGCCTTTTCTAAGATTGCCTAACAAGGCCGCTCAATCCATCCACCAGTCGGCCGCATTCCACAACGTCGTATCGGGCGCAGGGTTGGGTGCGACATTGTGCAGATGCGGGCTGGCCAGGACGACGAGCACCCGCTCGAACAGCGGCAGTTCGAAGCCGAGGCGTGCGTAGGCTCGCTCGAACGCGGCATACGACCGGGCGCGCTCGACGGTGTTCAGTGAGCTGCGTCCCCGGTCGAGGTTGCGGTCGAGATCCGGACTGCTGAAGCGACCGAAGTTCGATCCGCGACCCTGGTTCTGGTCAGATGGGATTTGCGATGAGTGCTCGAGCGGATAGACACCGTCCGGGTCAGGCCCGGTGCTCCAGGTCCACAGCCCGGCCTCGAACTGGCCGCGTTCGAGCAGCCCACCCTCGGCATAGCCGCTGAACAGCTCGCTGGGGTGTGCCTGCGTGGCACTGACCTCGGCACCGAGTTTGCGCCACTGCGCGATCAGGTCGTCGCGAACACCGTCGCGGAGCGGACTGCCCAGCGCGGTGACCAACTGGAAACTCAAGCGCCGCCCCTTCTTGCTGCGAACGCCGTCCGCCCCGGTCGACCAACCATCGCCATCGAGCAACTTTCGCGCGCCACTCAGGTCGTAATCGAGTGCCACGTCGGGATCGTGAAATTGGACCAGGGCTGTCGGAATCGGTGAGTTGGCCAGCTGGGCCTGGTCGTGGAAGAACTTCTTCACGATGGCGGGCCGGTCGATCGCCTGCCGCAGCGCTTGCAGGAGCACCGGATCGTTTTTCCAGAGCGGGGACTGACCGGTCAGTGGATTCGGATCCGCCTGGTTGAAGGTGACCTGTTCGTAGGCAAGCTGCGATCGTCGTTGCACGGTCATGGCCCCGGTGTTCGAGAGCGTGGCGAGCTGGTCGTCGGGAAGTTCCAGCGCGAGGGCAACCTGTCCGCTGCGGGCGGCCGCCAGCAACTGCCCCGCCTCGGGATAGATCTTGTAGACCACACTGTCCAGGTGGGGCCGGCGCCCCGGCCGTCCCTGCGACCAGGCGTCATTCCGCACCAGGGTGATGTGGCCGTCGGGAACGAGCTCCGAGATCTTGAAGGGGCCGCTGACGACGTCCGGACGGGCCCAGAAGGGGTCCCCGGGCAGCTGTTCCGGCGGGACGGCAGCAAGACGGTGCTGTGGCAGGATGGCAGGAAACAGCGTCAGGTACTTCGGATAGACCCGGTCGAAGTGGAGGGTGAAGCGCTGCGGGTCATGAATGTCGATCCGCGAGATCGCGGCGTAGCCGTCCGGTGAGAGAACGCCCTGCACCTTGGGGTTCACGATCACTCGCCAGGTGAACGCCACGTCGTCAGCCGTCAAGGGCTGGCCGTCCGACCAGCGGAGCGAGGGCCGCAGGCGGTAGGTGACGTCCATGACCCCGGTGGCGTGGTTCCACGCCACGTCGCCGTTCTGGAGCGTCGGCACCCGCTGCACCAGGTCCGCGACGGGTTGCAGGTTGGTATCAAACCGCACCAGGCCGGCGTAGAGCAGGGAGTCGACCTGCGCGGCCGGTACCTCTTCGTTGAAGAGTGGCGAGAAGTTTGTCGGACTCTCCCAGTCGCCCACCACCAGGGTGCCGCCTTCGTGACGCGCGGGCTCCGGCCGGTAGGGCGCCGGCAGCGGGCTGGCACTGCCAAGCGGGAGTCCCTGCACCGAAGGCAGTGAGCTGCAGCCGACGATCAGCGGCAGCGCCAGCGCGAGGAGCGCGGCTCTAGATGTTATCGAGGATCTTGCGGCGCTTCCGTTGAAATTCGCTCTCGGTGATGGCTCCGCGCTTGCGAAGCTTGTCCAGCTGACCCATGTCAGAGATCAGGTCCACGAGAGGCGAGGAAAGCCGCTTGTTCAGATGCCGATCTTCCTTCCCGTCAAACTCGACCGGCCTGGTATCCCAGGATTTCAAGTAGAAAAGGGCCTTGAGGGCCGTATAGGGGATGCCGAGGGTCTCGATTCGATCCTTCTCGACGCTCAGCAACCGCAAGGTAAGCCCGTGGCTGGCGTGATGCAGCTCCCCGTCGAGATAGCCCTTGAGGACCTCCCCATCCTGGAAGCGAATCGCCACCTTCCGCTCGGCCCGCGCCCGCTCCTCCGAGGAGGGTTCGCCAGCGGTGAGGGTAATCCGCTTGATCGAGGGGAAAGGGATGAGGGCGCGCTCGTTGTTGCTGGCCTCGTCCGGCATCTCGAGCTCGATATTTGGCTGATTCAGGCTGATGGTGCCCACCCGGCCCTCCATGATCTCGTCGTCTAGAAATCGGACGGTGACGGTGGTGGCTTTTCTGGCCCCCGGACTGCCCATTTGTGGCCCTCGTGGAACTGGACGTCAGCGGCATTATAACGACCTAATTGCAGAACTCCTGCGAAAAGATCGCGGCCGTGTGACAAAGTTGGAAAATGCCTCAGAGAGTGTTGCCGGGCGCGCAAGACTGGGTGCTATGATTCGCCCGCGACTCGGCGGGAGGGACCTCACGTCGAACGATTTTGCCGAGTCCGGGTGGTATTCAGGGTAGTGACGCGAGTTGCCCGGGGGCCCTCGGATCTCGATCTGATCCGCGACTATCTCGCAGGCGATGTGGCCGCCTTCGATACGCTCTTCAGGCGTTACCACAAGGCCATCTATGGCCTGACCTTCCGGCTGCTGCGCGACCGGCAACTGGCCGAAGACCTGACCCAGGAGACCTTCTTCCAGATTCTCCGGACGATCCATCGCATCAACGACAGCTTCAACTTCTCGGCATGGATCCACCGGATCGCCACCAACCTCTGCTACGACGAGCTGCGACGTCGCAAGAAGTTCCCGGAGGCCCAGGAGATCGACGACGAGGAGAACGAAGACTCCGTCCTCCAGGTGCCTGATGCGGACGCCCGCAAGAGCCCCGAGGTGGCACTCGAGATCAGCGAGCTGCGGGATGCCGTGTGGTCGGTAGCCAGGCGGCTCCCTGAGAAATACCGGCTCGTGTTGACGCTGCGCGAGCTCCAGGGTTTGAGCTACGCGAACATCGCGCGGAAGATGAAAGTCTCCGAAAGCGCGGTTGAAACGCTGCTGCACCGGGCCCGCCGGCGCTTCAAGGAAGAGTATCTCTTCATGGAGGGCAAGGCCCAGACCGAGGAGTCGCGCTGCCCGACGATCGCGTACTTGCTGGACAACTTCCCGCCCGGAACCCTGCGGCGCGAGCAACGAAAGATGGTCGCCCAGCACCTCGATTCCTGCCCCGCCTGCACCGAGCGGTATCCCAATCCTCCACACCTCCAGCGCAACGACGTAGTGGTCCAGCTCAACACCGCCATCATCACCCGCCGCCTGACGTCGAAGGCGCGTCATCCGAAGATCTCCTTCATGGACGGCCGCGTTCAGGGCGGCTACCGGAAGCACTAGCCAGAATCGTTATATTGGCCCGGTGGCCACGGGCGTGCAGGTCGTGTTCGACTGTAGCGACCCTGCCCGGATGGCGAGCTTCTGGGCGGCCGCCCTTCACTACAAGCTGCAGGATCCCCCACCCGGGTTCGACAGCTGGCCCGCCTGGCTGAAGGCCCAGGGCATCCCAGAATCGGAGTGGAACTCTGCCAGCGCTGTGGTTGACCCGGAGGGACGGGGACCGCGGATCTATTTCCAGCGCGTCCCGGAGGGCAAGGTCGTCAAGAACCGGGTTCACCTCGACCTGAACGTTGGCGGGCCGAGGACCGCACCGCCCGAGGAGCGACGCCGCGGGATCGACGCGGAGGTGGATCGGCTGGTTGCGCTGCAGGCTCGGAAGGTGAAGGCCCTGGAAGAACGAGGTGAGTATTTCGTCAACATGCTCGATCCGGAAGGCAACGAGTTCGACGTCCAGTAATCCTCAAGAGCTCGTCATCAGCTCCTCGAGGTCAAGCTGCTGGTAGTAGTCGATCTCCCTCGGGTACGGCAGCTCCGATTCGGCCAGCTGGATCAGGACGCCGTGGGTCTCCCGGGGATGAAGGAAGACTTCCTTCCACGCCGGATTCTCGAAGTTCGCATTGACGGGTCGCCAGCCGAGCGACTCGAGCTCACGCGTGCGGGCGGCGATGTCGCGT
This sequence comes from Chloroflexota bacterium, assembly GCA_005889535.1. GTDB lineage: Bacteria > Chloroflexota > Dormibacteria > CF-121 > CF-121 > CF-13. The sequence goes on from VBHC01000124.1 coordinate 12,863, forward strand.
ACCCGTAGGGTGATGTGATGAAGCCCCTCCCCACGCTGTCCCAGAAAATCGTGCAGAAATCCCGCTGAACCGACCGGCTCGATGAGCTCGAGCGTGCCGCCGCCCGGAAACTGAAACTGCGCCCAGCGGAAGCCCTGGGCCGCGTCAGTAGCCCCCATCAGATAGCGCCCACCGAGGACGTCCCTGATCAGCGGCACCATCGCCGCTATCTTCCAGGTGGCAATCGACACATGGTCGAGCCGGTCGGCGATGCCCCGACCACCCGGATCGGTTCCCACGGTGGCCGATTTTAGGGAAAGAGGTCTAGCATGGGTTGAGAGGAGGTGCGCCGATGCCGACCCCGTCCTACGCGCACGGTGCCAGCGATGTCCCGCTCCTTGGCGAGACCATCATCCAGAACCTCAGGCAGACGGCTCGTCGGGTTCCCGACCACGAGGCCCTGGTCGTCCCCCACCAGCGCTATCGCGCCACGTATAGAGAATTCTGGGACCAGGTTAACGCCGCGAGCCGCGGCCTGCTCTCTCGGGGGGTGCGCAAGGGCGATCGGGTTGGCATCTGGGCTCCGAACCGTTATGAGTGGGTATTGATCCAATATGCCACCGCGGGCATCGGAGCAATCCTTGTCAACATCAATCCGGCGTATCGTGCCCATGAGCTGGAGTACGCCCTGCAGCAGTCGGGCACCTCGCTGCTCATCCATGCCCGCGGTTTTCGTTCCGCTGATTACGCCGCGCTGGTCAGAGAGGTACGGTCCCGGTGTCCAGAACTCAGAGCCACCTTGACGCTGGAAGACGACTGGACACCACTGATGGAGGCCGCGGAAAGGGTCTCGAGCGAGACCCTCGCTGAGCGGGAAGCCGCCCTGCAATTCGACGACCCCATCAATATCCAGTACACAAGCGGTACCACCGGGTTTCCGAAGGGCGCGACCCTGTCGCACCACAATATCCTCAACAATGGCTTCTTCATAGGTGAGGCGGTTCGATACAGCGAGCAAGACCGGGTCTGCATTCCGGTGCCCTTCTACCATTGTTTCGGAATGGTGCTCGGCAACCTGGCCTGCACTACTCATGGGGCTTGCATCGTAGTTCCGGGCGAAGCCTATGACCCAGCCAGTGTGCTCAGCACCGTGCAAGACGAGCGTTGTACTTCCCTTTATGGCGTTCCGACGATGTTCATTGGGGAACTCGACCACCCAAATTTCAAGCGCTTCGATCTCGGCTCTTTGCGTACCGGGATCATGGCCGGCTCGCCGTGTCCGGTCGAGGTCATGAAGCGGGTGCAAAACGAAATGCGGATGACCGAAGTGACGATCGCCTATGGGATGACCGAAACTTCGCCGGTCTCCACCCAGAGCCACACCGACGACCCGCTGGAGAAGCGAGTGACCACCGTTGGAGCGCCTCACCCACACATCGAGATCAAGGTCGTCGACCCCGACACCGGCCGGTTGGTGCCCAGAGGGACTCCGGGCGAATTCTGCACGCGCGGCTACTCGGTCATGCTCGGTTACTGGAACAACGACGCGGCCACGCATGAAGCCATCGACGCGGCCCGCTGGATGCACACGGGCGATCTGGCGGTGATGGACGACGACGGCTATCTCAACATCGTCGGGCGGATCAAGGACATGGTTATCCGAGGTGGCGAAAATGTTTATCCGCGCGAGGTTGAGGAGTTCCTCTACTCGCATCCGGCCGTGTCGGACGTGCAGGTAATAGGGGTCCCAGACGAGAAATACGGCGAGGAGATCATGGCCTGGATCAAGCGGCGTCCTGGAGCCCAGGTCACTGGCGACGAACTGCGCGACTTCTGCCGCGGGAGGATCGCCAGCTACAAGATCCCCCGCTACTGGAAGTTCGTCGACGGCTTTCCAATGACTGTTACCGGTAAGGTCCAGAAATTCAAGATGCGGGAGCTCGCGGTCCAGGAACTGGGACTGGAGAAAGCGGCCGCCGTCCAAACGGCCTAAGACCTCGGTTCAACCCGTGTCGCCAGACGCCGGCCGGTCTGCAGCAAACGCATCGCCCGGGTCGTTGCGCGTACCAGCAGAGGGCGCGCCTGCGCGATGGCATCTTCGAGCGAGCATGCCTCGACCACGGTCGCCTCAAGTCCGTCGAAGAGCGGGCGAAGCTCGACTTCATCGGCGATACTGCCGCCCAACCCGACGACCGGGATGGCGGCATTGCGCGCATGCCGGGCGACGGCTGCCGGCCCCTTGCCAAAGCGCGCCGTCTGGGAGTCGAGCCGGCCTTCGCCGGTGATCACGAGGTCAGCGCCCCTGATCCGGTCGTCGAGGCTCAGCGCTTCCATTACCATCTCGGCGCCTGGGCGCAACCGCGCTCCCGTGAACGCCACCAACCCGGCCCCAAGACCGCCCGCCGCGCCGGCACCGGGCAGCCGCTCAACATCCTCGCCGAGGTCTCGCCGAATGATCTCGGCGAAGTGCTCGAGGGCCGCGTCGAGCTCCGCCACTATCTCCGGGGTGGCCCCCTTCTGGGGCCCATAGACGGCACTCGCGCCGCTGGGCCCGGTCAGCGGGTTGGTGACATCACACGCGACGTCGACCTCGGCGCTCTTCCAGTCGCCATGCACGCCACCAACGTGGATGCGGGCCAGCTTCTGTAAGGCCCGGCCGCCAGGGGACAACTCGTGGCCAGTCTCGTCGAGCAGGTGGTAGCCGAGTGCTTGTGCCATGCCCGCGCCCCCGTCGTTGGTGGCACTGCCCCCGATACCCACGATGAAGTGACGCGCTCCGGCGTCGTAGGCGTGCTGCAGCAGTTCGCCGACCCCGAACGTCGTCGTCACACGGGGATCGCGGCGTTGCGGCGGCACCAGTGCCAGGCCAGCTGCCTTCGCCATCTCGATGACGGCTGTTTTCCTGTTATCGATCAAGCCGTAGTCGGCGTCGATAGGATCCGTGAGCGGCCCGCGCACTCGCAGCGTCCGACGTTCACCGTTGGTTGCCGCGACCAGGGCGTCAACCGTCCCATCGCCGCCATCGGCTATCGGCACGAGCACCAGGTCGGCATCGGCCGCCGCTGCCAGGACGCCATCGCGAATCGCCTCAGCGGCCTCGAGCGCCGATAGCGAGCCCTTGAACGCGTTGGGCGCGATCACGATGCGCATCAGCGCATCAAAAGCGCTAGTAAACCGGAGTCAGCCAGCTACGGTACTTGCTGTTGCGTCCGCGGACGATGTCGAAGTAGAGCTTCTGCAGCCGGCTCACCACGGGGCCCACCTGGCCGTCGCCGATCGGACGGCGGTCAACGTCGATCACCGGCGAGATCTGCGCCCCCGTGCCGCAGAGAAAAATCTCGTCCGCGATGTACAGCTCGGAACGATCGATCGATCGCTCAACCACTTCGATATCCAGCTCGTTCCGCAGCAGCTCCATGATGCCGAGCCGGGTGAGTCCTTCCAGGATGTTGTCGGAGGTGGGCGGGGTGAACGCCTTGCCGTCGCGCAGCAAGAAGATGTTTTCCGCGCTACCCTCGCAGACGTGACCCTCCTGGGTCAGCATGATCGCCTCATCGAAGCCGTTCTCCATGGCTTCACTCTTGGCCAGTGCCGAGTTCACGTAGATCCCGGTGATCTTGGCCCGGGCGGGAGCGGCGTTGTCGTCGATCCGCCGCCAGCTCGATACCATACAGCGGATGCCGCGATCGACGTCGACGTAGTTGCCAAATGGCGTGACGTAGATGGCAAACGAGTCTTTCAGATTATGGAGCCGGACGCCGATCTCTTCGGAGCTTTTGAAGGCTAACGGTCGTATGTAAACATCCTGTCGAAAGTTGTTCTTACGGACGAGCTCGATGCTGGTTTTGCAGAGCTCGTCCAGGCTAATCGGGATTTTGAGCTTTAACACCTTCACCGAACGCTGCAGCCGGGCAAAGTGCTCGCGCAGCTTGAGGATGAAGAGCTGCTCGTGCTCCGAGCTCCAGTAACCCCGAATGCCCTCGAATACGCCGGTGCCGTAATGAAGCGCGTGCGTCATCAAACCCAGCCGAGCGTCGGCGTAGCGCTTGAACTCGCCATCGAGAAACACCCAGTACTGCGCCTGCTCCTTTTTTCGGGCCTCAGCTGCGCGGGTGATGCCCTCTGCCTTGATCGCCATCCGGGGACGACCTCCTTTTGCCCTGTGAACAGGCTGCGTGAACTGGGTCCGAATGTCGTTCTCCCGGACCCTGCGTCGATTATATGCCCGCTTCCGAGGCCCCGGATAGGGCCCAATGGATGTAACGAAACGGGCGGGAAATGAGTTCAAAAAATGCTGTGCTAAGCTTGGGGCGCCGGTGGCACCCTTACGTATGAACCCCCGGGTGGTGCGCTGGTTCACCCCCGGCCTCCACGTTAAACGTTGGCTCGTCCTCCTGATCCTGGGCATGGTGATCATCAGCCTGGGAATCGGGTACCTGTTGCGCGACTTCTACCAGCACGGAAGCTTTCCCGGCTTCGTGGCCCCCCTCACCCTCCAGTTCATCTCACGTGGTTACCGAGCCGTGCTCTTTGGAGCCATCGGCATCGGCCTCATCGGTTTCGCCCTCTACAAGCTGACCCAGTCGGTGCTCGGGCCGTTCCTGCCGGGCTGCGACCGGGCGCTTTCCGAGATCATCTATAACTACCGGTTTCTCCAGAAGGGCCCCCGGGTGGTGGCGCTGGGCGGCGGCACCGGGCTCTCCACCTTACTCCGCGGGCTCAAGAAGTACACCGGCAACCTGACGGCGATCGTCACCGTGGCCGACGACGGGGGCAGCTCCGGCCGGCTCCGGCAGGAGTACCGGATCCTGCCGCCGGGCGACTTCCGTCAGTGCATCACCGCACTGGCCGACGTCGAGCCGCTGATGACGACCCTTTTCCAGCACCGCTTCAAAGAGGGCAGTCTGAACGGGCACTCCTTCGGCAACCTCTTCATCATGGCGATGGCCGAGATCACCGGCGACTTCGAGCACGCCATCCGGGAGTCCGGCCGAGTCCTGGCCGTGCGCGGGCAGATCGTGCCATCCACCCTGCGGGACGTGACCTTGATGGCTGAGATGGCCGACGGCCAGACGCGGGTCGGCGAGTCGAGCATTCCTCATCCCAACGGCGATGGCGACGGATCCGTGGCCACCGCCATCAAGCGCGTCTTCCTCGAGCCGGAACCCACCATCAACCCGGAAGCGGAGGAGGCGATCCTGAACGCGGAGATGATCATCGTCGGCCCCGGGAGCCTCTACACGAGCATCCTGCCGAATCTCGTCGTCGATGGCATGGCCGAGGCGCTGAAGGCCTCGCCCGCGATCAAGGTCTTTGTTTGCAACGTCGCGACCCAGCCGGGTGAGACGGACGCGTTTCGGGTCAGCGACCACCTCAAAGCCATCGAGGGCCACATGGGCTCCAACATCTTCGACTTCGTGGTGGTCAACAGCAACAACAATTTCCCGTTGCCGCCCTCGGCCCAGACGGCCGGCATCAGGCGGGTCGTCTACGACCCGGCGACGGTGAACCAGCGCAGCATCCACGCGGTACTGGTGGACGTCGTCAACCCCCGGATCTCGACGCACCACGATCCCGATAAGCTGGCCCGCGCCATCATGAAGAAGATCTGGAGGTCGTAACCAGCTTCGCTTCGTCCCTGGGCATCTGACGCCGCTGCCACCATTGGGTGAACCAGTCTTCTCCGAAAAATGTGGCGACCGCAAAGATTACCCCGCCGATGACGTCGACCACGTAATGCTCACCCAGATAAACGATGCTCAGCCAAACGCCGGCGGTGTAAACCAGGGTGGGCCCCGCCCGGCGGCCCCACAACCTGAGTGCGAAGAGGGAGCCCAGCAGTGGAAACGCAGCGTGGAGCGACGGCATCGCCGCGTACTGGTTGGGCGTGAGCCAGTGATAGACCGTCGCCGGAACCGGGACGCCGGGTAGGTCCGTGAAGCTGGGGAGGGTATGGTCGATGATCTTCACGATGCCGGCCACCGCCTTCCAGGGCGGAGCGACTGGAAGCGCCAGATAGAAGACAAAGGCCGCGAACGACATTGCGATCAGGGCGCGTGAGAACCGCAGGAAGGTGCGCCGATCGACGATCCAGAAAAGGTATCCAAGACCGAGTGGAAAGGCGAAATGCAGGAAATAGAACATGGTGGCGGCGATGTCGTACCAGCTCACCTGGCCCGCATCGTAGAAGGCCCGCTGCAGCGCCAGGCTCGGCACCTGGCCGAAGCTGATCCATCGCTCGAGCGACGTGACGTCATGGACCGGCATGCCGAATTGGCCACCCAGTCCCCGCAGGTACTCGTATGACAGAAAAAGAATCAAGAATGGAATCCAGTCGGCGAGGAAGAGCTTCGCGCGTCCGAGGACCAGCGCCGCGATCAGCATCAGGATGAGCAGCCGCTCTGGTGAGACCGAAAGGTGCAGGACAAAGACCATGAACAGGGTCACCACCGCCAGGTAGCCACCAACCAGGGAGGGAAGGAGCCAGGAGCGCCGGCGCGTTACCGATGGACGCTGCGGCGCGTCAGCCGGCTGCACCGAACGAGCTTACATGCGGGAATCACCGGCCTTTGACGGTTTCAAGCCGCTCCAGATCGGCTTCCTTAGACCCTGCTGAGAAGCTCGCAGACAGATGGGATTTCGCCGGGGGCGTCGTTATATTGGGGCTGAGATGGCGGAGACGGCCCCGGATGCGACGCCGGTCCGCAACCCGAGGGTGCTTGTCGTCGACGACGAGCGCAGCATCGTGGACTTCCTTCGGCTCGGCCTGCAGTACGAGGGATTCCAGGTCCAGACGGCACCCGATGGACAGGCCGCGCTACGGCTGATCAGTGAGTTCAAGCCTCACGTGGTGGTCCTCGACGTGATGATGCCGAAGCTCGACGGACTGAAGGTTGCCGAGGCCATCCGGAGCAACAAGGACACGGGCGTGATCATCCTCTCGGCCAAGGACGAGGTCGCGGACCGAATCAAGGGGCTGGAGGTGGGCGCCGACGATTACCTGGTCAAGCCCTTTGACTTCGGCGAGCTGCTGGCGCGGATTCGGGCGGTCATGCGCCGACGAAATCCAACGGCCGGCCCGCAACTGCAGGTAAGCGACGTCGTCATGGACGAAGGTACCCGCGAAGTCCGCCGTGAGGGGCGCGCCATCGAGCTTTCGGCGCGCGAGTTCGACCTTCTGCGGCTGCTGATGATGCATCCCAACCAGGTGTTACCGCGCGACCGAATCCTCGACCAGGTTTGGGGCTATAACTTCTTCGGCGACGCGAACAACGTCGAAGTCTACATCCGATATCTCAGGCAGAAGCTCGGCGACGAGAAGCACCAGCTGATCCAGACGGTGAGAGGCGTCGGGTACCGGATCAAAGCATGAACCACACGCCGCGCCTGATAGCGCGGTTGATCATGGCCCGTTTCCGATCCCTGCGCTGGCGTCTGACGGCTTTCTACCTGGGCCTCCTCGCCGTCCTGCTACTGGTCGGCGGCGTCGCCCAATATTTTGCGGCCCGGGAGGTCCTCTTCCGGACCAATGCCCAGGTGCTGACCAGCGAGTACGCGGCCGTTCTTACCGCCTTCCGGAAACAGAACGTCAATCGTCCGGCAACCGCGCTGCGCGCGCTGATCCTCTCGAACCAGTTCAGCAGCGAGCTTGCGTCCCGGCACACCTCGGCGGCTATTTTCGACGTCAATGGCGGTCGGGTAGCCCAGGCGCCCGCCACCTTGAGCGCGACCGAAGACGTGCCCACGCTGACGACCCAGCAGTACCTCGATGCCATCAGCGGCGGGCCGAAATCCTATTACATCGCGACCTCCGGCGACGGCTCGACCCATCTCCTGGTCCTCAACGTGATCCGAAACGGGACCAAGGCGCTGGGGCTCGCCCAGCTTTCGATTCCAACCGATGAGATCGACCAGACGCTGCGCGCCGACCGGCAACTGGCGATCATCGGCTCGCTGCTGGTACTCCTCGTTGCCTTACTGCTGAGCCCGCTGATCGTTGGTCGGGCGCTACGTCCGCTGGAGCAGGTGTCCGCCACCGCCGGTGCGCTGGCGGCCGGCGATTACAAGCAACGGGTCGCCGTCCCTCACACCAGTGACGAGATCGGCAAGCTCGCGCTGGCTTTCAACCAGATGGCCGCCGGCATCGACCAGGCGTTCGAGCTCCGCCGGCAATCCGAAGAGGAAATGCGCCATTTCGTGTCCGATGCCTCGCACGAGTTACGCACGCCGCTGACCTCGATCGCTGGATACATCGACGTGCTGGGCCGCCGTGAGACGGTTGACCCGCCGACCCTGCAGGCGTCTCTGAGCGCCATGCAGCAGGAGAGCAGCCGAATGACCCGTCTGGTGAACGACCTGCTCACGCTCACGCGGTTTGAATCGGGGACGACACCACAGCGCCAACGACTCCAACTGGACACCTTCCTCAACCAGGCACTGGACGAGCTCAGCCTGCGCGCGCGCGGCGTGACCGAGTTCCGCGAGATCCAATCCGGGATTACCGTCGACGCCGATCCCGAGGCGCTCAGGCGGGTCGTGAACAACCTGGCCCAGAACGCGCTCAAGTACGCAGCCGGCGCCGAGCAGCGCTGGAGCGTGTTCTCGGTGAACGGCCGGGCCGCCATCCGGCTCGAGGACACCGGTCCCGGGATCTCGCGCCAGGATCTTCCGCACGTGTTCGAGCGCTTCTATCGGGGCGACACGGCGCGCGATCGATCCGCCGGAGGGTCGGGCTTGGGTCTCGCCATCGCGAAGTCGATAGTCGAGGCTCATAACGGGAGCATCGAGGCCCAGAGCGAGCCGGGCAAGGGGGCAACCATTACCGCCTGGCTACCGCTCGCGACAAAAAGCTAGCGCTTGAGTCGGACGATGGCAGAGATCTCGACGGGGACGCCGAGCGGCAACTCGCTGGTCCCCAGCGCCTGGCGGGTGTGCCGGCCGCGCTCACCGAATACCTTGTAGATCAGGTCGGACGCGCCATTGAGCACCTTTGGCTGCTCCTCGAAGCCCGCGGCCGAGCGGACGAAACCACTGAGCTGGATGAACTGCTCGACCTGGTCCAGAGACCCGGCGTGCTGGCGCACCAGCGCCATGATATTCAGGGCACAGATCTCGGCGGCACGGGCGGCGTCCTTCAGGCTGACGTCACCCCCCACGACACCCCGAACGGTGACCTCACCATTCCAGCTGGGGATGACCCCCGAGGTGTAGAGGAGCTCGCCCACCTGCTGAACCGGCACGTAGGAGGCGAGCGCCTTCGGCGGCTCAGGAAGCTCGAGGCCGAGGGTACGCAGCGTTGCCTCAGGCGAATCCACGTTCAGCATCCGCCTCGACCGGGTGGTGAGCAGGCGCGATCGACCTCCTGGGCCCGCCTTGAGCGGGCTGTAGCCACGAGGGTAGCCCGGCGGGTGTGCAATCGCCAGCCTGAACCGGTGAAAGGATGGTTAACGGAGGGGGCCAGCTCGTCACACCGGGTCACGATCGATAGGAGTTGCGGCCGGCGCGACGCAGCCGCCAGCGACGGGTGAGGACCACGCCAACCAGGGCCAGCAACACGGCCGCCGCAGCGGCGTAGCTGGCATAGGCGGGTGCACCACTGGTCCGACGGACGGGGACCGGCCCGGCCACGCTTGGACGGGGCGCGGCGGACGCCGTGGTGCTGGCGGAAGGGGCCGTCGTGGGGGTGACGCCAGCCAGGCTGGCGGCCGGGTCGGCGATTCGGTAGACCCCCGCGGACCCATCGGTGGGGTTCCAGGTGGCGGCCACGACCTGGGCCGGGTTCAGCGGCTGGAGGGCGAGCGCGGTGATGCGGGGCTTGGACGGCAGACCGGCGCCGAAGGTGCTCCAGCTGGCGCCGCGGTCCAGCGAACGGAACACGCCGCCGGTGCCCTGGTCCCCGTCGCTGCCCACGTAAATCTGGTCCGGATTAGCCGGGTTGAAGGCCGCGATGTTGAAGTCACCCGAGGGGAGGCCAGCGAGCGGACTCCACGTGGCACCCCGATCATCGCTGCGAAACAGACCTTGAGACGTCCCGGCCAGTACCGGTGGATCGGTGCCTCCCGAGGCGGCTGACGCCACCGCCAGTGCCGCGACGATGGCGTCCCCGGGAAAGTTTCCTTTGACCACCGCCCAGCTGCCGCCCAACCCCTCAGATTTCACGAGGTACCCGGCGCCGGCAGTGCCATTGTCGGCCCCGGCAAACAACGTGAAGGCGTTGGCTTTGGGGAGTACGGCCACCGTCGCGATGCTCAACGTGTCGAGGCCGAGGGAATGCCATGCGCCCGCGCCATCGTCGGAGTAGTAGACACCCTGCGCTGTTCCTACAACGATGAGTCCGCTGGACAGATCGATCGACCGCACGTCGAGGTTGTTCAGTCCCCGGCTCTGCGCCGTCCATGTCTTCCCCTCGTCGATGGACTTGTACAGCCCCGCCGTCTGCGTCCCAGCGTAGACGGTCGAAGGCTGCTGCAGGTCGAAGCGGATGATCCACGCGCTGTCGACGCCCGCGATGACGCGGCTCCAGGTAGCGCCGGAGTCGGTGCTGCGCAACACGCCTCGACCCTGTGTTGCCATCAAGATCACCGACGGGTGGGCGGGGGCAGCCGCGATCGACCACACGGGCCGGTCCGGCGACCCGGGCAGCTGTGCCCCGGTCGAGGTCCAGCGAGTGTCCGCCGCGCTCGCGGTGGTAAGGATAGTGAGCAGCCAGGCGGCCAGCGTAATGGGCGTAAGCAGGACGATTCGGCGCGTAAATCTCACCAGGGTGCCCAGAAAAACGGAGTAAGGATAGCAGACGATCTCGCGCGTCCTCGACCAATTTGGACGGAGCGTGCACCTCAAGGGCCTGATTCGGGGAAACCTCGACTACAATGCTCGACGTGCGACAGCTCTGGCGAGGGCTGCAGGGCGTCCCGCAGTTGCTCCTGGTGCAGCCGGACCAGCTCGGTTACGACCTGGCTTACGCACTCGCCCTCTTGCCCCTGGTTGTCGCCGGTATCGTCTTCTTTCTACAGGATTCCATCCTGTTGTTCGCCCTCTCGTTCCTGGCCGGGATCGTCTGCTTGCTCGCCCTTCAGCTGGCTCGCCTGACCTTCGGGCTTCCCGCGTGGATTGGTTTCAAGGCAACCCATCCGCTGGTGGCGAGCATGTTGATCGCGTGTTTCTTCTCACCCCGGACGCCGGCCTGGGTCGCCGCGTCGATGGTCATCCTCTTCATCGTCATCGATACCGTTCTCTGGCCGCAGCTCCAGCGGGTCATGCTGCACCCCGCGCTGATTGTCTTCGGCATGCTGTTCATCATCCAGCGCCAGTTGGGGATCGGCTTTGTCAATCCTTTCGATGGACGCCACCTCGACGATCCGCTGCTGCTCTGGTACAAGCTGCAGATCGTCATCGACCCGGTCAAGCTTTACGTCGGCAACGCCCCGGGGCCGATCGGTGTCACCTCGGCGGGTGCCGTCCTGATCGGCGTCATCTACCTGTGGTACACGCGGAAGATCTCCCTGGGCGTGATCGCGGGATTTCTCTGCGGCGTCGCCGCCGTGGCTCTAGCCATTCGCTCAGACCTCGGTTTTCAACTCGCCTCCGGACCGTCGCTCTTCCTCGCCGGGTATGTCGCTGCCGACCGCCGGCGCGTGCTGCTCTCCGAACGATTTACCTTCGTCTTCGGCGTCGCGGCCGGGGTGGTGACCATGATCCTGCGCTGGTATGGCGAGGGACAGCAGGCAGCCTGGCAGGGTCTGCTGCTGGTGAGCGCCGTGGTCACGGTGGTCCTGCGCGTGCAGGCCATGCGGCGCCAACGCGCGCGATCGGCGAGCCGCCCGGCGCCGATCCGAACGCTGAGCGTCGAGTCAGGCGAGCCCGACCCGCACCGGCTGTGGGCCCCCGTCCGCCCCCCCGTGCGGCAAGCCGCGATGGCCTCGTCGCCGGTGGCGACCGCCTACAGCCGCGGATCCACCCCGCGCCCGGTCCGCTCCTTCGATACCCAGAGCGATTCCAATGATCTGGTACGTCAGATGCGCGATGCGGCGACCCGCGGCGGTCGGCTCCGCGGTACGGGCGCGAGTCCGTTCCTGCTCATGCCAGCGCTGCTGATCGTGAACCCCGTGGGGTTGTGGCTGACCTGGCGAAGCGCCTCCCTGGGCCGCACGACCAAGCTGCTGCTGAGCGCCGTCTCCGTGCTCTGGTATCTAGCGGTGGCTGGCCTGGCGTTCGCGTTGACGCACCGCTAACTGTGCGGGACCACCCTGCATCCAGATCGTCTGGTCGCGCGAAGGGCCGACCGAGACGATATCGATGGGCGCCGAAAAGAGCTCGCTGAGCCGGTCGACGTAGCGCCGGGCCGCCTTCGGCAGGTCCTCCGGACGACGGACACCGGCGATCGACGAACCCCAGCCGGGTAACTCTTCATAAACCGGCTCGCAGTGCTTGAGGTGGCTGATATTCGACATCGGGTAGGCCTGGAGCTCGCCCTTATTGAGGTAGCCGGTGCAAATCCGAATCGGGTCGAACCCGTCGAGGACATCCAGCTTGGTCAGGGCGATCGAGCGAATCCCGTTCAGGGCGACGCTGTAGCGGGCCACCACCGCGTCGAACCACCCGACCCGCCGGGGGCGGCCTGTGGTGGTGCCGTACTCGACGCCAACCTTGCGCATCTGCTCCCCCAGGTTGTCGGCCAGCTCGGTGGGCATAGGCCCATAGCCGACTCGGGTTGTATAGGCCTTGAAGACGCCCATCGTCAGATCGACGGCGCTGGGCGGGATGCCCGAACCTGTCAGCGCGCCGCCCGCGGTCGGCGACGAGGACGTCACGTAGGGATAGGTGCCAAAGTCGAGATCGAGCATGCTCCCCTGGGCCCCCTCGAGCAGAACGCGCTCGTTCCGCGCCAGCGCATCGTGAACGATCGGAAAAATGTCCTTGATGTAGAGGCTGAGCCGTTTGCCGTATGCCGTGTACTCATCGAGGATGGCCTGCCGATCCAGTGGTGCAACGTGATAAAGCTCTTCCAGGATCGGATTCTTGATCTTGCCAAGCACGAAGCTCAGCTTCTTGTCCAGGAACCGCGGTTTTAGGAGATCGCCGGCACGAAAGCCGATGCGCCGGATCTTGTCCGCGTAGGCCGGGCCGATCCCCCGCCAGGTGGTACCCAGCCGGTCGTCACCGCGCTGCTCCTCTTCCAGCTTGTCGAGGATGGGATGCCAGGGCATGATCAGGTGGGCGCGGTCCGAGATCACCAGCCGGTCGATACTGATTCCGCGCGACTGGACTTGCTGCATCTCCTCCAGCAGGACCCGCGGATCCAGCACTACACCGTTGCCAATGACGCAGGTTGTGGTCGGATAGAGGATGCCCGAAGGGATGAGGTGAAATCGGAATTCCTGTCCGGCGTTGACGACGGTGTGGCCGGCATTGTTGCCGCCCTGAGAGCGAATCACCATGTCCGCGTTCTCAGAGAGGAGGTCGATGATCTTGCCCTTCCCCTCGTCGCCCCACTGGCCGCCTACGAGGATCGTGACCATGGCTTAGCTCCCGCGTCTCCGATCGAGGTTGGCGAACTTCGTCTGCTCGTCGATGAACAATAGCTCGAGCTTTCCGGTCGGGCCGTTTCGGTGCTTGGCGATGATGATCTCGGCGATGTTGCGCTTGTCCTCCGCGACGTTGTCGTTGTAAAAACGCTCGCGATAGATGAACAGCACTAAATCCGAGTCCTGCTCCAGGGTGCCAGACTCGCGAAGATCGGAGAGCTGTGGACGATGATCGAGGCGCTTCTCGGGCTCGCGACTGAGTTGTGAACAGGCGATAACGGGAATCTGCAACTCGCGCGCGAGGCTCTTCAAACCGCGCGAGATATCCGAGACTTCCTGCACTCGGTTCTCCTGGTTACGCCCCTGCATCAACTGAAGATAGTCGACGATGATCAGCCCCAAGTTATTCGCCGATTTCAGCCGGCGGGCCTTGGTGCGCATTTCCATGACGGACACGTTCGGCGAGTCATCGATAAAGATCTGCGCTTCGGACAGCGCGCCCATGGCTTGCGCAATGCGCGGCCATTCAGCATCTTTCAAAAGGCCGGTGCGCAGCCGATACGAGTCGACCGACGCCTCGCTGCACAGCAAGCGCGTGACGAGTTGCTGCTCAGACATCTCAAGAGAAAAGATCGCCACCGGAATCTTGTACTGGATCGATGCGTGCTGCGCAACATTCAAGGTAAGCGAGGTTTTACCCACTCCCGGGCGAGCAGCAATGATGATCAGATCCGATTTCTGGAAGCCACCGGTTTTCGCGTCCAGGTCGTTGAAGCCGCTCGGCACGCCGGAGATGACCGACTGGTCCTTGTGGATCTGCTCGATTTGGTCCCAGGTCGTCTTGAGGATGTCTTTGAGGGCGACGAAGTCCTGGGTGATCCGGCCCTCGGCGATGTTGAAGATGACGCCCTCGGCGGTATCCAGCGCCTGCGTGGCCGGTGTGCTCTCGTCGAAGCCGAGGGCGGTGATGCGGCCGCCGGCGCTGATCAGCTTTCGTTTGGTGGCCGCTTCCTCGACCAGGTGGCCGTAGTACTCGACGTTGGCGGCGGTGGGCACGCCGCTCTCCAGCTCGGCCAGGAACGCCTGCCCGCCGATCCGCTCGAGGACGCGCATCTTCTCCAGCTCCGCCGCCAGGGTCAGCAGATCGATCGGATCCGAGCGGTCGTAGAGATTCAGCGCCGCGCGGTAGACCTGGGCGTGATGGTCGAGGTAGAAATCGTCCGGCCGGAGGAAGTCCGCCACCCGCACGACCGCGTTGCGATCGAGCATTAGCGACCCGAGCACCGACGCCTCGGCCTCCAGGTTGTGCGGCGGCACGCGGCCGCCGGCTGCCGGCGGAGCCGGCGCGCGCCTCAGGTCAATCGTCAAGCCGAGGTGACCATCAGCGGAATCCGGGCGGTGACCTCCCGATGGAGTTTCACCTGCGCGCTGCCGGGTCCCATCGCCTTGACCGGCTCCTCGAACTCGATCTTCCGTCGGTCGAGCGTGATGCCGTGCTGCTGCTTGAGCGCCGACGCGACGTCGGCGTTGGTGACGGCCCCGAACAGCTTGCCGTCCTTCCCGCTGCGGAGCTTCAAGACGACCTGGACGGCCTCGAGCCGCACGGCCAGGGCTTTGGCGTCGGCCAGCTCGCGCTGCTCCCGCTGGACCGTTGAGGCCTTCTGACGATCGACCTGATCCTGTGCACCGCGGGTCGCCGGCTGGGCCAACTTGCGCGGGATCAGGAAATTACGGGCGAAGCCGTCGGCAACGTCCTTTGTCTCGCCCGCCTTGCCGGTCCCCTTCACGTCCTCGATCAGCACCACCTTCATGGCACCGTCCCCCGCCGGGCGCGCATGACGGCAAGCCCGCGGCCGCGCAGGGCATCGAGCCGCATCCGCAACCCCTCGCGGCTCTGCCGCAGATCCTGGTCGAACACGCTCGTTCCCAGCGAGATTCGCTCCTGGTGTTCCGCCACGACGTGCTCAGGCGCTTTCTCGACGAACATCCGCACAGCAAGCACCGTCAGGGCGACCGCATCCATCTCGCCAAAGACCGGGATGCGCAGCGGCACATCGACGACGGGGTTGAGGATCAGTGCCAGGGCCGCCGCGAGCGCCAGCTTGTTTCGCTGTGGCACACGGGGATCCCGATAGAGACAGTAGGTGAGCTTGCCGTAGCGAGGAAGCTCCCGCGCGATCCGCCGGAGCAGCCGAAGACTGAGCAGCATGCTTTCCCTATTCCCCGCGAGACTGAGGTCGCGTCGAACCCTAGCTGGTCAGACGCGTCCGTGGCGCCGCAGATTTTATCAGAGCAAAAGCCTAACCAACCGTTGTGACAGCTGTCTGTCGCGATATCCCCAGGGCCTGGAATATGGGACCTGTGGAAAGACCCTGAACAACCAGCGAGAGGAAGACGAAACCGAAAACCAGGGTGAGAATCTCCCCCTGGCCGGCGACCTCCAGAGGGACGCCAAGGGCGAGCGCGAGCGACAGCGCGCCCCGCAGCCCGGCCCATATCAGCCCCACCCGCCACCTCCACGGCCACAGGTCGCCGCGGGGAAGGGTCACCAGGGTCACCATCAGCATCCGGGCCAGCAGGACGGCAGCGACCAACAGCAGCAGGCGGGCGCCGGCCCCCACCACCTCGTCCAGGCGGACCTGCAGGCCCACCAGGAGGAAGACCGCGCTCGACATGGTAAAGCCCAGCTGGCGCCAGAAGCGATGGACCTGGTGGTGCGTCGATGGCTGATACGCCGTGCCAAGGATCAGCGACATCGCGATCACTGCCAGCAAGCCGCTGGCCCCGATCCACGCGGCAAGCAGGTAGCCCGCGTAGGCGGCGGCGACCGTGATGGCGATCTGGGCCAGACGCGGTAGGAATACGACCAGGCGGCGGGCAAGCAGCCCAAGACCGACGCCGACGGCCAGGCCGCCGACAGTAAGCCACACAGACAGCCCAACGACGCCCGGCCCATCCAGCACGCGGCCCTCGACGACGGCCAGGGCAACCGTGAAGAGGACGACGGCGACGCCGTCGTTGACCAGGCTCTCGCCCTCCAGCGCCAGCCTCAGCCGTTCCGGTGTGTGAAGCCGGCGCAGCGCGGCGAAGACCGAGACCGGATCGGTCGCGGCCAGGATGGCGGCCAGCAACGCCGCGGCGGCAAAGGGAAAGCGGACCGCGAGCAGCAGCCCGAAGACGAGACCGGCGGTGAGCACCGCACCGGCCAGCCCCAGCAAGAGGATCCAGGGCAACTCCCGACGCACCGCCGCGGCGCGCATCGAAAAGCCGGCGTCGAAGAGCAGGGGCGGCAGAAACACGGCGAGCACCAGCGCCGGGTCGACCCGGAACGCCGGAACCAGGCGTGCGGTCGCCAGGATCGCCCCCGCCAGCAGCAGCAGAAACGGCCACGGCCAGCGGCGGACCGCGGTCACGGTTCGAGCAGCTCGGGATGTGCCTCGAGGTAGCGCCAGGCCGCCTGGGCATCGGGGGCCAGCGTTCCGTCGATGATGGCGTCTTCGAGCGCGGCCTTCACCCGCTTGATCCAGGGGCCGGCCGGTCGGCCGGTGCGCGCCATCAGGTCCTCCCCTGTCAATGGCGAGCGAATCGCGGCGATCGCATCGGCATCGAGCCGGCGGATCCGGGCTTCGAGGTCGTCGATCTTGGTCACGTCGGGGTAGTGACTGGCGCGCATGTCGGCCCGAGCCAGGTCCAGCAAGCGCGGCAGCTGGTCCCCGGCGTCGCGCACCAGCCGCCGGACGGCCTTGTCCTCCCACCCGTGAGGGTCGTACTGGATCGGCCGCATGTGCAGGCGGACCAGCTTGACGACGGCATCGGTCACGTCGCCTGGATAGCGGAGGTGGCGCAGCGCCACGCCGGCCATCCCGGCTCCGATCTCCTGGTGCCCGATGAAGGTGGGCTTGCCATCTTTGAGCTCGTGGACGGCGGGCTTACCCACATCGTGCAGCAGCGCGGCGAGGCGCGTGATCAACTCGGGTGGCGCCAGTGAGGCGGTCAGCAGTGAATGCCCAAAGACGTCGTGGCTGTGCCAGCCGCCCTGCTGCATTCCTTTGCCCACCTCCAGTTGCGGCACGATTCGCGGCAGCAGCCGCGTCGCGTCGAGCAGTTCGAGACCGCGCTGGACCTGCTCGGCAACGAGCAGCTTGGAGAACTCGTCCCGGATCCGCTCCATTGAGACCACCGGGGGTTGCAAACGCGCCGCCTGCGCCTGGATGGCCGTCTCGATGCCGGGATCGAGGGTGAACTGCAGCGTAGCAGCGAAGCGGATCGCCCGCAGCATGCGCAAGGGGTCGTCGTCGAAGGTCGAGGTGGGCTCGAGGGGCGTCGCGATGCGGCGCGCTTCAAGGTCCTGCAGCGCTCGTCCGGTAAGGTCGAGCACCGTTCCGTCCCAGTCCATCAGCAGCGTGTTGATGGTGAAGTCACGGCGCATGACGTCGTCCTTCAACGTGCCCGGGCGAACCTCCGGCTTTCGGCTGTTTGGCTGATAGCTTTCGACGCGGCTCGACACGAATTCGAGGGCACGATGATCGAGGTCGAGATGCGCGGTGCCGAATCGCTCGAAGATCACCGGGGGCCGCAGCTTGAGCGCCGTGCCCACCGCCGTGGCCAGTTGGGCCGCGCCGCTGCCCTCGACCAGGACGTCAACTTCGCGGATCCTGGCGCGCTCGCCACCAAGAAGCCGATCGCGGACGTAACCGCCGACCACGAAGGCCGTGAGCCCCAGTTGGCGCGATTGCTCCTGGACGGCCGCAAAGGGCCGCTCCCATTCCGGAAGCGCGGGCGGGTCAAGCTTCACGGGCATGTCGTGCGCGGAGGCGCGCAAACTCGACGGCGCCGATCAACCCGGCATCGCCGGCCAGCGCCGGACGAACGATGCGCAGCCCACGTCGCGACGCCCGCCAGGACGAGGCGTTCATGGATCGGCGCATCGGCTGCAGGAGGGGCCGGCCGGCCTTGAGTACACTCCCGCCGAGCACGATCACTTGCGGGTTGAAGAGGTTGACCAGTGTTCCCAGTGCGATCCCGAGGTAGGTTCCGGCCGTCTCCAGGATGGTATTCGCGAGCACATCGCCGGCACGCGCCGCCCGAACCACATCCTCGGGCGTCGGGTTTTCGATGCGGTGCAGCGCGCTGCCGGGCGTGCGGGGGGCGGCATCCCGGGCGGCGTGCGCGATGCCGGTGCCGCTAGCCACCGCCTCGACGCACCCATGGTTTCCGCATCGGCACAACGGGCCTCCGGGCTGAACCACGATATGCCCGACCTCGCCGGCGATCCCATGGGCGCCCGCGTAGAGCTCACCCCGAAGCAGGAGCCCGGCGCCGATGCCGGTCGAGACGGTGACATAGATCAGCTCGCTGGCACCACGGCCGGCGCCGCGACGATGCTCACCGAGCGCAGCCAGGTGCGCATCGTGATGAAGAAAGCTCGGAATGCCGGTTGCGTTGGTGAGGATGCGGTTGAGCGGCACGTTGCGAAAGCCTGGCAGGTTGGCCGGGCTGATGACAAGACCGGCGGCTGGATCAACCGGTCCCGGCAGGCCGATGCCCAGCGCCCGGATCCGGGGGGGCGAGCTGCGCTCCTGGCGCAGCGTCTCCGCGACCGCCGCCACGATTCGGTCGATGACGTGCTGACGGCCGCGGGCAGCTTCGGTGGGCTCCCTCACCACCGTACGCAGCCGGCCGCGATCATCCGCCGCGGCGACCCGCAGCTGGGTGCCACCGAGGTCGATGCCGATCAGCCCCATCAGCGCCAGCGTGGGCGCGGCAAGGGCCGCAGCGTCAGGCCGGCCAGCAGGGCGCCGACGAACAGCGCGATCGCGGTGGCGCGAAAGATGAGGTGATACTCGTCGAAGATCGCCTGCTTCACCTTCAAGACATAGATTGCGTACTGGGTGGCGAAGTTCGGGTTCAAGCCGGGTAGCGGCGGAATGAGATGGGCCGTCACCCGATGGAACTCCCAGAGGCTGAAACCAGCCACGAGCGAAAAACCCACAAGCATGCCCACCAGGCGCATGACGATAAGGAAGGAGGCGCCGGCGCCGCGCTCGGTATCCCCGACCGCGTCCAGCAGTGCCGCGCTGACCGGCGCGATCTCCAGGCCAAGACCAAATCCGGTCAGAAGCAACTCGGCGTCGGCGACGGTCAGCGGCGAACCGAGGAGATGCGGGGTAAGCGATCCTTCGTTCCAGCCAGACAACAGCAGAAAGCCGGTCGCCGCCAGCACAAGGCCGAGGGCCGCGACGAGGCGGTAACTGCGCAGGCGCTGGGCCAGGAAGCCGCCCAGCAAGGCGCCCACTGGAATACCGAGCATCAGGCGGAAGAGCAGGAGCGCTGCGCTGCTCGCATTCATAGAGAAAACCGCATTGGCCAGCACCGGGATGTAGACAAGGGCCACCATCAGCCCGGCTCCCGCGATGGCGTTCGTCAGCGCCGATCCGGTGAACGATGAGTCGCGGAACCGGCGGACATTGATCAATGGATGCGGCGTTCGGCGCTCGTGCCACACGAACAGCACGAAGCAGAGCAGGGCTAGCGGCAGCTGCCAGATGATGCCCTCCCCGACCGGGCTCTCTTCTGGAGTGGCGGCATAGAGGGCGAGCGTCAGCAGCGACAGCCCCGCGGTTGCCAGCAGTGCTCCGAACCAGTCGAGGTTGGCGGGACGGCGCTCCTCACCGCCGGCCCGAACCTCGGGCCAGAGCGCCCACAGCAACAGCGCGGCGGCCGGGATGTTGATCCAGAAGATCCAGGTCCATCCGAACGCTGACGCCGTGATCAACCCGCCCCAGAGCGGCCCCAGCACACTGCCGATCTCCTGGAGGGCGCTGACGGCGCCGAGCACCGGACTGCGATCGCCAGTCGGATAGAGGTCGGCGGCCAGCGCCAGGACTGCCGGCACCAGCGCCCCGCCACCGGCCCCCTGCAGCACCCGGCCGGTTACCAGCTGGGCCAGGGAGGGCGCGGTCGCGGTCAGAAAGGAACCAAACGCGAACAACACCAGGCAGGCGGCGAACAGACGCAAGCGCCCAAAGCGGTCGGAGAGGCCCCCTGCCAGGGGCATGATGGCCAGGTAGCCGAGCAAGAATCCAGTGATGATGGGCGTCGCCTGTTCCGGACGGTTGACCGCGATATTCACGGACTTGAGCATCGGCAGCAGCGCGGTGACGACGACGTAGGCGTCGAGGGAGGCGAGGAACAGCCCCGCCCCGGTGAGGCCAAGCAGGACGGTGCGGTTAACCGAGCGGAGGCGGGGTGACCGAAACGGGGTGATCATGATTGCTGAAATCGAAGGTGATGGTCGCCGGTTTTGCGGCGTCGAACAGATTCCCGGTCAGGCGAGCGCGCCACAGGTCGCTGCCCTGGCTCTCGATCCAGTAGGTGGCCTGGTAGCTTCCCTGATCGCGGATCAGGGTCAGCAACTGATGCATGCGTCCGGCGGAGACCTGGCCGGCGATGGGGTAGGTCTCGTGTCCATTGACCTTCTCGGCGTTGCCGCGAGCCGCAGCGGTGGTGTCGCGCATCGCTGCGAACAGGCCCACCTGTGGATCGAACAGGGTGCGAGCGTCGAAAAATTGCGCCACCTCGTCCGGCGTGAGCTTCTGCCATCCCCCGGTGAACGACTTCAGATAGATGTCGCCGGTCGCAAAAATCACCTCGACTTCCAGAAGGATTGCGCCCTCCTTGAGGTTGACTCTGGCATGCAGGGCAGGCGGGTGCGCGTCACCCTGCGCGCTCTGCACCGGCTCGTCGGTCCCCGTGAAGCCGCTGATCTGCATTTGAAAGTGAAACCCGCTGAGCCCAAGCATCCGCTGGCTCGATTGTTTCAGCAAGGTCGCCGCGTCCGGCGTTGGAGCGCCGCACGAACTGACGCTGATGATGATCGCCAGGCCGGCGGCGAGACCACGAGACGGCGAAACGCCGGCGTGCATCAACCCCTCAGGATACGGTCATCTCCGACCCGGCGCGTGATCTTCTGGGCATCCAGCCATTCGAGCAAGGGAAGAACGTAGCGGCGACTGGATCCCAGCAGGTCGCGGGCCGCGGCCACGGTCAAGGTCCGATGCTCGGTGAGGTGGGTCCGCAGCCGGCTGACCGCGTCGTCGTAGGCGGAACGGGCAAAGATGGTGTCGTCATTGACGCGCACGACCCGCCCCTGGGCCACGAGGTATTGCAGCAGCCCGGGCGCCACTTCGTAGCGTCGCACGAGATCGGCCAGCGGTGGCGGGTTGAATGGGTGCCGTTCCAGGTCGGCGAGGAAGGCGCCCGCCACCGACTCCTGCTCCGAGGTGAGGCCATGCCGGTGACCCGCGGCGGTAACCTCGCCGTTTCGCTCAACCACGACGCCGTCGCTCGCGAGCGCACTGAGCGCCGGGTTGAAAATCTCCGCCGGGATACCGGTTCGGCTGCGCAACTCTTCTTTGGGCATCCCGGAGCGAAGGGGTTGCCCCTGGTGGTACGCGGTCAAGCCGGTCGTGACCCGGGCCGCAAGCCGGTCCCACTGGTCACGAGTCACCCACCGCGACCCCAGGCGGCGAATCGCGCCCCGATCGGCGATAGGGGCCACCGCGTCGGCCAGCTGCGGACTGGAGCGCCCGAGCCGGCGGCCCAACTCGCCATCGGTCAGCCCCCAGCTGTGTTTGCCCAGCTCCAGAACGACGGCGGTTCCCGGGTCCGCGCGTTCCCGCCGAGCCAGGTCCTCAACGACCGCCACGTCACGGCGACGGTGGCGGCGCGGCGCGCTGTCGACGATCACCCCGCCGGCGACGGTTGTCGCCGGCGACGGGATGCGGAGGATGAATCGGTCACCGTCGAGCGCGACCATCGGACTGGCCACGAACAGCTGACCCCAGCCCTCCTCTCCCGGGCGCAGCTCGTCGCGCTCCAGCAAGCTGAGCTCCACCATGGCCTCGGCGGTCTCGTGGTAGATCATCAGCTGCTGGCGATGATGTAGCGGTTGGGCGGCGCTCGGCAGCACCGCCAGGCGCGCGTCGAGGCGCCGCGTGATGGGCAGGGTTCCAGGCAGCGCCAGCACGTCGCCGCGCCGGAGTTGGGCATGGTCGACGCCGCTGAGGTTGACAGCAGTGCGGCTCCCGGGCCGCGCCTCCTCCACCGGTTGACTGTGCTGCTGCAGTCCGCGGATCCGGACCCGCCGTTCGCCGGGCAGCACGACAACGTCAGCACCCTGGCGGAGCGCCCCGCCAACCAGGGTGCCGGTGACGACGGTTCCAAACCCCGACATGGCGAACGAACGGTCGACCGGGAGGCGCGGCCGCCCGACGTCGGGGCGGGGTGTGGTCTGGGCGAGCTCCGCGTCGAGCGCCGCGCGGAGCTCATCGAGACCTTCGCCGCTGGTGGCCGACACCGCTACGATGGGCGCCCGCTGCAAGGCCGTCCCGCGGAGGAGCCCGGCGACCTCTTCGCGGACGAGGCTGAGCCAGGCGGCATCGACGAGGTCGGCCTTGGTCAGCACGGCGATCCCATGCTGGATGGCGAGCAGGTCAATGATGGCGAGGTGCTCGCGGGTTTGAGGCATCGGCCCCTCGTCGGCCGCGACCACGAGCAGGACCGCATCCATGCCGTGCACCCCAGCCAGCATGTTCTTGAGAAAGCGCTGATGGCCCGGCACGTCGATGATCCCCACCCGGCGTCCGCTGGGCAGCTGCAGGTACGCGAAGCCCAGGTCGATGGTCATCCCACGGCGCTTCTCCTCCTCGAGCCGGTCGGGATCGATCGTCGTCAGGGCTTTGACCAGCGCCGATTTGCCATGGTCGATATGACCGGCGGTGCCGACGACGAAGGAGCCGGCAATCGGCTCCGTCATGACATTGAGCCGGCCACAGCGTCGATCACGGCGTCATCTTCGCCCGGCAGCACGGTGCGGGGGTCGAGCAGCACCCGCTCCTCGACGATTCGTCCGATGACCGCAGGCTCGTGCGCGCGGAGACGCGCCAGTAAGTCCGTTGCACCGCCTTGGCGCGGCGTGATGGCGACAACAGTGGTGGGTAGTCGTTCGCCGGGCAATGATCCCCCGCCCACCGTCGACTCTGCGGCCGCCACGTCGGCGGCAACGCCCAACTCTGCCAGGCGGCTCTGCCAGGCCTGGGCTCGGCGTCGAACCGAATCGGCGGACGCCCGCAGCATGTTCCAGATGGGCACCTCGTCGAATGACTGGGTGAGGTAGAGGTCAAGGGTGGCGCCCAGCGCCGCAATGGTCAGCTTATCGACCCGTACCGCGCGCGCCAGTGGGTGCTTCATGACGCGCTCCACCAGGTCCGCCCGACCGAGCAGCAAACCGGCCTGCGGGCCGCCCAACAGCTTATCGGCGCTGGCCGCCACCAGGTCGACGCCGGAAAGCAGGCTGTCCTGCACGCGCGGCTCGGCCGCCAGGCCATAGGTCGTCGTGTCGAGCAGCGCGCCACTTCCCAGGTCATGGAGCAGCCACAACTGATGCTGCCTGGCGATGGCGGCCAGAGGTTTCAGCTCGACGCTCTCGGTGAAGCCGACCACCTGGAAGTTGCTGGCGTGCACCTTCATGATGGCCACCGTTTTCGGCGTGACCGCAGCGGCGTAATCTTCGGCGCGGGTTCGATTCGTGGTGCCGACCTCGACCATACGTGCACCCGAAAGGCGCATGACCTCCGGCATTCGAAATCCGCCGCCGATCTCGACCAGCTCGCCGCGGGCAACGATGACCTCCTTGCCCCTCGCCAGTGCCGTCAACATCAGGAGCACCGCGGCGGCGCAATTGTTGACAACCGCGGTGGCCTCGGCGCCGGTCAGGTACCGCAGCAGCTCGCCGAGCAGGTCATGGCGCCGGCCTCGCCGGCCGGTCAGCGGATCGAATTCGACGGTCGAGTACGAGCTCGCCACGCGGGCGACGGCTTCCGCCGCGGCCCTCGCCAGCGGAGCCCGGCCGAGGTTGGTATGGAGAATCACTCCGGTGGCATTCACGACCGGCCGGAGCCGAGGCCGTCGCAATTCTCGAATCAGGCGCTCAACCCGGGCCCACCGCATCGGCGGCTCAGCGACGGCACCGCTGGCGCGCTCCTCGTCGAGAACGCGTTGCACCGCGAACCGCACCAGCGGGCGGCCATGCGCGCTGACCATCGCGACCGCTTCCGATTCCTCGAGCAGTTGATGCACGCTCGGGAGCGCGCGAAGGGTGTCCATCAAAACCCGGTTGGGCGCACGCTGCTGCCCAACAAGGCGCCCGCGATTGGGTCGTAAACCAGATCGAAAACGCTCCCCGAATCGGAGATCCGGAGTGTGCTGAGCACAAAGGGGGCAAGCAGGATGGTCAGGATCACGGTCACCAGGATCGCCTGCCGGTTGTTGTCGACCTGGAGAAAGAATCTCGCGAAACGTCGCCGGAAGAGCGCGCTGAGGACGTTATAGCCGTCCAGCCCCGGGATGGGCAGGAGGTTCACGACGGCAAGGACGACGTTGAAATAGAAGGCAACCAGGAGCCGCTGGAATATCGGCGAATCCAGTCCCACAAAACCCGATGCCAGCAGCACTTTAACGGGAATCGAGAGTCCGATGGCGAGCAGCAGGCTGGCGAGCGGCCCCGCCAGCCACACGAGTGCCAGGTCGAGGCTGCCCCGCAACCGATAGGGGTTCAGGCGCAGCGGCCGGGCCCAGCCGAAGTGGACGAAGAAGACCGCCAGCGTGCCCAGCGGATCGAGATGCTGCCGGGGATGAAGGGACAGCCGGCCGTCGACGCGTGGCGTTTGATCGCCGCGGGCGACCGCCACGGCGGCATGCGCCACCTCGTGCAGCACCAAACCGAGAA
>VBHC01000146.1 GCA_005889535.1 Chloroflexota bacterium
TTAGGTGGATCCATTCAGTGCCCGACGCATATACCTGCTTGAGCCAAGGGTGGTGAGGTAAAGCAAGCTCGACGAGGCGTCTATCGGTGAGGCGCTCTCCTTTCCCGTCCCTTCAGGGCTTACTGACTGTGATGGTCCAATTGCCATCGGAGTTAATGCCCAGCCAATGGCTTCCGCCGCTAAGACCCGAAAGGGTAGAACCGTTGTAGTTGCCAATCTCATTGATGGGGATATCCTCCTGTGAGCCGTCATCACCCCTAATCTCGACGACGAAGTTGCTGCTGCCTTTGTTCTGCGCAGCTAAGCGGACCGCTCCGCTTGACGAGAATGGCCCGACGACCTGCTGCCCGTGCGCGGTATATGTCTGTGGTAGGCCGGCAGCTGGTGTGTGCCGGGGCTGCGACACCGTAATCGTCCAGGCGGCATCGGCGCCAATCTTGAGGATGTAACGCCCGGCATCAAGGGCCTCGGCCACCGCTCCGGTGTAGGCGCCGATGACATTGATGGGAATGTCCTTCATTTGCCCGTTGCTGTCATCGATCTCTACGTTGAAGTTACCGCGGCACCCACATTGCGCCTTGAAGAGCGTCAAGCCGCCTACGACCGGGAACGCCTGCGTCGCGGTTTGGCCCCGGCCGCTCAGCGCGATGTCTGGAATGGGTGTCGGCGTTGGCGTCGGTGTGCCGCGAGGCGATGAGGATTGGCTGGTCTGTGCCTGGTTCGAGTTCGTGGAGTTGTTGCTGCCCTGGGAGGCGATACCGATGATGATGAGCAGCAGTAGGAGCCCGCCGCAGCCGATGCCGAGATTGCGAAGCGCGTGGCCCTTCTTGGGCGCGGGTGCAGGTGCGGGTTGCGGCGCCGGTGCCCCCATGTCGTGCCCCTCCTAGTTTCCGGTTCCCCTCGTGTACGCCGAGTGTATGGCGCGGCGGCTCTGCCGTCAATCGGTGGCCCTCAGATGCCTGACGCGGCCTTCCTCCGTGGCGTTGCCGTCGGCATTGCCGTCAACCCGACCGGCGCGAGACATTGGTGACGGGTCGATTCGTACTCAAAATCTGGAGCCGCCTCGGGGATTCGAACCCCGGACCGATGGTTTACGAAACCATTGCTCTACCGCTGAGCTAAGGCGGCTCGACAGCGCTCGGCTATTGTACTGAGCCCAGCGCGCAGCGGCGTCTCATGAGGCGGCGACCGCGGCGGCCTCCGGCCGGCCCGCCTTTCGCATGATGAGCTCGCCCTTTTCGGCATCGACCACTACCGTGTCGCCTTCGCCGAACTTGCCGTCCAGAATCGCCATCGCCAGTGGATCCTGAATTCGGCGCTGGATGACGCGCTTGAGCGGCCGGGCGCCATAGGTCGGGTCGTAGCCCTCGTTCGCGATCAGCTCCAGGGCGGCCGGGGTCAGCTGCAAGGCGATCCGCCGCTCCGCCAGTCGCTTGCGGAGTCGCTCGAGCTGGATGTCGACGATCGACTTGATCTGTTCGCGGCTGAGTGGCTTGAAGATGATGATCTCGTCGACGCGGTTGAGGAATTCCGGACGGAAGTTCTGCCGCACCGTGTCCAGCACGAGCCGCTGCCGGTCCGCCTCCGATAGCTTGGGATCCTGCAATAGGTGGCTCCCCAGGTTCGAGGTCATGATGATGACCGTATTGCGGAAGTCGACAGTCCGGCCCTGGCCGTCGGTGAGGCGGCCGTCCTCGAGGATCTGCAGCAGGATGTTGAACACGTCCGGGTGCGCCTTCTCGATCTCGTCGAAGAGGATGACGCTGTAGGGCCGGCGCCGCACCGCCTCGGTGAGCTGGCCGCCCTCCTCGTAGCCAACGTAGCCAGGCGGCGCGCCGACGAGCCGGGCGACAGTGTGCTTCTCCATGTACTCCGACATGTCGATCCGCACCATGGCCTGCTCGTCGTCGAACAGGAAATTCGCCAGCGAGCGGGCCAGCTCCGTTTTTCCGACGCCGGTCGGCCCGAGGAAGATGAACGATCCGATGGGACGGTTTGGATCGCTCAGGCCGGCGCGCCCGCGTCGGACGGCGTTGGCGACCGCTGTGACAGCCTCGTCCTGACCCACGACGCGCTCGTGCAAGCGCTCTTCCATCTTCAGGAGCTTCTGGACCTCACCCTCGAGCATTTTCTGCACCGGAATACCGGTCCAGCGAGACACGATCCGGGCGATGTCCTCGTCGTCGACCTCTTCCTTCAGCAGGCGATGGTCCTTCTGCAGCGCGACCAGCTCGCTGTTCTTCGCGTCGAGCTCCTTCTGGAGCGCCGGGACTTCACCATATTTGAGGCGCGCGGCCCGCTCGAAATCCGCCATGCGTTCGGCCCGTTCGGCGTCGAGCCGCAACTGCTCCTGACGGGCTTTGATTTCGCGGATCTGCTGGATCAGTGCCTTCTCCTGTTGCCATTGCGAGCGCATCGCCCGGCTTCTTTCCTGGAGGTTTGCCAGTTCCTTTTCGATCGCATTGAGCCGGTCTTTCGAGGCGCGGTCCTGCTCCTTCTTGAGCGCCTGGCGTTCGATCTCGAGCTGCCGGATCTGGCGCTCGATCTCATCCAGCTCGCTCGGCAGGCTGTCGATTTCCATCCGGAGGCTGGAGGCGGCCTCGTCGATCAGGTCGATGGCTTTGTCGGGGAGGAACCGATCGGTGATGTATCGCTGGGACAGCATGGCCGCGGCCACGATCGCCGAGTCGGTGATGCGTACGCCGTGGTGAACCTCGTACTTCTCCTTGAGCCCGCGCAGGATCGAGATCGTGTCTTCGACCGAAGGTTCGCCGACGAAGATCGGCTGGAACCGCCGCTCGAGGGCCGCGTCCTTCTCGATGTATTTGCGGTACTCGTCCAGGGTGGTGGCGCCAACGCAGCGAAGCTGGCCGCGCGCCAGCGCCGGCTTGAGCAGGTTGGAGGCGTCCATCGCCCCTTCGGCGGCGCCCGCTCCCACCAGCGTGTGGAGTTCGTCAATAAAGAGGATGACCTGGCCATTCGACGACTCGATCTCCTTGAGAAGCGCCTTGAGCCGGTCCTCGAATTCGCCGCGATACTTGGTGCCGGCGATCAGTGAGCCAAGATCGAGGGCCACCACCCGCTTGTCCTTCAAGGACTCGGGCACGTCGCCCTGGCCGATCCGCTGGGCCAGCCCCTCGACGATCGCCGTCTTGCCGACGCCGGCCTCGCCGATCAGCACCGGGTTGTTTTTGGTCCGGCGGGAGAGGACCTGGATCACGCGCCGGATCTCCTGCTCGCGGCCGATGACCGGGTCGAGCTTTCCTTCGCGAGCCAGCGCCGTCAGATCGCGGGTGTACTTCTCGAGTACCTGAAACTTCGACTCGGGAGCAGGGTCGGTAACCCGCGACGATCCGCGCACCTGGGTGAGCGCCTGGAGAATCTTCTCCCGTGAGACCCCCGCGCGCTGCAACAGGCGAGCGCCTTCACTGTTGGCTTCGTCGACAATGGCGAGCAAAATGTGCTCCGTCGACATGTATTCGTCCTTGAGCCGCTCCATCTCGGCCCAGGCCGCGTCCAGCAGACGGCGGAGTCGCGATCCCAGGTAGCTCTCGGCGCCGTAGACCTTGGGCAGCCGATCGAGCTGCGCCTTCAGGTCAGCAGCCACGCGGGTCGGATCAACGCCGATCTGCTGTAGGATCGGCGGCACGGTGCCATCGGCCTGCTGAAGCAGCGCCAGCAGGAGGTGCTCGGGCGTGATCTCCTGCTGCTGGGCCTCCTGGGCAAGCGCCTGCGCCTGCTGGATGGCTTCCTGAGTCTTCTCCGTCAAACGGTCAGGCTTGAATGGCACGGTCAGGATGTACCCGATTCAGAATACTGACTAAACTTGGGCGCATGTCCACCGAACTGACGACTTCCTGGGTTCGCCGCTGGGAACGCGTCCGGCGCCGACTCCCGGCCATCAATCCCGTGATCATGGGGCATCCGCTGCACGCGTTGTCGACGGATCTGCCGGCGGCGTTGATTCCGACCGGGTTTGCCTTTTCGCTCTGGGGACGAGTGGCCCGGCAGCCGGAGCTGGAGCGAGCCGGCTATGTCAACACCGCGGCGGGGGTGGCGCTCGCCATCCCGACCGCGCTCTTCGGGATTGCCGACTACCTGCAGATGGACGTCGATGACCCGGCCCAGACCACCGGGCTCACGCACGGGCTCCTGAATCTGGCCGCGGTCGGCGTGGGCATTGCGTCGCTGGCCGGCCGCAATCTCAAGCGGCCCGGATCACGGCGCGGCCTCTGGCTGGGTGGGATTTCGACGCTGGGGCTGCTGGCCAGCGCGTACCTCGGTGGCGATCTCGTCTACCACCGCGGCTGGCGCGTGAAGCCGATCGAGCGCGAAGAGATCGAGGAGCACCGGGTTCCGGACACGGTGCACGCTGAGGACTTCGTGTTACGACGGGTGCCGGTCAACTCCGGACAGCAGCGACTCCCGATTCGCTGATCAGCACTTAGGGCGCTTCTGCAGGGCTTAGCGGCCTTCAGGCCGCCGCACTCAGGGCGCTTCTGCGCCCCGGCCTTTCGGCCGAATAAGCGCAGGCGGCGGAGGCGGCTCGTGCGAGCCTGCGAGCGCGATGGAATTCTGCGCGAGCGCGCCGCGAGCCGCTCGACGCCGCAACTGCGCGGTTTGGTTAGACCTCTTTGAAGTCGGCGTCGACGACGTCGCCGTCACCGGACTTGCCAGAACCCGGGCCTTCTGTACCGGTGGCCGACTGTGCGCCGGCGCCGGCGCCCTGAGCCTGGCTGTAGACGGCTTCGCCGATTTTCTGCATCGATCCGGCTAGCTCCTGGCTCGTCGTCCGCATGCGATCCACATCGTTGTCCTTGATGGCCTGCTTCACCGGCTCGATCTTGCTCTCGACCTCCGACCGGATCGAGGCGTCGATCTTGTCGGCGTTGTCCTTCAGCACCTTCTCCGCCTGGTAGACCAGACTGTCCGCCTGGTTACGGGCTTCGACTTCTTCCTTGTGCTTGCGATCTTCCTCGGCATGCGCCTCGGCGTCTTTCACCATGCGCTGGACTTCGTCTTTGTTCAGCGTCGTGGAGGCCGTGATCGTGACCTTCTGCTCCTTGCCGGTGCCCAGGTCCTTGGCACGGACATTGAGGATGCCGTTGGCGTCGATGTCGAAGGTCACTTCGATCTGCGGGATTCCACGCGGCGCCGGCGCGATGCCGTCGAGATGGAACTTGCCCAGTGTCTTATTCGCGGAGGCCATATCGCGCTCGCCCTGGAGCACGTGAACCTCCACCGACGGCTGACTGTCAGATGCCGTCGAGAAGATCTGGCTCTTGGAGGTCGGGATGGTGGTGTTGCGTTCGATGAGCTTGGTCATGACGCCGCCCAGGGTCTCGATGCCCAGCGACAGCGGGGTGACATCGAGCAGCAGGACATCCTTGACCTCTCCCTTCAGGACGCCGGCCTGGATGGCAGCGCCGACGGCCACTACCTCATCCGGGTTGACGCCGCGGTGTGGCTCCTTACCGTTGGTCAGCTTCTTGACCAGCTCCTGGATCGCCGGCATCCGGGTTGCCCCGCCGACGAGGATGACCTCGTTGAGGTCGCCGGGGGTTAGCTCGGCGTCCTTGAGGGCGGCCTGGAAGGGGGCGACCGTCTTTTCGCTCAGGTCCGCGGTCAGCTGCTCGAACTTGGCGCGCGAGATCTTGATGTCAAGGTGCTTGGGACCGTTCTGGTCGGCCGTGATGAACGGCAGATTGACGTCGGTCTCCATCCGGCTGGACAGCTCGATCTTTGCTTTCTCGGCCGCCTCGGTCAGCCGCTGCAGGGCCTGGCGATCGTTTCGCAGATCGATCCCCTGCTCTTTCTTGAACTCGTCGGCGATGTAGTCCACCAGCCGGCGGTCATAGTCGTCGCCACCGAGGTGGGTGTCGCCATTTGTCGCTTTGACTTCGAAAACGCCTTCGCCGACTTCCAGGACCGAGACGTCGTAGGTGCCTCCGCCGAGGTCGAAGACGAGGATCTTCTCGTTCTCCTTCTTGTCGAGGCCGTACGCCAGCGACGCGGCGGTCGGCTCATTGATGATCCGGACCACGTTGAGGCCGGCGATCTGGCCGGCGTTCTTGGTCGCCTGCCGCTGCGAATCGTTGAAGTACGCTGGCACGGTGATGACGGCGTCCGTCACCTTCTCGCCGAGGTAGGCTTCGGCGTCGGTCTTGAGCTTCTGCAGGATCATCGCCGAGATCTGCTCGGGCGTGTACCGCTGGCCCTGGATCTCGACCTCGACCCGGCCGTCCTTGCCGGCCAGCGTCTTGTAGGGGACCATCTTCCGCTCGCGATCGACTTCGTTGTAGTTGCGGCCCATGAACCGCTTGATCGAGTACACCGTGTTTTCGGGGTTGACGGCGGCCTGGCGACGGGCCAGCTGGCCCACCAGGCGCTCTCCCGACTTGGTGAAGGCGACGACGGACGGTGTGGTCCGGCCACCTTCGGCATTTGGAATGACGACCGGCTCGCCGGCTTCCATGACCGCGACCACCGAGTTGGTGGTGCCCAGGTCGATGCCTACTGTCTTTGCCATTGTGATTTCTCCTTCATTTCCGCGGCCCTGGCACACGGGGCGCCGGGGGCAAGCTGGGCGGTATATACCCTCGCGATTTGGGCGCTAAACGAATGCGAGTGCCCGATTGCGTTCGTGCCGCGCGGGTAGAGTTAGTCTAGGAGAGCAAATGCGCACGGTGATCGTGGGCTGCGGGCGGGTCGGCTCGAGCCTGGCCCGGCAGCTGAGTGAAGAGGGCGACAACGTGACCGTCGTGGACTTCAGTGAGGCGGCCTTCAACCGCCTTGGGGAGGACTTCGCCGGGGAGATGGTCTTCGGCTCGGCGGTCGACGAGGATATCTTGCGCCGGGCGGGCACCGAAAGGGCTGAGGCGTTCGTCGCGGTCACGAATGCCGACACCACCAACATCATGGCGGCCCAGCTCGCCCAACACGAGTTCGGCGTGAAAAAAGTCATCTGCCGGATCTACGACCCGGCGCGAGCGGACGTCTATGCCGAGCTCGGCCTGGAAACCATCTGTCCGACCACCATCGGCGCCGACAAGGTCAAGCGCTTCTTCGAGAAATAGGGGGCGGAATGACGCCCTATCGATTCACTCAGGCGGTCGGAGTCGCCTCCATCGTGCTCGGCCTGCTGATCCTGGTGCGCGATGTGATCCAGGTTCATTCCATTCCCTATGCCATCGCCGGGATCGGCCTGCTGGCGTTTGGTGCCTGGCGGCTGCAGGTTGCCGACCGGCTGCGACCTTGAGCCTCGCCCTCAATCCGGCCGGTGTCACCATCGCGGTCGCCTTCACCATCGGCCTGGCCGGCACGCTTGGCTGGATGCTGCGGGTCCCACCACCTGCCCCGCGCGGCGCCACCAGCACGGTCCGCTCGGTGGAGGCGATCCGCAAGGTTCTCGTGCCCATTCTTGATCTGGGCGCGTCGGTCCGCGCCGTGGAGCTGGCTGCGCGGCTGAACCAGGGCCACAAAGCCGAGATGGTGATTGTCTACGTCCACGAGATCCCGCTCCAGGCTCCCCTGGTCATGCCTGAAAAGGATCCACGGATCCAGCGGGCGCTCGATGCGGCCGCTTTCATCGCCACCCAGCACGCCATCGAGCCGCGGACCAAAGTCCTCGGGGCGCGGCAGGCGGGCCACCGCATCGTCGAGATCGCGCGCGAGGAAGGTGCCGACCTGATCGTGATGGGCATCAGTTACCAGAACCGCCCCAATGAGGGCCCGCTCGGACGGATCGCGGAACACGTCGTGCGCAACGCGCCGATGGAGGTGGTCGTCGACCGGGTGCCGAAGCAGAAGGTGGCGCTGATCCCGACCGATCAGCTGACCGACCGGGTCAGCAGCACGTAGACGGCGATCGTGCCAATGGCGTTATTGAGCGAGTGCAACAGCACCGTGTTTGTCAGCGAGCGGGTCCAGGCATAGATGACCGCCAGCACGATTCCCATGTAGGTGAAGACCGGCAGGAGCGCGACACTAACCGCTGGACTCGCGTGAGCCAGGCCGAAGGCCGTCGCGCTCAGTAGGACCGCCGCCCATACCGGTACACGCGTGCGTAGCAGTCGGAACAACATGCCGCGAAAGAATGCCTCCTCGCAGAGCGGGGCGGCCACGGCTGTGACCAGTAGGGCCAGCACCAGGATGTGGAGTCCTTGCGGATGCTGGATGAAAAGCTGGCGGGCATTGCTCGGGACCGGCAGCCCGCGGTTGAGCACCGCCCCGGACAAGGCGGTGACCACCCCCACCCCCACGTACCAGGGCACGATCAGCGCCAGCGTCAATCCCACGTCACGGAGGGTCGGCCAGTGCAGGCCGAGAAAGGCCAGCGGCGACCGGAGGCGCCGAAGCGCGACCGCGATTCCCGCCCCGAAGGCGAGGTAGACGACGAGCGCCGCCGTCAGTCCGATCGTCCCCAGGTTGGCGCGGTAGAAGGGCCGATTGAGCCGAGCCAGCCCCACCGCCAGCGCGATCACCAGGATGATTCCCAGGATCGTGAACGCCAGAACCGGGAGCAGATCGGGCCAGCGCAGCCGCTCCTGCGGCGACGGCGGCAGCGCCGCGGCGGGGCTTTCCACTGGCCAATTATCGAGAGGCGGGCTAACCGGCCAAACGGTTGCTGATCCGCTCGCCGTACGGGAGGCCGAGCGTCGCCCGGATCTCCAGGCTGAGCCGCGAGAGAACAACTCTTGACTTCAGGAAGTAACGCTGAACATTCGGAGCGGCGTGCCACCAGAGGTTGTCCTCGGGCATGGCGTTGCTCAGGATCCAGATGGGAATCGCGCCGCAGGTCGGGTCGCTGCTCCAGCGCTCGATCAGCTCCCGGCCGTCGAGATCGGGCAGCTTGAGGTCGATCAGGATCAGAACCGGAACCCGGCCGCGGGCGAAGATGTCGGCGTCCTGGCCGGTCCGCACGTGCTCGACCGGCACGCCGTCGCGCCGAAGTTGCCCCAGATACAGGTCGGCGACGTCGGCGTCGTCTTCAACCAGCAGCACCCTCCGCTCCCGCGCCACACCGCGACATTAGGCGACGAAGGTTGCGAGCGCCATTGCGTCGGTTGCCCGACGTATTGCGGATCCGGCTCGGCTCAGGCTGCCGGGCGCATCCGATTTCGTGCCGTGCGGTAGGCGTCGTAGGCGCAGAACGCCCACAGCCCAAGGCCACCAAGGTCGAGCGGGATCCCCACCATGGCTCCGACGACGGTGAGGTCCAATTCCGTCCCAACCACGAGCGGCCCGATGATGGCGGCGAAAAACGCCAGGCCCTTCAGCGGGGCTCCCGCGTACCAATGGCCGAGGCCAGGCACGATGGAGAGCCGGGCGGCACGGCCTGGCCTGATGGGCCGATTCCTGGCAAAACGCTTCGTGCCATCGATGATCTCGCCCTGGACCGGTTGAACCCGAAGCTGGGCGCCGCAATGCGGACAGAAGGCCGCCTCCGGCGCCACCGAGCGGCGACAGCGCGGGCACGTTTGCATGCAGCTAGCGTACTAGCATTACCGACGGTGGCGGCATCCGAGCGGTCTTCGGTTCCAGTCACGATTCGGATCCTCGATGGGATCGCCCACGTCACGCTGGATCGACCGCCGCTGAACGTCCTGGACATCGATACGTTGCGAGCGCTGAACGGCGCGCTGCAACAGTGCGACGCTCCGGCGATCCGCGTGCTCGTGTTGCGCAGCGCCCTGCCGCGCGCCTTTTCGGCAGGGGTCGACGTTGCGGATCACAGCACCTCCCGGCTGGATGCGATGCTGGCGGAAGTCCGCGAAAACGCGCGGCTTCTGCTCAATCTCAAACCGCTCACGATCGCCGCGATCCAGGGGTCGACCCTGGGCGGCGGCGCCGAGATCGCGCTGCTGTGCGACATAGTCATCGCGGCTGAGGACACGGTCCTCGCCTTCCCCGAAATCAAGCTCGCCGCCTTTCCACCGGTGGCTGCGGCTTGCCTGCCGGAGCGCTGCACCTGGCCGCGCGCGATGGGGTTGCTGCTCGGCGAATCCATCGACGCCCGCGCGGCCCAGCAGGCGGGGCTCGTGCAGCAGGTCGTCGGAAAGGACCGGCTGGCGGAAGCCGCCGACAGGCTCGCGACCGAGCTTGCCGGGCACAGTGCGGTGGCGCTGCGGGGGCTCACCAGTGCGACCCGGGGTCAGCGGGCGCCCGCGCTGCTGTCGCGGCTGGACGCCGCCATCGCCACCTACAAAGCCACGGTCGCCCCGTCGGACGATGCCGATGAAGGCATCCGCGCCTTCCAAGAAAGGCGAGCGCCGGCCTGGAGTCACCACTGACGCACAAGCGCCGGGGCCTCCACGAGGCGATCGCCGAGCATGTCCATGACGGCGATTCCATCGCCCTGGGCCTGGCCCTGGAGTCGGGAATTCCGTTCGCCGCGGTTCACGAAATCATCCGGCAGCAGCGGCGCGACCTGACGTTGATCGGGCCGATCTCGGACATGGCGTTCGACCAGTTGATCGCCGCTGGAAATGTCGCGAAGGTGATCGCGGCCTGGGTCGGCAACGTGGCGGGCGGATCGGGCTATGGCTTTCGGCGAGCCTACGAGCAGGGCGTGCCGCGCCGGATCGTGATGGAGGACCACTCGAACTTCACGGTTGGATTGGCGCTCAAGGCTGCCGCCATGGGTCTGCCCTATCTTCCGACCTTCACCGGGATCGGGGGTGACATCGTCCGCGGCCATCCCCACATCCGGCCGGTCGACGATCCGTTTGGCGGCCCCAGCCTGCTCGCGGTGGCAGCCGTCAAGCCGGACGTCGCCATCGTTCACGTGCAGCGCGCGGACGTCCAGGGGAATGCACACCTGTGGGGCAACCTAGGACTCACTGTCGAGGCTGCTTATGCCGCACGCCGCACGATCGTTACCTGCGAAGAGATCGTGCCCGAGGCGGTGATCCGCAGCGACCCCAACCGCACAGTGATCCCTGGCTTCCTGGTAACGGCGGTCGTCGAGGAGCCGGGCGGGGCCTTGCCCTCATCCGTGCAGGGTTACTGGCGGCGGGACTTCGAGCCATTTTTGCGCTACCACCGGGACTCTCGAACGCTGGATGGCTTCCAGGCATGGCTGCGCGAGTGGGTGCTCGATCTCCCCGACCGTCAGGCCTACCTGCGGCACATGGGCGACGCCGCCGCGGAGCGGTTGCGCGTCCGTGACCGTCGGCTCGCCGCCGCCGCCAATTTCGCCCCATGATCGCGACCTACACGCGGCGGGAACTGATGGTGGTGGCCGCCGCTCGCGAGATCCGGGACGGCGAAATCGTGTTTGTCGGCATGCGGCTTCCGTTGCTCGGCTTCGGGCTCGCCAAGGCGACCCACGCGCCCGATGCGGTTGGGCTTTTCGAGAACGGTGTCATCCGGGATCGACCGGCCGAGGCCTTCATCTACACCATGGGCGACCCTCCCAACATCGCCGGCGCCGTCGCCTGCCTCGGGCTCAACGACGTGATGAGCCTGCTCCAGCAGGGACGCGTGGATGTCGGGTTCATCGGTGGGGCGGAGATCGATCCGCTCGGCAATCTCAACACCACCCGGACCAGCGGCAGCGGCTCCCTGGTGCGTCTTCCCGGCAGCGGCGGCGGCGGCGATATTGCCTCGCTGGCGGGACGGACCGTGCTCATCATGGAACACGAACCACGTCGCTTCCGTGAGCGAGTCGACTACATCACGTCCCCCGGGCACTTTCCGGGTCGCCGCCGCGGTGGTCCGGCAACGCTGATCACCACCCTCGGCGTCTTC
Source organism: Chloroflexota bacterium (assembly GCA_005889535.1). Lineage (GTDB taxonomy): Bacteria > Chloroflexota > Dormibacteria > CF-121 > CF-121 > CF-13. The sequence goes on from VBHC01000146.1 coordinate 11,752, forward strand.
GACCTCTCGAGTGGCCGGGTGCGAGCCGTCACGCTGCACCCGGGGGTGACGCCCGAGCAGGTGCGCCAGGCCACCGGTTTTCCACTGGCGATCGACGAGGGCATCGACGCCACGGCGCCACCATCGACGGATGAGCTCGCTTATATCCGCAAGGCTGACCCGGACGGGTTTTGGACCGGGGATACGATGAAGGCCGGATGAGCGCGGAGCCGGCCTGGTCACCGACGGAGGAACAGGCGCGCTCGAGCCGGCTCTGGCGCTTCATGCGGAGGCACGGCTGCGCCAGCTACCCGGAACTGTGTCAGAAGGCGGCTCGCGAGCCGCGCTGGTACTGGGATGCCCTGGTCAAGGACCTCGGTATTGTCTGGTCGACGCCGTATCACGAGGTGATGGACACCTCGGCCGGCATCCCCTTCACCCGATGGTTTCCCGGCGGCCGGCTCAACGCCTACGACTCCGCGGTCGTGCGGCATCGTCAGAACGATCCCGACCGCCTCGCGATGATCGGCGAGACCGAGAGCGGAGCCACCCGCCGCCTGACCTACGCCGAGCTCGAGGAGCTGGTGGAGCGGGCGGCCGCCGGGCTCCATAGCATCGGCGTCGAGCGCGGGGTCGCGGTGGGGCTCTATTTGCCGCTGGTCATCGAGAATGCGGTCGCCCTGCTGGCCTGCACCAAGCTGGGCGCCGTCGCCGTCCCGCTCTTCTCCGGCTTCGGCGCTGAGGCGATCCGTCAACGACTCGCCGATGCGGACGCCCGGGTGCTGATCACCACCGACGCCGCCATCCGCAGGGGACGGACGGTCCCGATGTATCCGGTCGCCGCCCAGGCGGCAGAGGGATTGCCCGGACTGGAGCGGCTTGTGGTGGTGAACGGCGCCGGGGGCGACGCCCCACGGCGGCAGGATCGGGACGTTCCATGGGACGAGATCGTGGGACCCGACCGGGACCGGGTGCCGACCGAAGCCATGGCCTGCGATGATCCGCTGTTGCTGCTCTATACCTCGGGCACCACCGGACGGCCCAAAGGCACCGTGCACGGCCACGCCGGACTGCCGATCAAGAGCGCCCAGGACTGGGCGCTGGGCATGGACGTCCGGCCGGCAGAACGGGTGATGTGGATCACGGACATGGGCTGGGTGATGGGGCCGCTGCTCGTCTTCGGCAGCCTGATGCTGGGCGGCACCGCCGTCCTGTACGACGGCGCGCCCGATCATCCGGATCCGGCGCGGGTTTGGGCGGTGGCGGAGCGGCAGGGCGTCACCCACCTTGGCATCTCTCCGACGCTGACCCGCGTGCTGATGGCGGCCGGTGATCGCGCCGCGCCGCGCAAGCCGATCCCTGCCCTGCGCGTCCTGGCCTCGACCGGCGAACCGTGGACCCCCGAAGCCTGGACCTGGCTCTTCGAAGTCGTCGGTCGAGAGCGGGTCCCGATCATGAACTACTCGGGAGGCACGGAGTGCGGCGGCGGCCTCGTGTCGGGAAACCTCCTGACGCCGTCGCGACCCGGCAGTTTCGCTGGCCCCATTCCCGGCGTCGACGCGGCGGTCTTCAACGAACAGGGTCAGCCGGTCACGGGCGAGGTGGGCGAACTGGTGATCCGCCAGCCCTACCTGGGCATGACCCTCGGCTTCTGGAAGGACCCGGCACGTTACCTGGAAACCTACTGGTCACGCTGGCCGGACGTGTGGGTGCATGGTGATTGGGCCTTGATCGATGCCGGCGGCCTCTGGTACATCCTCGGCCGGTCTGACGACACCATCAAGGTCGCCGGCAAACGGGTGGGGCCGGCCGAGGTCGAGGCGGCGGCACTGGACGGGACGGACGTGGCCGAGGCCGCGGCGGTCGGGGTCCCGGATCCGCTCAAGGGTCAGTCTGTCGTCGTGTTCGCGGTGGCCCGGCCCGATGCCGACCCAAGGCCAATCCCGTCGGCGGTTTCCCGCAGCGTCGAGCGGTCGCTGGGCAAGCCCTTCAAGCCCGCCGCCGTCCATGTGATCCCCCGCCTGCCCAAGACGCGCAACGGCAAGATCCTGCGGCGCGTGATTCGCAATGTCTTCGTCGGCGATCCACCCGGCGACCTGTCGTCGATCGATGACATGGCGTCGCTGGACGCGATCCGCGAGCTCGGCCGCCCGGGCTAGCGGAAGTACTCGCGCAGCGGGGTGCTACTCGAGGATCCGGCTGCCCCCAGATGGGCGAGGTGGAAGCCATCCTCGATGGTCCGTAAGAGGCCATAGTGATTTTCGGCGACGCTCGACCGGAATCCACGGATCGACCTGGGCGAGATGACCAGCGTGGCGACGCGTCCGCCCCAGGCATCGCCGCAGCAACCGGCGCTGCTCGAGCCCTCATCCCACGTGATGAAGAGCACGCCGCCGTTGCGAAACGCCGCCGAACCGGTGATCGTCGGGACGACGCTCCGCAACCAGCCATCGCCGGTTGAGACGGCGCAGTCGTGCATGTCGTTGCACATGTTGGGGGTGATCCAGGTAAAGTTCGGGACCTGGCCGCTGTTCATGTCAGCCCCGAACTGACTGAAGGGGACGACGTGACCGGCGCAACGGCCGGCATTGGAGCGGATGTCGTTGTAGTACATGAAGGGGTCGTGCTTCATCGCATAGTTTCCGGCTGACGCGCCCGTGAAGCAGGGGCTCGGCATGTCTTCCATGTATGCCTTCCAGGAGCGGCCGCTCGCCTCCACCTGGTCGGCGATGTTGGTCGCGCTCACGTAGCAGGTCGTGCAGTCGCTGGTGATGCCGAACGTGCTGCCCGCCGTGAGCGCCAGGTAGTTCGGCAGGCTGGGATGCGAGGCGCCAAAGTAATTCGTCGCCAGTGCGTATGTGCTGGCCAGGCTGTTGATGTAAGGCGCGGCGGCGCTACCGATGATGCTGCCGTACTCGTGGTTCTCCATCACGATCACAAAGACGTGTGAGAAGGACGGCACCACCGGGGCGGGCGGCGGCGGCGGCGCGGCCGAGCGGGTCGGCGCCACCGATGGCCTCGGGGTCGAGGCGGTGGCCGTCGGGGTCGGGGCTGCCGCACTCGGCGTCGCGGTCGGCGTCGCCTGCGCGACCGGGCTTTCACGTAGTGGCCGGGATTCGCGGACGTCGCGGTTGGACCCAAGCGAGGTGGGCGCCACGACCGCAGCCGGCCGCGGCTTCCCGCCTAAGACCAGCACGGTGGGGATGATCATCAGCGCGGCGGCGCCGATGAGGATGAACGCCCCCCGAAGCCCAGGCCATCGCATGAACCGATTGACGCGATCGGCGGGCGGGTTCTTGCGCTTTGGACGTTGCGTGACGCAACGGCCAGGTGAATCCATTTGCCCGGTGGGCACGTTGTATTCAGTAGGAGAGCCATCATGAAACCCCTCAACGCCGAACTGGCCGCCCGAGCCTGGGAGTTCGCCCAGGGACTGGATCTCAAGGAATATCGCCGCCTGCAGGACGAGGTCCGCCACACCTGGCCCGCCACAGCGAAGCTGGAGGGCCTGGACTTCGACCGCGCCTTTCTCGCGTTTATCGCGGAGCGGTGGCTAGACAAGGCCGCCTAGGTTCCCCGATTCGACCAGTGACTGGTTAGCGCAAGCACCTTTGAATTGAGGCGTTACTCGCGGCAGGCCCCGACATGTCTATCAACGATGGCCTGGCGCTGATTCGCCGGCATGACTTCGAAGGCGCCCTCCCGCTGCTGGCCGCCGAGGTGCGCAAGCGTCCTGACGACGCGTACGCCGCCTACTACCTCGCCTACGCGTTCGTCGGCGCCCAGGATCCGCAACCGGCGGTCACCCTGCTGACGAAGATCATCGAGGTCCATCCGGACTTTACGGATGCGCGCACGCTCCTGGGGCTGGCCCGGATCCGGATCTCGGACTTCGCCGGCGCTGCCGCCGACTACGACGCGGTGCTCGCCCGGGAGCCCAAGAACGCGGCCGCCCTGCTGGGCCAGGGCATGATCGCCTTCTGGAAGCGCGAAACCGCTGTGGCGGACGACTACCTGGACCGCGCGCTGCGCGGCGACCCGGGGGCCCGGGACGCGCTGGTCTTCAAGGCCGATCTTCGCTATGCGGCCGGTGATGTCAACGGCGCCGTGATGCTGCTGCGCGACGCCAAGCGCTTGCGCCGCCCGGCCTTACCAGAAGCGTCCGATGCCGACATCGCCGACCGGCTGCTGCGATACGAATCCGCCCTTCAGCCGCTCCGCCGCGCCCGTCGCGGCCTGCCCGATATGCCGGGGTGGGTTTTATCGGTGCTCGGCGTCACCCTGGCGCTCACCTTCCTGGCCGGTGCCGGGCTTCCGGGCGCCTGGAATGGCTTTCGTCATTACCAGGACGGCAAGGCGCGGCTGACCACCACCGATTACGCCGGTTGCGCGGCAGAGATGGAGCAGGCCGTCGAGTCGGTGCCGAACTCGCCCAAGGCCTGGGGCTACGAAGCCTACTGCTACTTTCTGGACAAGGATCCCAAGGCCGGCCTCTCCGCCTGGTACACCGCCCGGAGCTTTGATCCGGCCATCACGCTGGATAGCAACAAGGAGCAAGACATCCTCGTGGTGAAGATCCGGCAGGCGAGTGCGCCGCCGCCGGCGGCGAAATGAGCGGGGCACTCGACCCGATCCAGGAAGATCTCCCGCTGGGGCTGCCATCCGGCTCCGGCTCGTCCTTGCCGGAACGGGCCTCGCAGCCGAACGTCGAGCGGCCACCCTCCCTGTTCGAGCAGCTCTGGGCGAGCCTGCGCACCCTCCCCTGGGCACGCTGGCGCGCTCACGCGGCGCCTGTCCTTCGATCCGGGGCCGAGGGGTTGGGCAGCGTCGCGCGTGTCGCCGTGAAGCGAGGGGCGCCCTATACCCTCCAGCTGGCGAAGGCAACCGCCCAGATCAGCCTGATTCGGGCGTTCCCGCTGCTGATCGCCCGCACCATCCACCTGTTCGGCTTCCCGGCAGTGGTTGTACGCACCGCCATCCAGTACTCGATCGCGCACCGGGCCGGACTCGCGATCGACGAGGTCAAGTACTTCCGGGTCGACGACCCGGCCGGGTACACGGTGTATGAGGCGCCGTCGCGGCTCTCCACAGCCATCGCGATCACCTACCTTCCCACGCTCGTGCTGATGATGCTGGGGGTGTTGTGTCTCGCGCCCGGGCTGACGCCGCGCGTCGTCCTGCACCTTCCGGTCACCTGGGTCACCTGGGTCCAGATCTGGCTCGGCCTCGCGTTCGCGGCGCATGCGTTCCCTTCCTACGAAGAAGCGGGCCCGGTGTCGGAACAGGCGCGGGTCGGGGTCCTCAAGGCCGATCCGGTTTCCGTGTTCTGGGTGATTCCCGCCCAGATCGTGGCCATCCTGACCCGGCTGGGTGGCATCCCGCCGGCGGTCGCGGGCGTGCTCGCCTGCTGGTGGCTGGCCGGCGCGCTCTTCCGCTAGGCGGAGCGTTTTCGGCGGCCTCTTTTCCTGTACGCTTCCCCGGTGGCCCATGCCCGCTTGCTGGCGGTACTGTTCAGCCTGCTTAGCGCCACCGTATTGAGTGGATGCGCCGATGACCAGAGCCAGCCTCCTCCGCTCCAGGCAACCGCCTCGTCTTCAGTCGGCTGCAAGGCGGGCCAGAGCTACCAGCACACGACGCTCGGCTATCACCTGTGTTTTCCGGGTGGTTGGACGACACGCGACTATACCGCCGAGCCCGGATCCGGGGGCGCTGTCAGCGTGGTCGCGTTCGGACCGTCCGCAACGGTTCCCGCCCACGTGCCGTCCTCGGGGACCTTCAACCCGCCAATCGAGGTGCGGGTGGTCGCCGGCCCAAAGGACCAGGCGGAGGCCAGCCTCACCCAGGGCAACCAGGTCACGCAGACGAGCGTGGCGGGCATCTCGGCCGACCGGATCGTCGTTAACGAATCCGGACCGGCGAACGGAACGATGATCGTCGTCTTCGAGCACCAGGCCAACACCTATGAGATCGAGGAAGCGCCCGGCGGAACGTACGACGCCGCGTTCAACGCGGTGCTGACAAGCTTTACGTTTCCAGCGAGCTAATTCGGTCGCCTACGACGAATACGACAGATCGAGCTCAGCGCTTCCTGTAGCCCACTGAAGTTTGAAGTGCCAGCACCCAGAGGTCGGCACTGAGACGCCATCTGGATAGATTTCTCCCGGGCCAGAGTCGGCAGGGCGAGAAACCGCGATCGCCGGTTCGGCAGCTCCCGCTGGGTTGACTCGAATCGTTAGCGGTGCATTATTCCGTGGCGTGCTGACAACCCACAGAATCTTCGAAGTATTGGTGCCTGTTCTCGGTGGATACACCAAGAGGAGGGCCGCTATCGGCGTCGGGCCGGCGAGGGCGTACGGAGCATTTTCCATGCCGGTGAGGCCTTGAATCCCCTGACTGAGCCAGGCCGGCATCCCACCCCGATATACCTGTGTCGCGCCGCACCCTCCAGATACCGCAACGGCGCTCGCCAGGGGCGATGATGTCGGGACGATTCGACTTGGGGCGACCGGGCTTTTGACCGCGCTGGGTGTCGTGCTCGCCGTGGCGGAGCAGGCGGCC